>JAYQDX010000036.1:9786-22825 GCA_038138545.1 Rhodobiaceae bacterium | reverse complement strand
TTATAGGCAAGAAGGAAGCTGAACAGCCCGGTGGTGATCACGCCGGGCCACATCACCGGAATGATCACATAGCGAAAGGCCTGAAAGCGCGTGCAACCATCGACCATCGCGCTTTCGTCGAGATCCTTGGGGATGTTCAGGAAGAAGGAATGCAGCATCCATAATGTGAAAGGCTGGTTGATGGCCACCATCACGATGATGGTGGTGGTCAGATGGCCCCACAGATTCAGCTGGAAGAAGGGAAGAAGATAACCCGACACCAGCGTGATATGCGGCATCGCCCGGAACACCAGCGCGACGATCAATATCCAGAAGGCGTAACGGAACCCCGAACGTGACAGCGCATAGCCACCCAGCGTGCCAAGCGTCAGCGAGATCGCGACAACCGACAGCGTCATGATGCCGGTATTGATGGTCGCCCGCCAGAATTCCTCTTTCACCCAGGCGCCTTCATATCCGGCACCTGTCGAGGTGGCACCGGTTTCGGCCAGCGTACGAATGCCGAACAGCGCGTTGCGCCAGTCCTGCCGCGAGAAGAAATCCGCCTCGACCTTGAAGCTGCCCCACAAGGTCCAGAGAAACGGCACCGAGGCCAGCGCCAGCCACAGGATGAGGAATCCAAGGCTCAGAACCGTCAGCCAGGTGGGTGATTTTCGTGCCATGGCCGCCTCCTATGCCACCTGCCGGTTGCCGCGCCAGGTGCGCAGGACAACAGGGGCCAGCAGAATGCAGACGCCGATGATCGTCAGCATGGAGGTCGCGGCGGCGGACCCGAACAGCATCGCGCCATCACTGCCACGAAGGTCATTATAGATGATCCAGGACAGCGAGGTGGCATTGGCCTGGGCGTTGAAGCCGACAATCGGCTCGAACACCCGGAAATTGTCCATCAGCTGAATCAGCGTGACGAACACCGCCAGCGGCATCAGATGCGGGATCACGACATGACGAACGCGCTGCCAGCGGCTGGCGCCGTCGATCATCGCGCTTTCCAGCGTGTCCTGGGGCACGGTCTGGAGACCGGCATAGAAAACGACAAAGGCGAAGGGCGCCGAATGCCAGACACCATAGACAATCAGCGTCAGCCAGGTCAGCGCCGTTGACGCCTTCAGTGACAGGTTCGGATCCTCGAGAAGAATCTGCAGCGTGGCACCGATGATGCCCTTGGGATCGATCATCCAGAACAGCACCAGCGAGCCGATCAGCGGCGTCACGATCATCGGCAGCAGGGAGACGAAGATCGTCGGCCCCTTGAACATCCCCGGGATGCGGTTCACCGCCAGCGCGATGACGAAGCCGAGGATGATCACCAACGGCGTCACCACAAATGTATAGGTCAGCGTGAAGGCAAGCGCCTTGTAGAAGGGCAGGTTCAGCACCCGGTCGGCAAAATCACCAAGGCCGGAAGATTCGCTCCAGGCCGTGCCAATTTCGGCGAACGCCAGATGGTTGCGGTTGGTATAGGTGCCGACCCCGTTGAACCGGCCAAGCGGTTCATCGGCGCGCAGCTGCGCTGTCGCCTCGGCATTCACCGCCTCCACCGTCTTGCAGCCGAACGGGCCACAATTCTCGACCGTCTCGATCACCTGCTCATGCGCGATGAAAAGCGACTGCACCGCCACCGACACAATCGGCAAGGCGATGAACAGCATCATCGCCAGCGCCGATGGCCAGATAAAGCTGATGAAGGTGCGATGCGGCATGATGCCAGTCCGGTAGTGTGGCTTGGGCTTGAGATATCAGAAGAAATGGGTCGGGAACGCGGCACGCTCCCGACCTTGAAGGTATATGGCCTAGAGGAAGCCTTTTTCCTTGGCGGCAGCGGTGTAGGCCGCCTCGATATCGGCCAGCGCCTGATCAGCGCTTTCCTTGCCCTGCAGGAAGTCGGCAAGCTCGGCACCGATGGCGCCATGCATGGCCCCCATGTAAGGCAGCATCGGATAGGGCGATGCGCCGCCAGCGGCGGATGCAACGACACCCTTGCCCGACGGGCGCGGCTGCGCACCGGCGATCAGCCAATTGGCGGCATCCGCGTTGGCCGAAGCCATGGCCGGCGAAATGCCGTTCATGAGCGCGATGAAGGATGCCTCGGCATCGGCTGCGGATGCGTTCTTGGCGATCGCAAAGCCATCCCACCACAGCGTTGTTGCCGGGGTCGACCCGCCGGATACGGTCGGGGCGGCGGCGAACATCGTGTTGCTCTCGATGGCGGCGGTCGATCCCTCACCGTCGGTGACGGCACCGGCGCGCGATCCCCACAGGTTGGTCAGCGCGACATTGCCGGCCTCCCATTCAGCCTGCACGGCGTTCGAATCATGCGTCAGGAAGTCCGGGTTCATGTATTCGGTCAGCGCCTTCATCATGTTCAGCGTGGCGATGCCCTTGGCGTTGTTGATCGCCGGCTGCGCCGAGCCGGGCTTGAAGAACTCGCCGCCATGGCCGAGATACATGTTCACGAATTCCTCGCCAAGGTTCCAACCCGCCTTGTAGGTGCCGGCGATCGGATATTCCATCAGGCCCTTGTCGCGGATTTTCTTGGCAGCGGCCAGAACGCCTTCATAGGTGGCTGGCACATCGGCACCTGCGGCCTCAAGAATGTCCTTGCGATAGAACAAATGCTGGGCATTCGCCATGAAGGCCACCGCCATCACCTTGCCGTCAATGGTGATCTTCTGCATGCCCTGAAGATCGCCGCCATGCTTGGCGATCAGACCGTCAAGCGGCATCGCAAGGCCATCATTCATCACCGAGACAAGCGTGCTGTTGGTGACGTGCGAGGCGGTGAACTCGGGCGGTGTGGCGGTGAAGCCGGCCACGATCAGATCCTTGTGATCCTTGTTCAGGTTGGCGGTCACGCTGGCACCGCCGCCGTCACAGGACGTGGCAGCCGCGGCGATTGCCTGCGTCGCCGGGAAATCGTTCGCAAGAATTTTCGCCGAACCCGACCCGATGCCACATCCGGCATAGGCGCTCGACGCACTGGCAAGCAGGAAGGCCGCGGAAACGGCAAATCTGGATACCTTGTTCATCATGTTCCTCCTAAGAACTCAATGGTGTGACTTTTCAGGTGGCCACAAGGACAGGCTCTGCTCCAACGACCACCGTGCCAACCATCCGGTAGCCAGCACAGGGCGGGTTTACCAGTGGTGGGATTTCTATCGAGCGAACTTTTGAATACGTATGCAAATTTGTAAAGCCCTTTCGCGACGGTGCGACATTTGATGGCCTGCCGTGATGACGGCTTTTCATTGACAGGGCGCCCGGCAACGCTTTTCATCCAGCGCGAACAGGGGGCGCCGGGAATCACATCATGCCAGTTGAAATGACCGATTCAAACATCATCGCCTTTAAGTTACAGGCGTCTGAGGCCCTGCACGGCCTTGCAAGGGGTCATCTGTCGGTGGCCGATATCTATCACCCCGATGCCCGATATTGGGGCAGTCATCCGATCAACGAAATTGCCGGTATCGAGGCCATCACCGATGTCTGGACGAAACTCCGCGCGGCGATGCCGGACCTCGAACGTCGCGACAGCATCTTTACCGGCGGCATCGGCAAGCCCGATTCGCGCATGCCGGCGGATGTGGCCGGCCGCCAGCTTGTCGCCAGCATGGGTGTCATTCAGGGCACCATGACAGGCGATCTGTTCGACATTCCGGCAACCAACGGCCTGGTCCATCTTCGGGTCTGCGAAGTTCATCATCTTCGTGACGGCCGGATCGCTCACAGCTATGTCCTGTTTGATTTTCTCGATCTGATGCGCCAGGCCGGTATCTGGCCCGTTGCGCCCTCACTCGGCGCCGAAGGCATGTGGCCCGCCCCGACGACCCAAGGCGTGAGGATCGCCGAGAATGACGGTGAGGCTGGCCAGAAGGCGATGGATATCGTCCTTGCCATGCATGAGGCACTTGGCAGTTTCGATGGCAAATCGGTGCATTCGATGAAACATGGCGATGCCTGGACCGAGAATTTCCTGTGGTATGGCCCGGCCGGCATCGGCAGTACCCGCGGCATGGCCGGCTTCCAGCAACATCACCAGATCCCGTTCCTGATCGGCTGGCCGGACCGGCAGGGTGCCGGTCACTATGTGCGGATCGCCGACGGCAATTTCGTTGTCACCGGCGGATGGCCGTCGGTTCGCGGAACGCATCTTGGCGAATGGCTCGGTCTGCCGCCAACCGGGCGCAGGATCGACATGCGGGTCATGGATTTCTACCATCTGGTGGATGGCCGCATCCACGAGAACTGGGTGCCAATCGACATCATCCATATCATGCTGCAGATGGGGGTCGACGTGTTTGCCAGGCTTCGTCATCTGCGCGGCGCGCCAATGACCGACCTGCCCCGTCGCTAGTCAGACTGGCCGGTGATCAGGCGGTCAGGCTGATTGGCTCGCCATCGGCAAACCCGGCATCGGCCGGATCGTGACTGACAAGCAACGCCGGGATATGCCGGTCGCGGATCCGCTCCCGGACAAACATGCCAAAGCCCTGCCGCAATGCCGGGTCAAGCGCCGAAAACGCCTCATCCATCAGCAGAACCTCCGGTTCGGCAAGCAAGGTGCGCATCAGCGCCACCCGCGCCGCCTGCCCGCCGGAGAGCGAGGCCGGGTCGCGCTCGGCAAACCCGGGCAGATCGGCCGCCGCAAGCGCCGCCTGAACCCGCGCCGCGCGGTCACCTCGATGCCGCGCGGCAAGCCCGAAGGCGAGATTGTCGCCAACCGACATATGCGGAAACAGAAGCGCATCCTGGAACATCAGCCCGACACCGCGCTGTTCGGCGGGAAGATGCGAGATGTCCACCCCGTTGAGGCTGATGGTGCCCGACCAGCGGACGGCATCATCCGCAGTCCCGCCAATCACCGCGAGAAGCGTTGACTTGCCACATCCGCTCGGCCCCTGGAGCAGACGCAATTCGCCGGCCGGCACTGTCACCTCAAGCCCCTCGATCAGCGGCGGTTGCCCGTCAATGGCAATGGTCAGGGCCTGCACTCGCAGCATCTTGGCATCCTTGTTCACGGTTTCGCGAAACTATAGCCCGCGCCGGTCAAGCTATGCTAGGTCGATGCACAGGAAACCTGTCCTGAACCTGAGCCGATGAGACAGACAATGCCTGCAATGACCCCGGTCCAAATGCTCCGCCTCGTGATCCTGCCAGTGATGTGCGCCTTCATGATGGTTGTCATGATGCTGCCAGCAGCGACGCTGACCGGCCCGGCGCTTGCCGGTGACCGCGATTTTGCCACGATCCGCGATGCGGCGCGTGGCCAGACCGTCTATTTCAACGCCTGGGGCGGCGATGACAAGATCAATGACTATATCGCCTGGGCCGGCAATGAACTGGCACGGCGCCATGACATCACGCTGAAGCATGTCAAGCTGAGCGACACCGCGGCCGCCGTATCACGCATTCTGTCCGAACAGGCGGCAGGACGAAGCACCGGCGGCTCGATTGATCTGCTATGGGTCAATGGCGAGAATTTCGCCGCCATGAAGCGGAACGGGTTGCTGCAGGGCACGCCCTGGGCGGAATCGCTGCCATCCTGGCGCTATACCGATGCCGGGGCCCTGCCCGCGATCAGACTTGATTTCGCGGTGCCGACCGACGGGCTGGAATCCCCCTGGGGACGGGCGCAGCTGGTCTTCGCGCATGACAGCGCCCGCCTGCCGGCCCCGCCGCGAAGCGCCGCCGACCTTGCCGCCCATATCATCGAGACACCCGGCCGCTTCACCTATCCGCAGCCCCCCGATTTTGTCGGCCTGTCCTTTCTCAAACAGATCCTGATCGAGACGGCGGCGGACACCGCGCCGCTCTACCGGCCGGTCGAAGAGGCACTGTTCGATGCGGTGACGGCCCCGTTATGGCAGTGGCTTGACAGCGTGACCCCGCATCTGTGGCGCGGCGGGCGTGCCTATCCGGCGAATTATCCGATGCAGCGCCAGCTTCTGGCCGATGGTGAGGTCGACATCGCGATCGCCTTCAATCCGGCCGATGCCTCCTCGGCGATCGAGCGCGGCGAGTTGCCGACCAGCGTGCGCACCTATATCCATGATGGCGGTACAATTGCGAATGTGCATTTCCTCGCCATTCCCTTCAACGCGAACGCGCCCGAGGCGGCCCGGATCGTTGCCGATTTCCTGCTCTCGCCCGAAGCCCAGATTCGAAAAGCCGACCCGCGGGTCTGGGGCGACCCGACCGTTCTGGCCATGCACCGGCTGTCAGAGGATGACCGGGCCGGCTTTGCCGCGCTGCCCCGCGGTGTGGCCACATTGTCCGAGGCCGATCTTGGCGCGACGCTGGCCGAACCGCACCCCTCATGGATGAAGGCCATCGAGACCGAATGGCGGCGGCGTTATGGCAGCGGTGGCTGACCATCGATGACACGGGTCGGTTTGGCGCGGCATCACCGGATGATGCCATGGTGATGACAGGATGACTGGTGGACGCCATGTCATGACCGGCATTCTGGCACTGACGACCGCGCTGCCGGTCATCGCCGGCATTGTCGGGGTTATGGGGCCGGCAATCGGCCTGTTCCCGCCGCTTGGCTTTGTCACACCATCACTTGACCCGGCGCGCGCATTTCTGGCGACACCGGGCCTTGCACGCGCCGGCATGACATCGCTGGTCACCGGACTTGGCGCGACGGGACTTGCCCTTCTGTTCAGCTTTGCGCTTGTCATCACCTTCGCAGGCGCGCGCCGGGCCGGCTGGCTTCGCCGCCTTGCCGGGCCGCTGATCGCCGTGCCGCACAGCGCGGTGGCCATCGGCGTGCTGTTCCTGCTGGCACCGTCGGGATGGCTGATGCGGCTTGTCTCGCCCGGCCTGACCGGGTTCGAGCGACCGCCCCTATGGGCACTTGTCCCTGATGGCAGCGGGGCGGTGCTGTGTCTTGGTCTGTTGATCAAGGAAGTGCCGTTCCTGGTCCTTGTCAGCCTTGCCGCCCTCGCCACCCTGCCGGTCCGGCGGCTGCTGGCCACCGGCATGTCATTGGGATATGGGCGCGCGGCAAGCTGGGTCTATCTTGTCCTTCCCCTTGTCTATCGACGCATCAGGCTGCCGGTATTCGCCGTTCTTGCCTTCAGCCTGTCTGTTGTCGACATGCCGCGCCTTCTTGGCCCGATGCTGCCACCGCCGCTGGCCGTGCTGATTGTCGAGGGGTTCGAGGATGCCGAGCTTGCGGCGCGCCTGCCAGCCTCTTTCGGAGCGGTCATGCAGATCGGACTGACCATCGTCGCCCTGGCGATCTGGTGTGCCGGGGAATGGCTCTGTGGCCGCGCGCTGGCATGGCAGCGACGCCGCGGGGCTCGCCTTGCCGCCTTGCGCGCCTGTGTCAGGGTTCTGGCGGGGGTGGCGGCGGTGCCGCTTGTCATTGGCTGTGCCGGGCTGGTCGCGGCGGGGCTGTGGTCGGTTGCCGGGCCCTGGTTCTTTCCGGCAGCCTGGCCGGAGTCGCTGACATGGCGGTTCTGGATGCGTGCAGACAGCCTCGCCCCAGCGTTGGTGGCCAGCCTTGTCATCGCCGCCGCCGCCTCGCTCATCGCCGTGGCGCTGGCGCTGATGGCGATTGCGGTGGCGCGCCCGAACAGCCGCGCCGGCCTCTGGCAGGTCTGGATCTTCGCGCCCATCCTGCTGCCGCAAGCCGGATTTGTTCCCGGGCTGCAGATGATGCTGACCGTCACCCGGCTTGATGGCACCTGGCTGGCGATGATCTGGATGCACATGCTGTTCATCCTGCCCTATGTCTGGCTGATCCTGGCGCCGGCGGCGGCATCGCTGGACAAACGTCACGACCGGATCGCGGCCAGTCTTGGCGCCGGCAGATGGCGACGCTATGGCCGCGTGACCCTGCCGATGCTGACACCGGCCATCATCACCGCGCTGTTCGTCGGGACAGCGGTGTCGGTGGCGCTGTATCTGCCAAGCCTGTTTGCCGGCGCCGGCCGGATCACGACCATGACCCTGGAGGCGGTGGCGCTCGCCTCGGGCGGCAGCCGCGCCATGGCCGGCGTCGCCACAATGCTGCAACTTCTCATCCCGGTTCTGTTCTTTGCCCTGTTTCAGACGGTCTATCGCCTTGGATATGGGCGGTTCGCCGGCATGCGCGCGGGCGGCTTGCATTGACCGCCCATCCCGCGCACTCTTCACCGGCGAGACTGGTGATGGACGGGTTCAGAATTGCGCATTCTTGTTTATGGCGACTCCAACAGCTGGGGGTATCTTGATGACGGGTCAGGAACCCGGCATCCCGAACGCTGGCCGGTGATGATGGCGCGGCATCTTCGCGAGGCCGGCAGCGAGATCGAGCTTGTCGAGGAATGTCTTCCCGGCCGCACGACCAATATCGATGACCCGCAGGAAGGCGTCTGGTGCAATGGCCACACCCCGCTGCGCGCCATTCTGCTGTCACAGCAGCCTCTCGATCACATCATCCTGATGCTTGGCACGAATGATCTGAAGGCACGTTTCGGCCGTGACGCACCGGCGATCACCGCCGGCGTGATGTCGCTGCTGGCGGCCATCCGCGACACCGCCGCCGGGCCCGGCGGGTGGTATGGCGAGGCACCCGCGCCGGTGACCGTCATCTGCCCGCCCGAACTTGGCGAACGGGCCGATGACCCGGGCTGGATCCGCCACCGGGAATGGCGTGGCGGGCGCGCCACCTCGCAGGCCCTGCCACCCGTGATGCGCGAGGCCTGTATTGCGGCCGGTGCCGGATTCATCGATGGCAATCGACATGCCGTGTCATCACCACGCGACCCGATCCACTGGAGCGCCGCAACGCAAGCCGCCTTCGGCGCCGCGATCGCCCGCGAAATCAGGGCCGCTGGCTGACCATGCTCTACCGGGTCATTCTGCCGCTCATCTTTGTCGGGCTGTGGTCATCCGCCTTCGTGACCGCCAAGATCGGGGTGCAATATGCGACACCCTTCGCAGTGCTGATGCTGCGTTTCGGCACCGTCAGCTGTCTGTTCGGACTGATCATGCTGGCGCTATGGCGGTGGCGCCGATCCCCGCCAGTGACACCGGAACGGCCGGTGATCGCGCTGACCGCCCTTGTCGGCCTGCTGTTGCACGGACTCTATCTTGGCAGCGTTTTCTTCGCCCTGTCACGGGGGCTGTCGGCCGGGATCTCGGCGCTGATTGTCTCGCTGCAACCGCTTCTTGCCTCCGGCCTTGCCATCATCCTGTTCGGTGAAAAGCTGCGGCCGGTCCAGATCATCGGCATGCTGGCCGGCATCACCGGCGTCGTTCTGGTGCTGCTGCCGAAAATGGGAGGCGCGATGCCGATGATCGGCCTTGCCTCGGTGACGGTCGGGCTTGCCGCGGTGACGGGTGGCACGCTGCTACAGAAGAAAATCGGCGGCAGGATCGACCTGCTGGCAAGCAACCTCATCCAGTCGCTTGCCGCGACGGCCTTCTTCCTGGTGATCTGCGCCACCATAGAGCCGCCACGGATCGACTGGCAGCCACCTTTCCTGCTGGCCCTCGGATGGCTGGTGCTGATGGTGTCGATGGGGGCCTATCTGATCCTGATGGTGATGATCCGGCGCGACAGCATGGCGGCGGTGTCATCGCTGATGTTTCTGGTGCCGCCGGTCACCGCCATCATCGCCGCCATCGGCTTTGACGAGCCGCTGACCCTTCTCGGGATTCTCGGATTCTGCGTGACCAGTGCCGGCGTCTATCTGGTGACGCGCTATTCATCCCCCGGCACGCCATAGCTTGGCGCGGCGGCGGGGCTCAGCGCCCGAAGGCTGTAATCGTTCATCTGCGGTTCATAGTCCCGCCACAGCGCCCGCAGGGCCCGGCCCGGGCAGTCCTCGGTCCAGTCCACCCGCAGATCGACAAGCGGCCAGCTCTGTTCATGCGCGACAAGCAGCGCCGCCGAATGTGTGGGGCCCTCCTCACCACCGGCGGCAATGCCGGCCTCCAGCGCCGCCAGCAACCTTTCGGCAAGATGCGTGATCCCGCCAGCCTCGAAGCTGGCGATCATCGCTGCCGGCACCCCGGTCGTCGCCAGAAGATTGCCAGCCGCCACGCATCCCGCACCGCTCGCCACCGCATATGTACCCAGAATTTCACTGCCGGTAACATGCGCCACCCGGCCCGACAGGTCGACCGCCGCCACCTGCCGATATTCGGCATGCGCACGGCCTTCCATCACCCTCGCCACCGCCTGCGGCGCGGCCATGCCATCCGCCATCAGCGCCAGCACCTCGGGTCCGATGGACGGGTCGGTGACATTCTGCGTTGTGACCGCGCCGGCGCCGGCCCGCACATGCGGACAGCGGCTGCCGACAGCGATGCTTGAGGTGGTGATGGCGACCCCGGCCATACCGGTGCGGGCACAATGTCCGACAATTGAAAAGGTCATGTTGCTGCCCCGCCCGTCATCCGTACATCACCGGTCGCATAGCTGGCGCGCCAGATATTGCGCGAATTCATGGTTGCCGCGCTCCAGCCAGCTGAGCGGCCCCGGCACGCCAAGCGGTGACGCCGCGCCATTGAAAATACCCTCGACAACATGCCGGTCCTCGACCTGCACCTTGTCCAGAAACGCCTTGGTCGCGGCCAGATAGCCATCCCGGTCGGTCTCGCCGGCGAGCTTTTCGGGTGCGATCGCTGCGCCGTAAAGAATGCGGGTACGGGCCGGCCCGTCGGGCTGCAGCGACAGGTACCATAAATGATCCGGGGCCAGCACATACATGTGGCTCGGGAAAACCGTCGGCATCACCGAGGTGTAGCGCCAGACACCTTCGAGGCTGGTATTGTCCTGATGCGCGCGGCCGACCGGCGCGCCATCGCTCTTGGTGAAGAACTGACAGGTGAATCCGGCAAAGCTGCCACGCTCGTCAAAGGTGTTCTCCTCGACCGAATAATGCGCGCCGACGGTGCTGCGATGCGCCACCGGAAGATGGTAGCTCTCCATGAAGTTCTCGGTCAGGCATTTCCAGTTCGTATCCCAGACATGCTCTTCCCGGAAAATGGTCACGTAATCCTGCTGCTTGTAGCGGTCGGTCAGCGGCGTGAGGTCGGCAAGCTGCGTGGCGACCGGCGGGATGTCGGGGGCCAGCGTGACATAGATCCATCCCTGAAAGACCTCGCATCGCACCGTGGCCAGCGCCAGATCATCACGGGCGAAACAGTCCGTCCTGTCCATATGCGGGGCGGCGACCAGCCGGCCGGCAATGTCATAGGTCCAGGCGTGATAGGGGCAGGTGAACTTCCTTGCCGAGCCACGCCCCTCGACAAGCCGCATCATCCGGTGCCGGCAGACATTGGCGCGGGCATGGATCTCGCCCGTCGCGCCGCGGATGATGATCACCGGCTGCGGGCCAAGCTCGAAACTCATATAGTCGCCCGGCAAGGGCAGCTCGTCGGCGCGTCCGGCGCATAGCCAGCTTCGCGCGAAAATACGCTGTTGTTCCAGATCGTGGATGTCAGGAAGGACGTAAAGGTCCTTCGGCGGCGCGCTGGCCTGTGAGAGGGGTTGCGCCGCCAACGCCTTCAGCTGTTCCAGAAGCGGGGCTAGCGGCGCGGTCATGGATCAGTTTCCGTCCTCGGGGATGACGGCGGTCACCTCGATCTCGACCAGCCATTCAGGACGCGCCAGCGCCGGCACGACAAGACCAGTCGAACAGGGGTGAACGCCTTTCAGCCATTTGCCCATTTCGCGGTACACGGCCTCGCGGTGACGGATATCGGTCAGATAGACAACGATGCGGCAGACATGGTCAAGGCAACTTCCCGACTCCTCCAGCAGCGTCCTGATATTCTGCATCGCCGTCTCGGTCTGTTTTGCGGCATCGCCGACATGAAGCGAGTCACCTGTATCAAGGTTCTGACCGACCTGACCGCGCAGGAACACCATCGTGCCGCGCGCGACAACCGCCTGCGAAAGGTCATTGTCGAGATTCTGCTCGGGATAGGTCTGTTTCGTGTTGAACGGTCGGATGCGTCTATGCGCCATATGTCAGTCCCCCGTGCCGGAATTGCCGGTCGCGGCGCGTTTCGGGAATTCAGACCGCGCCAGTTCAAGATAGGCGCTTCGCAACGCCGCCGTCATCGGCCCGACGCCACCGTCACCAATCTCGGTATCGTCAATCCGGCCGACCGGCAACACATAGATCGACGAGGCGGTGATGAAGGCCTCGTCGGCGGCAAGCGCCTGATCAAGGGTGTAGGTTTCCTCACGGATGCGAAGCTGGTGCGTTTCGGCGACCCGCAGCATCGTCTGGCGGGTGATGCCATGCAGGATGTCGTTGCTGACCGGGCGGACGAAAAGCTCACGATCCTTGATGAAGAAAAAGCTGGAGGACCCGGCCTCGGTGACATCGCCGTCAGGCGCGATCATCAGCGCCTCATAGGCGCCGGCGCGGCTTGCCGCCTGCTTCGCCATCACCTGGCCGAGAAGGTTGGTTGACTTGATATCGCGCCGGGCCCAGCGAATGTCCGGCGTGGTCGCAAGCTTTACCGGTTTCGGCGGCGCGTCGGCGGCGAATTTCTCCTTCTGCGTGAAGGCGAATACATTCGGCACATAATCGCCGTCATACAGATAATTCCGGTCACGCTCGCCGCGGGTGACCTGAAGATACATGAACCCCTCGACCGAGCTGTTCATGTCGATCAGGCGCATCATCGCGGCGAACAGATCGTCGCGCGTCATCGGCGACGGCATCTCAAGCTCGTCAAGCGACCGGTCGAGCCGGTCCATATGATATTCAAAATCGACAAGCTGGGAATCGAGGATACCGAACCCCTCATACACCGAATCGGCAAAAAGAAGCCCGCGGTCGAAGATCGAGAGTTTCGCCTCGCTCTCCGGTACGAAATCACCATTCAGAAAAACCGTTCTGTCCATGAACCTGCCCTGCAAATATCTGTCCTGATCAACCCGCACGCTATCGCGTTTGAAGCCGGTTGAAAACAATTGTTGCAGGATCTTGTGATCGGCGTCAGGCGCTTTCCGAGCAGATCTGCCGGCAAAATGCCGTCCGGCCCATGAACGGCGCCGCCTGAACGCCTATGGTCCGGGGCC
>JAYQDX010000036.1:7271-9686 GCA_038138545.1 Rhodobiaceae bacterium | reverse complement strand
GGGGCCTATGTTCTGGCGGCCTCGAATTTCGCCCAGGCTTCCTCCAGCTTGTTGATGTCGAAACCCGGCTGTCGCGCCGGACCCAGAACGATCGCCTCGCAGGCAATGACCTTGTCGATGGCCGCCTTCAACTCGGGAATGACATCCTCGGGGATCACCAGCGCCCCGTGCCGGTCGGCGTGGATCAGTTCACCCTGCGCGACGCGCATGCCCATGATGTTGACCGGCGTGCCGATCTCCACCGCATGGACAAAGCCGTGGCTTGGTCCGATCGAGCCGGCCAGCACCGGAAATCCTTCATCCATGACATCAAGGTCACGCATGACCCCGTTGGTGACCGCACCGGCAAGACCCAGCCCCTTGTGAACGGCGACATGCACCTCGCCCCACCATCCGGCGATACAGTTCGGATAATCAACATCCTCGACAACGGCCGCCGTGGGCGACGTTCCGCCGGCCATGGAATGGAAATATTCCATCCGGCGGGCGCGGATCACCTCGGGCGCCTCATTGGGCGGGGCAAGGCCCGAGATCTTGGCCGTTCTCGCAAACCCGACAATCGCCGGATCGCCCGGTTTGCAGTGATGCATCGTGCCTCTGGTGAAGCGGTTGAAGCCACGCTTTCCCTGCGCCACCTCGATGGCATTACAGACGGTCGGTGTGTCGACCTTGCGAAGCAGGTCCAGAAGGTCGTCGGGGATTACATTGTCAGCCATTTTTCCAGTGCCTCATTCGTCGGTTTCGGTTGTTCCAGCGTGGGTAGATGCCCGGCATCATCAATTCTGGCAAGGATCGCGCCCGGCACAAGATCACGCATCAGCTCATGGCGTTCGGCAGGGCACAGACGGTCCTCGGCGCCGTGCAGGATCAGGGTGGGAACATCGACACCGCGCAATGTTTCACATTGGTCGGGCCGGGTCTGAAGCGCCCTTGACTGTCTTGCGAAAACATCCGGGCCAAGCGCCAGCGCCATGTCCATGCAGAGATCGAGGATGGTGCGACGGTCCGATCCGTCGGCAAGATAGTGCGGCTTCATGTCATCGCGGATGACCGCCTCCAGCGCGCCGCCGAGAACGCGGGCAATCTGCTGATCCCGCATTTTGGCGCGTTCCGGTGCCTCGGCAAGCGGATTGGTGTCCATCAGGGCGAGGCGGGTGATCCGGGAGGGTGCCTGGCGGATAACCTCCATCGCCACGATCCCCCCCATCGACAGCCCGGCAAGGGCAAAGCGGGGCGGTGCATACTGCAGGATCGCGGCCGCCATGGCGGCGACAGTGTCACCGTCGGCAAGCGGTGCCACCATCACCGGACGGGTCGCCGAAAGCACGGCGATCTGCGGCGCGAAGAGCCGCGCATCACACATCATGCCAGGCAGCAGAATGACGGGTTCCGTCACCTAATTCAGCCTCATCGTGGGGCCGGCGGGATCATCCGTGTTGCGAACCCGATACATGCTGGCCTCGCCGGTCATCGACGGGGACAGGGCGCGCGCGAGGCCTGCCGGAACCAGACAGGTATCGCCGGAATTCAGGATCGTGCTGCCACCATCCCATTCCAGCTTCCAATGTCCCCGGACCGGCATCAGCACCTCCGGCTGAGGACAGCTGTAGCGGCCATCATCAATTGAACCACGGGTGATGAAATCCACCTCGAATCCCGGCTGGTCACGCAATATGGCATCCGGCCCGATCACCCGGCTTGGCTGATGATCGGCAAGTGCCATCAGATCCCAGTATCGCGCCACATAGTTCGGCACGACCTCGGCAGTTGGCGGTTCATCCATGAGCTGCAAATGATCTTCGCTCATCACCGGCATCGGGATGACACCGTCAGGCAGGGATTCGCCCTTCTTGCTGTCATAGAGCTGTCCGTTGTCACCAAGCACAAGCCCGTGCGCGCTGGCATTCTCGATCACTTGCGGGGCCCAGACGACGCCGCCACCGGCGTCATCGCCGCCAAGGATGGCCATGATCATTCCATAGTCGGTGCCGATATTCTCGAAGCCGCGGAACATCCCGGTCGGTATGTTGAAGATATCACCCTGTTCGAGGATCACCTCACCGGCATCACCCCAACGCCCCCAGAAAAACCGCCAGCGTCCGGATTGCACGAAAAACACTTCCGCCGTGCGGTGCGTGTGAAGGCTGTTATGGCATTTCGGCGGCTGGCCGGCAGCCCCGATATTGAAGCCGATCTTCTCCGATATATGGACATGCTGGTCGGCGCTTTCGGACACGCCGCCACCGATGATGGTGAAGTTTTCCTTCTGGTCGCTTCCCGGCGTATGCGCGTCGATAAACGCGGTCTTGCAGGGGATCAGAGCGCCACGCCTCACAATATTCTGTTCCATATCAAAAGCGGTCATGACATCTCTTCTCCAACGCTCTGTTTACGGTGCGTGCCCGGGTTCATGTC
>JAYQDX010000036.1:3114-7171 GCA_038138545.1 Rhodobiaceae bacterium | reverse complement strand
GGGCTTGAGGCGACCTTGCCAGCAACGGCCCGCGTGCTGCCGCGCACGACAAGCTCACTGTCGATCTCCAAACGGATTGACCGGTCAGTCGCACCCTCGATCAGATCGAGCAGCAGGTCGACGGTTGATCTGACCATGCGGTTGATCGGCTGACGGATGGTGGTCAGGTCGAACATCTTCCAGGCCGCCATCTCGACATCGTCATACCCGATCACCGATACATCATCCGGTATTTTCAGCCCAAGCTCGTCCTGCAGGGTCTCGACAACGCCGAACGCCATGAAATCGCTGCCAACAAAAATTGCATCGGGTTTGTCGGCCCGGCGGAACAATTCGCGCGTCGCCTCGATCGCCATTTCCCGCCGGAAATGGCAGTCGATGCAGGCAAGTGGCGTTGTTCCGGCATCGGCAAGCGCCTTGATAAAACCTTCCTGGCGCTGGCGTCCGTTGAGCGCCTTCTGCCATCCCGAAATATGGGCGATGCGTGTGTGGCCAGCGGCGACAAGATGTTGGCCGGCCAGATAGCCACCCTTGAAATTCGTGGCTGTCACCGACGGCAGACTGTCATCCTCCTGGCCGCGATTGAACAGGACAAAGGGGATGCCAAGATCCTTCAGCCGCGTGGACAGATCGTTCGACAGGCTGACCGCCGCCAGGATGATCGCATCGACCTGGTGCGCCATCAGATCCTCGACAACACCGTCAATCTCCTCGAGCGAATTGTCAGCAAAGAAAACCATCAGATGATAGCCGCGCGCATTCAGATCCTTGGAAAATTTCTGCAGCGCCTCGGGATAGAACGGATTGTTCAGATAGGCCACCACAATGCCGATCGTGTATGACCGGCCGGTTTGGAGTGACCGCGCAAGCGTGTTCGGAAGATAGCCAAGCTCATCGGCGGCCCGCAGAACGTTCCGGCGCAGGTCGTCGGACACCTTTGTTCCCGGCGTGAAAACGCGGCTCACGGTTGGCTGGCTGACCCCGGCACGTTTTGCCACCTCGTTCGCGGTGACACGGTTGGACCTGCTGTTCGCGGCTTTCTGGCCATCGAAAGCGGTCCCTGACTGCATGGTATCGGGCCGTGTTCCTGCCGCGCGCCTAGGCATCATCATCACCTCTGATCCTGATGCCGGTCTCATTGTCGAACAGATAGGTATGCGCGGCGTTCACCCGTATGCTGACCACCTCGCCCTGCTCCTTGCGAAGGTGGCGCTCACCACGTGCGATCACCCGCTGCTGCCCAAGCTGCGCGGTCAGCAGGGTGTTCTCCCCCATATTCTCAAAGGAATATATTTCAACATCCAGATCACCCTTGCCGGGATCGCCGATCTCGATGTCATCGGCCCGGATGCCGAGAACAACATTGGCACGATCCCTTGAACCGACCGCAACAAGCGCGGTGCTGTCGGCCGTGACGAATTGACCATCCTTGATCGATCCCTCGATCAGATTCATTGCCGGCGAGCCGATGAAGCCGGCGACGAACATGTTCGCCGGGTCGTTATAGATATCATCCGGCGTGCCAAGCTGCTGGATCACGCCATCGCGCATCACGGCCACCCTGTCGGCAAGGCTCATCGCCTCGATCTGGTCATGGGTGACGTAGATTGTGGTGATCTTCAGCTCGCGGCTGAGATGTTTCAACTCGGCCCGCATCGACACACGCAATTTCGCATCAAGGTTGGAGAGCGGTTCATCCATCAGAAACACCTTCGGGGTGCGCACGATGGCGCGCGCCAGCGCGACACGCTGACGCTGCCCGCCGGACAATGCCCGCGGCTTGCGATCAAGGAAGGCGGTCAGTTCGACCTGCTCGGCCGCGCGTTTGACACGGGCGTCTGTTTCCGCCTTTGGCGTGCCGCGAACCTTCAGCGGATAGGCGATGTTGTCGAACACGCTCATATGCGGGTAGAGGCCGTAATTCTGAAAGACCATGGCCACATCCCGGTCTTTCGGCAGATCATCATTGACCATCTGGTCGCCAATCCAGACCTCGCCATCGGTGGGCTCTTCAAGCCCGGCAATCATCCGCATTGTTGTCGTCTTGCCACAACCTGACGGGCCAAGCAGGACCAGGAATTCACGGTCCCTGATATCCAGCGACTGATTGTCGACGGCGACAAAATCATCCCATCGCTTGGTGATGTTCTTCAGTCGGACCTCAGCCATCAGCGAACCGCTCCCATGGTCATGCCCTGCACAAAGTAATTCCGGATGATCAGGGCAAGAATGAACATCGGCACCATGATAATGATCCCCGCCGCACTGAGCAGGTTCCACAGATCGCCCTCCTCGGCCTTGAACAGCGCCAGACCGATCGGCAGTGTCACCGAATCCCTGTTCGTCAGGATCAGGGCGAAGAGGAATTCGTTCCAGCTGATGATGAAGCAGAAGATACCGGCGGTGAGCAGCCCCGGGGCGGCCATCGGCAGCACGATGTTGCGGATCACCTGGACACGCGACGACCCGTCAACCATTGCCGCCTCCTCGGTATCAATCGGAATGCCGTCGATGAACCCCTTGATCATCCAGATGGCAAACGGCATCACGATGGCCAGATTGACGATGATCAGACCAAGCCTTGTATCAAGCAGGCCAAGGTCCCGGAACATCACGAAGAACGGCAGAATGATGACGACCGCCGGCACGAACTGCGTCGCCAGAACGGTGACCAGCATCGCCGTTTCGCCAACCATGCGGAATCGGCTGAAGGCATAGGCGGCTGTTGTCGCGGCCGGAATGGCGATCAGCACCGTGACCAGGGCGACGATGGTGGAATTGACAAGCTTGCGCCCCAGATAATAGGGCGGGGCGAAGACAGACTTGAAATTCTCCAGCGTCGGCGTGAACAGCAATTTCAGCTGAAAGACGTCGATATGGTTTTTGAAGGCTGCCAGAAAAATCCACAGGATCGGCACCAGCATGATGAAAATGGCGATCAGGATCAGCGTGACCTGAAGCGCGTTCATCAGCTTCTTTGTCTGTTTACCGGTCATCGCCTATCTCTTGCGGAACACGAATTTGGCATAGGCGTATGTCAGGAAGATCATCGGGATCACCATTAGCCAGGCAACCGATGACGCGTATCCGATCTGACCGTATTTCATGCCGTTGAAATAAATGTAGTGCGACAGGGTCTGCGTCGCCGTTCCGGGTCCGCCATTCGTCAGCATGTAGATCTGGTCGAATGTCTTCAGGCTGAAGATCGATTTCAGAATGATCACGACCGCCAGCACGGGAAGCAATTGCGGCAGGGTGACATCCCTGAACACGCGCCACCCGCCGGCACCATCGACCTGGGCCGCCTCGATGGTGTCACGCGGGATACTGGCAAGACCACCGATCAGCACCAGCGTCAGAAACGGGATCCATCCCCAGACATCGGCCATCACGCACACCGAAAAGGCAAGGGTGGGATTGGCCAGCCAGCTGACATCGGCCAGCGGCGGGATCAGCACGCCGAAAAAGGCGTCGAACAATCCGAATTCCGGATTGAACATGAAGCGGAACGAGACACCGATCAATGCCGGGCTCATCGCGAAGGGCAAAATCAATAAAGTCTGCACACCCGACCGAAGGCGCCCGCCGGGCACCAGCAACATCGCCAGTCCAAGTGCCAGCAAGGTGGTCAGGCCGACCGTCACCACCGTGTAGATGGCCGTCACCTGCACCGAATTCCAGAATGCCGGCTCATACAGCATCGCCCAGCTGTAGTTTTCCCAGCCAAGATACTGGTCGAGCGAGCCGGGGCGATTCAGTCGTCCGACGGTAAAAGACAGCCGCAACGATTCAATCAACGGCCAGATGGCTGTTGCGAACACCACCAAAACGGCTGGCATCACCAGTAGATATTTCAGCGTGTTGTCTTTCATGTCCCCGAACCGGCTGGTATCCGCCCACCCCGCGAATCGCGGGATGGGCTTTTTTTGTCAGGATATACCGGGCTGACGGTCAGCCGGCATGCGCCTATTTGATGCGGCCTGCCCGACGCAGAACGCGGTCGGCCTGCTCGGCAGCCTGCAGCATCAGCTCACGCGTGTCACCACCGGAAGCTGCC
>JAYQDX010000036.1:0-3014 GCA_038138545.1 Rhodobiaceae bacterium | reverse complement strand
GGCCTGCTCGGCAGCCTGCAGCATCAGCTCACGCGTGTCACCACCGGAAGCTGCCTCGGCGATGGCGGCCGACAGAAGATCACCAACCTCCGGCCATTCCGGAATCTGCGGCATGATATCCGACTGCTTCAGGGACTCCCAGGCGGCGTTCTGGATGTTGTCGTTGGCCGCATTCACCTCGGCGTCGGTCAGCGAGGTGATATGGGTGACGACGTTGTTGACGATCGGCTTGCCCTTGACCTCACGAACGGTGGCGTTCGCCTTGTCCATGGCCGGGTTCGACAGCCACTTCATGAACTCCCAGCTCGCATCCTTGTTCTTGGAATATTCGGAGATCGCGAACGGCATCGAGATGGCGTATGTCTTGGTTGTTCCCGCATAGGATGGCATCCCGACAAAGCCGATCTGATCCTTGGTCAGGGTTGACGCCTCGGGGTTCTGGAACGCCGAGTAGAACCACCACCAGCCGGGGATCATCGCGGACTTGCCCTGCATGAAGGACTGTCTGGCATCCTGCTCGACAAAGGCGACGGAATTCGGATTGGCCACCTTGTGCTCGGTCAGCAGCTTGACGTAATCCTCGGTCGCCTTGATGGCGGCGTCGCTCGTCCAGCCGGCACTGCCGTCCGCGTTGAACACATCCTCGCCGGCACCCCACAGGAAGTTCAGCCAGATGAACAGCGACTGACGGTTGCCGTCATTGTTGTAATAAAGGGCGATCGGCGAGATATCATCATGCGACCAGTTTTTGCCCATCGCGGCGACATCTTCCCAGGTGGTCGGCGGATTCGGGATCAAATCCTTGCGATAGAACAGAACCTGCGGGTGGGCGCGAAGCGGAAAGCCGAGCGTCTTGCCCTCGAACTGTGCCGAGCGGGCGAAGGCGGCCGGATACCGGTCCATCGAAATGCCGTCACGAGCCATCAGATCATCGATCGGCATCAGCCAGTGGGCGTTTGGCGGCCCCCAGCTGTCGAGATAGTTCACCACGTCGAAATTGCCGTTCGCGGCGATGCCCTCGGCATTCATCTTTTCCTGCAGCGAGCCGAAGGGGATGAAGGTCCACTCGGTCTCGATCCCGGTCAGCTTGGTGAATTCGTCGTCACGAAGCATCAGACCGTCAAATTGCGGCGTGACCACACTCAGGATGTTCAGCTTGGTTCCGGCGAAGGGCTTGCCCTCCTTCAGATTATAGGGCATGTCGCCGGCATGTGCCGCAAGGCTGGCAACCGACAGGGCCACCGCCGCAATTCCGGCTTTCAACAAACTCAATTTTCGCATTCTTTCCTCCCGTCATGCTGTGTTGAGTTGATCGACTGTATCGAAACTATGAAAATGTATCGAAACTGGAGAATACGTATTCAAGCAGGCTGAGAATACGTATTCAAGGAAAATAGTGTCATGTGACGAGAAAGGTTGTCTCCGCCTGTCCGGGGCCGCTGACAGGTGGCCTCTTCCCATCGGCGCAAGGTCATCATGCAGGCATCGCCATTGTCTGTCAGGCGGTTGCCAGACCCGGCCAGCGCGCGCGAAAGCGTGACCAGTCGGCCTCATCCATCGCCACATTGATGGTCTCGCTGCCGCTGTCACCCATCTCGGTCACACGCACCTCGCCGCGGTCGAACAGCCAGGCCCGCGCCGCGCCGTCGGCCGGCCCGATGGTGACACTGGACAGGCGCCGGCCGGCGCCAAGCCGCGAGTCGATGGCCTGCAACAGCGCCTCAACCCCCGCGCCGGTCAGCGCCGAGGTGAAGCACCCGTCCTCGAACATATTGCCAAGCATCTCGGCACGGGTGCTGTCCCCGGCAAGCAGGTCGGCCTTGTTCATCACCGGCAGGATACGCTCCGCCTGCGCCTCATCGTCGATCCCGAGATCGGCCAGCACCTCGCGCACATCGCCGGCCTCCTCGGCCACCAGCGGCGAGGCCGCATCATGAACATGCAACAGCAGATCGGCCTGCACGACCTCTTCCAGCGTGCTCTTGAACGCCTCGACAAGTTCGGTCGGCAGCTGGCTGATGAAGCCGACCGTGTCGGCAAGGACGACCTGCCGGCCGGATGGCAGGGTGATGGCGCGCATGGTCGGGTCGAGGGTGGCGAACAGCATGTCCTTGCTGAGCACATCGGCCCCGGTCATGCGATTGAACAGCGTCGATTTGCCGGCGTTGGTATAGCCGATCAGCGCCACGGTCGGCACCTCGCCACGTGACCTGTTGCCACGCTGCAGATGCCGCGTCCGTTCAACTTCCTTCAGCTCCTTGCGGATCCGCACGACGCGGTCCATCAGCATCCGCCGGTCAAGCTCGATCTGGCGCTCGCCCGGGCCACCCAGAAAGCCGCCGCCGCCACGCTGGCGCTCAAGGTGGGTCCAGCTTCGCACCAGCCGGCTGCGCTGGAAGGTCAGCGCCGCCAGTTCGACCTGCAATCGGCCGGCATGGGTCTGGGCCCGCGCACCGAAGATTTCCAGGATCAGGGCGGTGCGGTCGATCACCTTGCATTTCGTGCCGGTTTCGAGGTTACGCTGCTGCACCGGGCTGAGGCCGGTATTGATGATGATAACCGGCGGGTTGTCCTCATCGACCCGGGCCGCCAGTCCGTCGACATAGCCGCTGCCAAGGAAGGTGCCGGCGCGCGGCTTGTGCAACGACACCGTTTCGGCAAGCACCACCTCAAGACCGATGGCGGCGACAAGCTGCACCGCCTCTTCAAGCATCGCCTTGGCCCCGCGCGGCAGCGGCATGCTGCGCACCTCCGGATGGATGACGAATGCTGTCGGGTTGCCCAAATCTGTGTCCCGCCCCTGGAATTAATGACGTCTCGGGCTAGAGGTATGAAACTCTCACCCCGTGCGCAAGCGTCGATCGTCGTAAATCGCGAATGGACGACCTGGCAAAGGCCACTTATCCTGCCAGCCGAAAGAAGGAACGGGATCATGACCAAAACCATCATCATCACCGGCGCCGGGCGCGGCATTGGCGCCGCCACCGCGACGGCCTTTCTCGACGCCGGCTATC
>JAYQDX010000035.1:21140-23361 GCA_038138545.1 Rhodobiaceae bacterium | reverse complement strand
CCGCACGGGCGGACCCCTTACCGACCCGTTCGCGCTCGGAAGCGCTGATGGTTGTGATATCGGACATTGTACTTGCTCCTTGCTCTTACAATGCGCCATGCCTCCAGGGGTGCACAGCAGCGCGTGGTATAGGCCCATGAGGCCCAAAACTCAAGCAAAAAGCAGGGGTTTGGCAGCTATTCCCAATCAGAACAGTGTCGATACCGAGCGTTCTTCATTGATCCGCCGGATGGCCTCGCCAAGAAGCGGGGCCACCGACAGGTGGCGCACATTGCGGGCGACCCGCACGGCCTCGGTGGCGGGGATCGAATCCGTCGTCACCAGCGAGTTCAGCGGCGAGGCGGCAACGCGGCTGACGGCACCGCCGGACAGCACGCCATGCGTGACATAGGCGTCGACGCTGAGCGCGCCCGACTCGATCAGCGCGGCGGCGGCGTTGCACAGCGTGCCACCGGAATCGACTATATCGTCAACCATGATGCAATGCCGGTCCTTGACGTCACCGATGATGTTCATGACCTCGGACACGCCGGCCTTCGGGCGGCGCTTGTCGATGATGGCAAGGTCGGCATCAAGGCGCCTGGCCAGCGAACGGGCGCGCACGACGCCGCCGACATCGGGTGACACGATCATCACCTGGCCATTGTCATAGCGCGAGCGGATATCCTCGATGAACACCGGCGCCGCGAACAGATTGTCCGTCGGAATGTCGAAGAATCCCTGAATCTGGCCGGCATGAAGATCGATGGTCAGGACGCGGTCGGCCCCGGCCGAGGTGATCAGGTTGGCAAGAAGCTTCGCCGAAATCGGCGTACGCGGGCCGGATTTGCGGTCCTGCCGCGCATAGCCGTAATAGGGAAGGACCGCCGTGACACGCCGTGCCGATCCGCGCCGCAGGGCGTCCAGCGCGACAAGCAGTTCCATCACATTGTCATTGGCAGGAAAGCAGGTGGACTGAATGACGAAGACATCCTCGCCGCGAACATTCTCGCCGATCTCGACGAAGACTTCCATATCGGCGAAGCGGCGGACATCCGCCTTGGTCAGGGGAACATCAAGATAGGCAGCGATCGCTTCGGCGAGGGGACGATTGCTGTTGCAGGAAAGGATTTTCATCTAAGCCCTACTGGATTGGCTGCCGGAGGTGCCACCAGCCACCCCCCAAAACCGTCGCCTGTAGATACCAATGCCTCGGCATGCGGGCAAGGTCATAACGGATTTTTGTAATGCTTTTGTAACTTTTGACGGGCTGACGCCGTCAGACCATGAAGCAGCTGGCAAACATGCCAACCACCAGAAGTCCAAGAAAAATATAGAGATGTGGCATTGTCTTCGCCTCGTTCCTGAGTGCGGTTACCCGGCTGGTGATGGCAGGGAAATCACCGCGATCTGGCGCCCGCAATCCGGGTCGGCAGCATGCGTGGCGCGCCGGTGGGAAAAGAAATCGAGAGAATCGGCGCTTGCCACCTCGCCACTGGCATAGGTGTCGACCCCGCAATCATGAACCGCCTCGACACCGGCCCGCCCGAGATAGAGGGCAACAAAGCCGGCCAGATCGAACCGCAGCTTTCCCGGTATGTCGGCAATGAAACAGGCGCTGGCGGCATCACGGATCGTCGGTGCGGTCAGTGCCAGAACCTCGTCGCGCATCTCCATGCCGACCTGATAGTTTGGCTGGCGGATCGTCGGGCCGATCAGCGCGGTGATGGGGCCGGCCCCGGCGCTGCGCATCGTGGCAAGGGTGGTGTCGACAATGCCGGCGGCGGCGCCGCGCCATCCGGCATGGCAGGCACCGATGACCCCGGCGTCGGCATCGACGAGAAGCAGTGGCAGGCAGTCGGCGGTAAGGATTGTCAGGCCGAGTCCGCGGCCGGTGGTCACCAGCCCGTCCGCCCGTACCAGCTTGTCGCGATCCTCAGGTGCGCCTTCATGCGCCGTTACAACATCCGTCCCGTGGACCTGATAGACAGCCGCCAGCCGGTCTGCCGGCAGACCCATCGCGGCCGCCACCCGGCCGCGGTTTCGCGCTACCAGAGCCGGATCATCGTCGGAGCCATATCCACAATTGAGACTGGCATAGAGGCCGGAACTGACGCCGCCGGCATTGCCGAAGAATCCGTGTCTTGCCCGGCAGCTTGTCGGTGCGTGATGCAGGTAGGGCGGCGTGGTGCCGGCAATCTCGAAGCCCGTCATCCTGACTCCCCGTCAGTCTCAAAGCCGG
>JAYQDX010000035.1:7222-21040 GCA_038138545.1 Rhodobiaceae bacterium | reverse complement strand
TCAAAGCCGGGCGGCGTTCCCGCGCCGGCCGGCACCAGCAGCGCCACCTTGAACACTTCACCCATCTGGGCCGGGCTTGTCAGCCTGTCAATGGCCGCCAGCAGGGCGCGTCGTGCCTCTGGCGCGGCATGCTGCGCCGCCTGTTCGGCGCGCGCGGCAAGCCCGATCCGCATCAGGAACCTGCCTTGCGGCACCGGTCCGACAAGGCGGGCGCCGGCCCGCACCGCCGCGGTTTCCAGCGCGGCGAAATCAACCCAGTGCGAGATGTCGCTGTCACCCGGCGCGGCGAAAAGGTCGACCGGGCGATGATCGGCCACCGCCTGCAGGCTGTCACCGGGATTGCCGTCGCGCCCGTAATCCACAATCAGCACCGCGCCGCCACGACGCGCCAGCGCCTGTCCGAGCAGGGTCACGATATGCGTTGCCTGCGGGCACAGCTCGGCCACCATACCCTCAGCAGGGTCATCCGGTAGCGCCGGGTCGGCGTCTTCAATCGCATCACCGGTCACAAAGCCGAGTTCGCCATCACGCAATCCGACCAGCCGCCGGTGCCAGACGCCGCGTTCGTGGATCACCTGCGCCGCGGGCAGAGCGTCGAAGAATTCATTGGCGATTCCGAATAGCGGGCCGTCAGCGGCGGCCAGCGCCGCCTCGACATCATCATGCCATGCTGTGACGGCATCGGCGCCGAGCGTTTCCCGCTGGACATGACGCAGTGCCGGGCTGGTCTCGACAAGATGCAACGGTGCCGTGTTCAGGCTTGGCATCAGCCTGTCCCACACATGCCGCATGTCGCGCATCAGCGTGCCGCGCCCGGGCCCGAATTCGATCACGCCGGCACCGTCCCGCATGCCGGCCAGCTCATACATATGTGCCAGATACAGCCCGCACATCTCGCCGAACAGGCCGGAAATCTCAGGCGCCGTGGTGAAATCGCCATCCATGCCAAGCGGATCGCGGCTGTGATAATATCCATGCGCCGTGTCACCAAGGCAGATGGCCATATAGTCATCAACGCCGATGGGCCCGGTCTGGCTGATCTGACGGTGCAATGTCTCGGCAAGGGTGGCGGGGGCCGGTCTTGTCATGCGCCGCGCCGCCGCCACAGGATCCAGCCGCCGGCCGCCAGCATCGGCAGGCACAGGATCTGGCCCATGGTCGCCATGCCGAGCATCAAGCCGAGATGCGCGTCAGGCTCGCGGACATATTCGACAAGGAATCTGGCAGACCCGTACCCGACGAGCAGAACCGCCGTCATGGTGCCGGTCCGGCGAAGCCAGCCGCGTCGCCAGCCAACAAACATCACCATGCCAAGCGCCAGCCCCTCGAGTCCGGCCTCGTAGAGCTGACTTGGATGGCGTGGCAGGCCGTCGCTTCCCGGAAAGACCATGCCCCAGGGCAGGTCAGTGACCCGGCCATAAAGCTCGGCATTGATGAAATTCGACAGCCGTCCCAACAACAGGCCGATGGGAAGCACCATGGCCACACGGTCGCTGACCGCCAGCACCGGAATGCGCCACCGCCGTGCGAACAGCCACATCGAGACCGTGACGCCAAGCAAGCCACCATGGAATGACATGCCGCCCTGCCAGACCTTGATGATGTCCAGCGGGTTGGCCAGAAAGAATGCCGGATTGTAGAAGATGACATAGCCAAGCCGGCCACCGAGAATCACCCCGAGGAGAACATGGTTCAGCAGCGAATCAACACCCTCGACAGGCATTGGCGCGCGCGGATGCCGACCTGCCTCACGGCGTAGAATCCAGTAACCGCCAAGAAGCCCGGCGATGTAGGCAAGCGCGTACCAGCGGATGCCGAACCCGCCAAAATTGATCAGGAAGGGATCGAATTGGGGAAGGATGATGCCGCCATTCATGGATCAGGCCTCACAGAATGTCTGCAGGTCGGGAGTGCGGGATGCACAATATCGCATTCGGTGCCGGCGTGGTATTGGAAACAGCATAGGAAGACCATACATCTGATATGAACCACAGGTCAGATTTGACAGCAATTATGCGGGAGAGACCCATGCGAGGCCGATCACGATTCATCTCCGACATGGCGCAGATGGCGAATGGCGCCGCGTCGGCCCTTGGCGGGCTTCGCGAGGAGATCGACAATATCGTGAAACAGCGCACCGAGCGCAGTCTGAACGCGCGCGGTCTTGTGACGCGCGAGGAATTCGACGCGCTGCGCACCCGTCATGACGCCGTGGCGGCCCGTCTTGCCGCCCTCGAATCGCGTCTTGCCGAACAGGCCTCCAGCCCGAAAAAGGCCGCGAAAAAGGCCACAAAATCGGCCGGCACGCGTGCCAGGGCGGCCAAAAAATCCTGAATTGGATCACGGCGATCCGCGCCATCCATGACCATCCTTTTTTTCCGGCTTTGCGTGTCTGGCGAACATCACCCGTGAAGCCGTTGTTTACGCGTCATTTCCCTGATTTATCCACAAGTAGATGTGGTTTGGTCATGCGGAAACCACAAAATATTGTGTTGAAAGCCCCGGCGGGATACGGCATTTTGAGGCTGTAACTTCCTGCCGAGGACGCCCGCCCCATGGCACCGACCCAAGCCTCCATAGACCTGACGCTGGCTCACCCGATCGATCTTGTGTCGCGGTTTGTCGCGCGCCATGACTGGCTTTTGTGCCAGCAGGAGCATAATGCGCTGCTGGCCGAAATCCCCGGGCAGTGGAGCCAGTATCAACTGGCGGTGTCATGGCAGGACAGTGATGAGGCGCTGCAGGTCATCTGCCGCATTGATGTGAAGGCTGACCGTGAGCAGGTGGGCGAACTGGCCCTGCTGGCGGCGCTTTTGAACCAGCAGCTTTTCATTGGCCATCTGGCGCTTGACATGGCGACCTGTGAGCTGGAGCTGCGGCACACGCTGGCGCTTCGCGGTGCTGGTGGGGCGACGCCCGAGCAGGTGGAGGATGTTGTCGACATCATGCTTGGCGAGTGCGAACAGGTTTATCCGGCCATTTATCAGGTGGTCAACGGCGCGTTGTCGGCAGATGATGCCGCCGTGGCCGTGATGATGGTCACCGAAGGGGAGGCATAGCGCGCCGGCGCGATGTCCTGACGTCATATGAAACCACTGATCACGCTTGTTGGCTGCGGCAAGATGGGCAGCGCGATGCTGCGTGGATGGCTTGCCGATTCCGGTCTTGATGCGGAGTTCGCGATCATCGAGCCGATAGCGGAGCATCTCGCCTGGACAGATGCGCATGACAATGTCCGCCTCCATGCCAGCGTCGGTGACGCAGCGGCGAGCGAGCGCGCCGCGCGGATCATCATTCTCGCGGTGAAGCCGCAAATGATGGATGAGGCCATTGACGGCCTTGGCGCGCTTGTCGGCGTTGACACGGCCTTCCTGTCGATCGCCGCCGGCATCCCGACAGCCTGGTTCCGCGCCCGCCTCGGCGCCGATGCGCTGGTGCTTCGCTCGATGCCGAACACGCCGGCCGCCATCGGCAAGGGGGTAACGGCCCTGTTTGCCGGCGACGCACCGGCCGAGACCGTGGCGCTGGCCAAAACCCTTCTGTCAGCTGTCGGTTCAGTGGTGATTCTGGACGATGAGTCACTGATGGATGCCGTCACGGCGGTGTCGGGCTCCGGGCCCGCCTACGTGTTCCTCCTCGCCGAGGCGATGACGGCCGCCGGCATCAAGGCCGGGCTGCCTGCCGATCTGGCGCGCCAGCTTGCCGAGGCGACCGTATCCGGCGCCGGGGCCCTGATTGACGCCGTGGACGAGCCACCATCACAGCTGCGCGTCAATGTCACCAGCAAGGGTGGCACCACGGCGGCGGCGTTGTCGGTATTGATGGCTGAGGACGGTTTGGAAGCTTTGATGACCCGCGCCGTCCTTGCCGCGCGGGACCGGTCGGTCGAACTTGGCGGATGACAGCATCCCTGCGCCCGGTTGCGGCTTGATCCGGTTCCCGATCGGCACCATGTTCGGGTGGTAAGTCAAGTTTGAGGGAATGGTCGAATGGCTGCAGCTGAAACGCCAACCATGATGATGGACAGGCTGTCCGATGCCGTCTGGCAGATGCTGGCCGAGCAGTCTCCCCGCGCTATCCATATTGACGATGTTGCCGACGCGGCAGGCGTCGCGCCGGTGGCGGCGCGCGCCGTCGCCGGCAGCATCATGGCGCTGATCCTCCATAAGCTGCAGCGGCTTGACCGGCAGGCGGTTCTGGAAACGCTGGCCGATATCGAGGATGCGGGCGATGTGCCGGTTCGTGACCGGATTATCGAGGCGCTGATGCATCGCTTCGAGACATACGCCCCTTACCGGCGGCAGATTGCGCAGCTTGATGCAGCGGCGCGGCGCGACCCGGCGCTTGGATTGCGGTTGATTGATTCGCTGGTGCAGGCCACGCGCATGCTTCTTCGCATGGCCGGTGATGATCTGGCGGGCTGGCAGGGAGAGGCACGGGTTCGCGGTGTCGCCGGCGTTGCCATGGTGGTGGCGCGGACCTGGCAGCAAGATGACACGCCCGATATGGCGACGACGATGAAAGAGATCGACCGGCGTCTGGCGACGGCCGAGGAATGGGGACGGACGCTGCGCGTTCTTCGTGGCGGCGCCTCACAGGACAATGATGTTGAGAACGACATCGGCAGCGATGATGAGCCGCTGGATCAGGCCCCGGGCGGGCGATACCAGTAGCCGCCCTGCAAACCCCGGAGATACCCATGAGCAAGGACACCCATGAGCCAGGATGACCATGAGCCAGGATAACAAGGCGAGTCCAAGCGCAAGCTTCGACGATTTCATGAAAATCGATATCCGATGCGGCAGCATCGTCGAGGCGACCCCGTTCCCGGAAGCCCGCAAGCCGGCATTCAAGCTGGTGATTGATTTTGGTCCGGAGATCGGCACCCGCAGGTCATCGGCACAGATCACCGAACTCTACAGTCCTGAAACGCTGATCGGGAAAAAGGTCATGGCGGTGGTGAATTTTCCGCCGCGCCAGATCGGCCCCTTCATGTCCGAGGTGCTGACACTTGGCGTCGCCAATGCAAGCGGCGAGGTGGTGCTGGTGTCGCCTGACAGTGACACCCCTGACGGCAGCCGGCTTCACTGACTCACCGCCCAAATCAGACAGGCAGTATTCAGACAGTCTGTATTCAGACAGGCAGTTTGATGATCACCCGCAACCCGCCAAGCGGCGAATCATCAAGTGTCAGGTCGCCGCCGTGACCCATCACGATATCGCTGGTGATTGACAGGCCAAGCCCGGTGCCGCCTGTCTGCCGGTTGCGCGAGGTCTCGAGCCTGACAAAGGGCCGCAGCGCGTCTGCCCGACGCTCGGCCGGAATGCCGGCGCCATTGTCATCAAAGGTGATGGTCACCTCGTCATTGCGATAGCTGGCGGTGACCCGCGCCTGCTTTGAATAGGCAAGCGCGTTGGAGATGACGTTCTCGAATGCCCGCCTGATGGCCTTGCGCCGAAGCGGGAAGATCGGCAGAGGTGGCGAGGGCGCGTCAAAGCTGATGTCAAAGGCATGGGTATTGCGGGTCTGGGTGATCATCCTGTCGAGCATCGTCTGCAGGTCGGTCTCCTCGGTCGGCTCCTCCCCCTCGCCGGCGGCGAAGCTCAGATAGGCGTCGATCATTCCCTCCATCTCGGCAAGATCGGAACGGATCGCCCCGGCGTCCTCACGGTTCTCCATCAATTCGAGCTGCAGGCGGATGCGGGTCAGCGGTGTGCGAAGGTCGTGGCTGACGCCGGCCAGCATTTCAGTCCGCTCGTTCAGTTGGCGCATGATGCGATGACGCATGGCCTGGAAGGCGCGGCCGGCAAGCCGCACCTCGCGCGCGCCTTCAAGCCGGTAATCCGGTGCCTGACGTCCAAGGCCAAGCGCCCGCGCGGCGTTGGCAAGCCGCAGGATCGGCCGCACCTGACCGCGCATGAACAGCAGGGCAATCGCAAAGAGCAGGATCGAGGAGCCAAGCGTCCAGCCGAAGAAGGTCCAGCTTGTTGATGAGAAGATGCGTTTGCGGCTGGCATAGATTCGCAGCACGCCGGGATCCAGCGCCAGATCGACAAAGACAAGATGCGGGTCCGATTCCAGATCGGCATGCCATTCCTGTTTCAACCTGACGCCAAGTTCATAGCGAAGCACCTCCTCGGCATAGCTTGCCGGTGGATTGACATTCCGCCCCGGAAACTCGGCCTCGGCATTGTACTGGACGGGGAAGGAAAAATACTGCCATCCGGTCTGCTGGATCAGCTCGATTGTCGCCTCGTCGGCTGTCTCGCCAAGCCTGTCGGCAAGCAGGCTTATGTCAGCGGCAAGCTGGCCCGCCATGTGGCGTGTGACCGTGTCCCAATGTCGTTCATAGAAGATGAAGACGGTGATCACCTGCACCAGAATCATCGGCACCAGGATGATCGACAGCATGCGCCCGAACAGCGTTTTCGGCAGATAGTTACGAAGCTGCATTGCCGCCTCCGGCCGGGCTGTCGGTGCGAAGCATCCAGCCCTTGTTGCGGATTGTCTGCAGATAGACCGGATAGTGCGGGTCAGGCTCGATCTTGGCCCGCAGCCTGGCAACGGCGACGTCGATCGATCGCCCGCGCATGCTGCTGTCCATCGCCTCGGTGATGTCGTCGCGCGAGAGAACCTTGTCGGGTGACCCGGCAAAGCTGGCAAGCAGTTTCTGCTCGGCATTGGTGATGTGGATGCGGCCCGTGCTGTGCATCAGAACGCCGGTCGTCCGGTCAAAACTGTAGGGGCCGAACGTGATGGTTTTGCCTGGCGCGGCACGTTGCGCCGCCGCGCGGCTGAGAATGGACCTGATCCGCAGCACAAGTTCCCGTGGCTCGAAAGGTTTCGACATATAGTCATCAGCCCCGCTTTCAAGGCCGGCGATACGGTGTTCGGTTTCGGCCATCGCGGTCAGGAACAGGGCCGGCACCTGATTGCCACCGCGTATGTCGCTGAGAAATTCCAACCCCGTCTCGCCGGGCATCATGATGTCCACAATGAGGAGGTCAAAGATGAAACCGTCGAGGAGTTGCCGTGCTTCGCCGGCCGACCCGACATCGGTCACCCGGAACCCGCTTTCCTCGAGGAAGCGCCGCAACAGCAACCGCAACCGTTCATCATCGTCAATGACAAGGATATGCTGCCCTTGCAAGGCGTCATCACCCATCATGTTGACACGCCCCGCGCCTAGTCATCCTGTCGTGCCTCGCGCGCATCGCCCAGCGCGCTGACCTGGCGCCGTGTCTCCGGATCAAGCAGCCCTTCAAGGACGCGCTGAAACCCTTCGACCGCTGTCATGCCGGCATCGCGATAGGCTTTGGCGAATCGCCGCCCCTGAACCTCGGTCAGACGCGCTTCCAGCGCGTTGCCCCGCTCGGTCAGATAGAGCAGTCGCTGGCGCCGGTCATCGGGGCCGGTCTTCTGGACAACATGCTGGGAATCCACAAGTGCCGACAGCACGCGTGACAGGCTTTGTTTGGTGATTTTCAGGATCGCCAGCAATTCGCTGACGGTGATCCCCGGGTTGCGGCCGATGAAATAGATCGCGCGGTGATGCGCCCGGCCCATATTCTGTTCGGCAAGGATCGAATCCGCCTCGCCGGTGAAATCCCGGTAGGCAAAGAACATCAGCTCGATGCCACGCCGAAGCTCCTCCTCGCGCAGGAAAAGAGCCTTTCCGATGGGTTTTATGTCAGCCATGTTGACCAATAATCCGGGGCGGTGGTAGCGTATCGAATCATTAGCACAATAAGACCGGATTGGAACTAATTTTGCGATCCGGTAGGCGCGGCACGATGGGGCGTGTCCGCTGGAGGAGACGAAGATGGCCCTGATACCGTTCGATGACCGTGACGGCAGCATCTGGCTGAATGGCGAGATCATTCCATGGCGTGATGCCAAAACCCACACGCTGAGCCATGGCCTGCATTATGCAAGTCTGGTCTTCGAGGGCGAGCGTGTCTATTCCGGCATGATCTTCAAGGGCCGCGAGCATACCGAGCGCCTGCGAAATTCCTGCAAATTGATGGATTTCGACATCCCGATCAGCGATGACGAGGTTGATGCCGCGAAGATGGCGGTGATTGAGGCCAATGGCATCACCGACGGCTATGTGCGGGCTTTTTGCTGGCGTGGGTCCGAAATGATGGCCGTTTCGGCGCAAATGACGAAAATCCATGTCGCGATCGCCGCCTGGGAATGGCCAAGCTATTTCGATCCCGAGACAAAGATGAAGGGCATCACGCTCGACATCGCGAAATGGAAGCGCCCGTCACCTGAATCGGCGCCTGTCCATGCCAAGGCCGCAGGCCTTTACATGATCTGTACGCTGTCGAAGCATGAGGCCGAGAAGAACGGGTTTCAGGATGCGCTGATGCTCGACTATCGTGGCTATATCGCCGAGGCGACGGGCGCCAATGTGTTTTTCGTCGATGATGCGGGAACGATCCACACGCCGATCGCTGACTGCTTTCTTGACGGGATCACCCGCCGGACGGTCATCGCCCTTGCCGAATCAAAGCAGATAAAGGTGGTGCAGCGCCACATGTCGCCCGAGGACATGGCCAATATGAAGGAATGTTTCCTGACCGGCACGGCGGCCGAGGTCACGCCGGTCTCGAAGATCGGTGACTACAGCTTCACGCCGGCCGAGGTCAGCCGCCAGCTGGTGGATGGTTATGAAGATCTGGTGCGGGGCCGGATCTCGATCTGAGACGGCCGGTGAGGGCGCGCTAGCTGGTCCAGCGTTTGCGCGCCGCATCGTCGCTTTCGCGGGCATCGACCCACGTTGTTTCGTCGCCGCGCTCCTCGGCCTTCCAGAACGGCGCGTCGGTCTTCAGAAAATCCATGATGAACTGCGCGGCGTCGAATGCCGCCTGGCGATGCGCCGACGCGGCGCCGACTAGAACAATCTGATCGCCGGCCTCAAGCCTGCCGACGCGGTGGATGATAGTGACATCTTCCAGCGGCCAGCGCGCCCGCGCCTCGGTCTCGATCCGCTCAAGCTCCGATTCGGTCATGCCGGGGTAATGCTCCAGCGTCATCGCGGTCACGCCATTGTCACTGCTCAGCCCGCGAACCGTGCCGACGAACAGCGCGATCGCGCCGACGGTATCCGCCTGCAGCGCGCGACTTTCCGCGCCAACATCAAAATCCTCGGTCTGGACGTGAACCGCCATGACTTAGCCTCCGGTTACCGGCGGGAAGAACGCCACCTCATCGCCGGCGGCGACAGGGGTATCAAGATCGCCATAGCTGCGGTTCACCGCGACCCTGACCGCCTGCATGTTCTTCAGCGCCAGCGCATGCCCTTCTGACATCGCTGTCAGATGCGGCACCAGATCACCGACACAAGCGACATTGTCGGGAAGCGTGACCGTTTCCATCGCGGTGCCGGTATGTTCGCGCATCCAGGCGAAATACCGGACTGACAGGCTTGGTGTTGTGGGCGTTGTAAGGGTCACAATGCCGACTCCCTGAAAGGTATGAACGCCAGATAGTCTCCGACAGTCACGCCGTCATTTTCAACCGGAATCTCGACAAGCCCGTCGGCGCCGGTCAGCGACGAAAGCACGCCGGCTCCCTTGCGGCCGTGAAGCACCATCTCGGTCTCGCCATCCGCGCCAGTGACAACCCGAACGCGAAGATATTCCGCCCGTCCCGGTGATTTGCGGTGGGCGAACCCGCATCGCATCGGGCAACGCAAAAGGGTCTGTGGCGTGCCGCCGGCCATATGATCGAGAACCGGCGCCGCGACAAGTCGATAGCAGACAAAGGCGGCGACCGGATTGCCGGGGAGGCACAGCACCGGCGCGCCCGATGAGGCGACACCCGCCGCCATTGGCCGTCCGGGTTTGATGGCAAGGCGCCAGAATGACGGGGAGATATCGAGCCGCCGCATCGCCTCCTGTGTGTGGTCCTCGTCGCCATCCGACGCACCGCCGGACGAGATGACGGCGTCGCATTCCGCCAGGGCGTCGCGGTAACATGCGGTCAGCGCCTCTGCCCGGTCGGGGATGATCCCGAAATCATAAACCACATGCCCGTCACTCTCCAGCAACGCCTCCAGCATCGGCCGGTTGGAGTCATGGAGCTGGCCGGCGGCGGTTGGCGACCCGGCCGGGACCACCTCGTCCCCCATCGACAGCAACCCGACCCGCAACCGTCTGAACACCTCGATATCGGCATTGCCGGCAGCGGCCGCGATTCCGACCTCGGCCGGCCCGATGCGACAGCCGGCTGCCGCGATCATCTCGCCGCGACGCAGATTTTCGCCGGCCGGGCGGTTGTTCGCACCCGGCCTCACCACGCGGCCAATCCGCACCGTGCCGGTCGCTTCATCAGCCACGCAGAATTCCTGCATCGCCACCGCATTGGTGCCTTGCGGCATCACCGCTCCGGTGAAGATCCTGACAGCCATACCCGTAGTGACAGCGCCATCATGGGGATGTCCTGCCGCTGCGCGCCCGATGACCGGGAAATCGTGATCCGGGTTTTCGGTCAGGAAATCCGCATCAAGCGCATAGCCGTCGACAGCGGCGTTGTTGCTTGCCGGCAGATCATGCCCCGCAACCATGTCGCCTGTCAGCAACCGGCCGGCTGCGGCGGCAACAGGAACGGTTTCGGTTTCGGTGACCCGCGCAATGCTTGCCGTAAGTTTTTGCACAGCCTCATCAGGGGCAAGGCTGCCGCTATAGAGGTCGGCCGTGTCGCTCATGATGCGGCGGCGATATTGCCGGTCCCGGCCTGCTCGCAGATATAGGCAATGATCGCGCTGATGTCATTCAGATCTAGAAGATGTGGTGGTGCCGTCGGCAGGGCGTCGGCATCGTCGGTGGCGACAGCGATGATTCGCGGATCGCCGGTGAATAGCGGCGGTTTGCCGGTCGCCAGCCGGAAGATCTCGATCTTCGGAATCGGTTCACGCTTGTAGCCCTCGACGATCACGATGTCGGCCGGGGACAGCGCGTCCAGCAGCTCTTCAAGTCGGGCCTCGCCACGGTGCCGATTTTCGGTGAACAGCACCGAGCGCGCCGTTGATGACACGATGACCTGGCGCGCGCCCGCCGCACGGTGGCGATAACTGTCCTTGCCGGGCTTGTCGGCGTCGAAGCCGTGATGCGCATGTTTGATGGTGGCGACCTCGAGCCCGCGCGCGGTCAGCCCGGTGATCAGCTGTTCGGCAAGCGTTGTCTTGCCGCTTCCCGACCAGCCGGCAAGGCCGATGACCAGCCCGTGCCGTGCGCGCGCCGCGTCAAGACGCTGGTCGGTGTCCATCATCTCAGACATGATCAAGCGTCCCCCGGAAATAGGCCATGCCGGTCTGCGCTGTAATCAGCGCGGCCAGCCACAGGGTGATCAGGCCGGCCTCATTGATAAAAGGCACGGTGGGAAACACCGGCGCGGCCATGATCAGGCCGATCGCCAGCAGTTGCAATGTTGTCTTCCATTTGGCCAGTTGTGACACCGGGATGGTGATGCTCTTGCCGGCCATGAATTCGCGGATACCGGAAATCAGGAACTCGCGGGTCATGATGATCAGCGCCGGCAGAAAGAACAGCCAGCCATCACCGGTCACGCGTGCCAGAGCCAACAGGCAGACACCGATCAGAACCTTGTCGGCGATCGGGTCGAGCATGGCGCCGAACTTCGAGACGATGCCGAGGCGGCGCGCCATCCAGCCATCAAGAAAATCCGAGATGCTCGCCAGAATGAACAGCGCCAGTGCCGGCGCGTAGCCGCCGGTCACGTCGTCGGTCCAGATCAGGATGGCGACAACCGGTGCCACGGCCAAGCGCATGACGGTCATCAGGTTCGGCAGTGATTTCAGCGCTATGTTCATCGGCAATGGGCACCCGCGATGTTGTGACGTCCGGCGCCGCCGGACCCGGTATGGTGATACATCGTATCAGGAATGGCCATTGTAAAACCAATCATAGATTTGTCGCGCCACCGTTTTTGAGATTCCATCGACCGATTCAAGATCATCAAGGCCGGCGCTGGACACGGCGCGGGCCGATCCAAAATGCGCCAAAAGCGCCTTCTTGCGCTTCGGACCGATCCCCGGCACGCCGTCAAGCGGGCTGGTGAGTTCGGTTTTCTGGCGTTTGGCGCGGTGCGTGCCGATGGCCCAGCGATGCGCCTCGTCGCGGAGCCGCTGCAGGAAATGCATCGCCGATGCCTGTGGTGACAGGGTAAAGCTGTCACGACCGCGTATATGGAACTGTTCGCGCCCGGCATTGCGGTCCGGTCCCTTGGAAATGGCGACCACACTGATGTCGCTGACGCCGAGGTCATCCATGATCTCCAGCACCGAGCCGAGCTGTCCCTTGCCGCCATCAATCAACAGCAGATCCGGCCAGGTGCCGCCGGAGCGGTCGGGATCTTCCTTCAGCACGCGCTCGAATCGCCGGCGAATGACCTGGCGCATCATCGCGAAATCATCGCCGCCACTGACCGCGTCCGGGCCATCATCACGGATGTTGAATTTTCGATAGGCCGCCTTGTTGAACCCCTCGGGGCCGGCGACGATCATGCCGCCAACGGCATGCTGGCCCTGAATATGCGAATTGTCATAGACCTCGACCCGCTCGGGCGGGGCATCGAGGCCGAACAGCTCGCCAAGCTCGCCAAGCAACCGGCGTTGCGAGCTGGTATCGGCAAGGTTGCGGGCCAGTGCTTCCTCGGCATTGTGAATCGCCATTGCGGCAAGCTTGCGGCGGGCGCCGCGCTGTGGCCGGCTGATCCTGACCTTGCGTCCGGCCCGCACCGACAATGCCTCGGCGAGAAGCTCCTGTTCCTCGGCCTCGTCCGACAGCAGGATTTCGGCCGGCGGGTCCTTGTCATCATAGAACTGGCCGAGAAAGGCTGTCAGCACGGCGGCGGCGCTGCTGTCGGCATTGTGGCTGAGGAAATAGGACCTGTTGCCATAATTTGAGCCACCGCGGATGAAGAAGGCCTGAATGCAGGATCGCTCGCCACTGCGGGCCACCGCGATGATGTCGGCGTCACGCAAATTGGGAACATTGATGTCCTGGTTTGCCTGGATGCCGCTCAGCGCGCGGATGCGGTTGCGCCAGATCGCGGCGGTCTCGAATTCCAGCGCCTCGGCGGCGTGGTGCATGCGCGCGGCATAGTCGCGCTGGATCTCGGCCGACCCGCCGGACAGGAACCGCCGCGCCTGGTCGAGCTGCGCGGCATAATCCGCTTCGCTGACAAGCCCGACACAGGGACCGCTGCAGCGCTTGATCTGATATTGCAGGCAGGGGCGCGTGCGGGCGCTGAAAATCGAATCCGAACAGGTGCGCAGCATGAAGGCGCGCGCCAGATCGGCCACCGTACGGTTGACCGCCCCGGCCGAGGCGAAGGGGCCGAAATAATCCCCCTTGCGGGTCTTGCGGCCGCGATGTTTGGTCAGCTGGCCGAACGGGTGATCGGCGGTGATCAGGATCTGCGGCAGGCTCTTGTCGTCACGAAGCAGGATGTTGTAGCGCGGCTTCAGCTTCTTGATCAGGTTCGATTCGAGAAGCAGTGCCTCGATTTCCGATTTGGTGACGATAACCTCGAGCGTTTCGGTCTCGCTGACCATCCGCATCAGCCTGTTCGACAGCCTGTTTGGCTGCGTGTAACTGGTCACGCGCCGCGCCAGGTTGCGCGCCTTGCCGACATAGAGCGCCTCACCAACGCCGTTCAGCATCCGGTAGACGCCCGGATCACCGCTCAGCTTGCGTATCTCGGCTTTCAGATAGGCAAGGCCGCGCGACAGGTCAGGCGGCAGGTTGGCGCGGCCGGCCTCCCGGTCCTGCAGGCTGTCCTGCAGG
>JAYQDX010000035.1:0-7122 GCA_038138545.1 Rhodobiaceae bacterium | reverse complement strand
GTCAGGCGGCAGGTTGGCGCGGCCGGCCTCCCGGTCCTGCAGGCTGTCCTGCAGGTTGGAATGCACGCTGTCCTGCAGGTCATCTTGTGGTTCGCTGTTCATCATCACTCGCCAATCTAACCGGCATCGCGCGGCCGTGATAGGGGGTGCGACGATCCCCCGGGTCCGGCACCGCTGCCATAGTATCGTGCCGGTATTTCAGGACTGAAAACATATCCCCGAAAACTGTGGATAACTATGTGGATGAAATCAATTCCCCGGGTCTTGGTCGCTGAAAACATGGGAAATTTTACGAAATGATGAAATTTTAGGCACATCAAATAAAATCTAATTAAAACAATGATTTGAATATTTCGTAATGGATGAGTTATTGCCGGATGTGAAGGGAATCGGTGAATTTTCAGGCGAGGATCACGGAAATGTGACGCTGTGCAAAACAGCGTGCGATTCGCCCGCGTCCGAGGCGGAACTGTCAAGCCGGGTTTGCAAAAAAATACGGCTCAGCCGGTCTGTTTGAAAAACGCAATGAAATCAGTTGTCGCCGGGAAACTCTTCATCTGGTCAGCGACGTCGCGGACGTTTTCGCGGGCTGCTGCCGGGGGTGCCGGCGGGGAATCTGGCGCCCGATGACCTGCCTTCGCGCGTGCCGTCCCGGCCGCCCTCCGCATGACGTCTGGCGATCGCCTGCGGCACGCCGGGCGCGTTCAGGCCCAGCTCGGCGGCCTCCATCCGGCGGATCTCGTCGCGAAGCCGCGCCGCCTCCTCGAATTCCAGATTGGCCGCCGCGTCCTGCATCGATTTTTCGAGATCGGCGATCACCGTGGCGTAGTTGTTGCCGACAAGGTCGCCTTCCTTCGCGCCGGCCTCCGGCGTGACATGGTCGCCGCGCTCATAGACCGACTCCAGAACATCGTTGATCTCCTTGCGGATTGATTCCGGGGTGATGCCGTTCGCCTCGTTCCACGCTTCCTGCTTGGCGCGGCGACGGTTCGTCTCGTCAAGCGCGTATTGCATCGAGTCGGTGACCTTGTCGGCATAGAGGATCACGCGCCCGTCGACATTGCGCGCCGCCCGTCCGATGGTCTGGATCAGCGAGGTGCGTGACCTGAGATAGCCTTCCTTGTCGGCATCGAGGATTCCGACAAGCGCGCATTCCGGAATGTCCAGCCCCTCGCGCAGCAGGTTGATGCCGATCAGCACATCGAACACGCCAAGCCGCAGATCGCGCATGATCTCGATCCGTTCCAGCGTGTCGATATCCGAATGCAGATAGCGCACCCGGATTCCGGCCTCATACATATATTCCGACAGCGCCTCGGCCATCTTCTTGGTCAGGGTGGTGATCAGCACCCGCTGGCCCTTTGCCGCCGCGTCGCGGCATTCGGCGATGATGTCGTCGACCTGGCTTGTTGTCGGGCGGATGATGCAGTCCGGGTCGGTCAGGCCGGTCGGGCGCACCACCTGTTCCGAGAACACGCCGCCGGTGCGCTCCATCTCCCAGGTGCCGGGGGTGGCCGAGACATGGATGGTCTGCGGGCGGAACCCCTCCCATTCCTCGAATTTCAGTGGTCTGTTATCCATGCAGGATGGCAGCCTGAACCCATATTCGGACAGGGTGGTCTTGCGCGCGAAGTCGCCCTTGTACATGGCCCCGATCTGCGGCACCGTGACATGGCTTTCATCGATGATCAGCAGCGCGTTCTCCGGCAGATATTCGAACAGCGTCGGCGGCGGCTCGCCGGGCCCGCGCCCCGACAGGTAGCGCGAGTAGTTCTCGATGCCGGCGCAGGACCCGGTGGCCTCGATCATCTCGATATCGAACTGTGTGCGCTGCTCGATCCGCTGCGCCTCCAGCAATTTGCCCTGTTCGGTGAATTCGGCGATCCGCTGTTTCAGCTCGGTGCGGATCAGCTTCGTCGCCTGCTGCAATGTCGGGCGCGGCGTCACATAGTGCGAATTCGCGAACACCGTGATCTGCGGCAGCTTCGCCGTCTTCTCGCCGGTCAGCGGGTCGACCTCGAAAATATCCTCGATCTCGTCGCCGAACAGCGAAATCCGCCAGGCGCGGTCCTCGAGGTGGGCCGGAAACAGCTCGACATTGTCACCACGAACGCGGAAGGTGCCGCGCACGAAATTGGTGTCGTTGCGGCGATATTGCAGCTCGGTCAGCCGGCGCAGCAGGCTCTGCCGCTCGATCTGCTCGCCGACGGCCAGCCGGAAGGTCATCGTCGAATAGGTCTCGACCGACCCGATGCCATAGATGCAGGACACCGAGGCGACGATGATCACGTCGTCGCGCTCCAGCAGCGCCCGCGTCGCCGAGTGGCGCATGCGGTCGATCTGCTCGTTGATCGAGCTTTCCTTCTCGATATAGGTGTCGGATCGCGGGACATAGGCCTCGGGCTGGTAATAATCGTAATAGGAGACGAAATATTCCACCGCATTGTCGGGGAACAGCGCCCTCATCTCGCCATAGAGCTGCGCCGCCAGCGTCTTGTTCGGCGCGAGGATCAATGTCGGCCGCTTGATCTGGCGGATCACATGCGCGGCGGTGAAGGTCTTGCCCGACCCGGTGACGCCAAGCAGCACCTGATCGCGCTCACCATTCCGGATTCCGGCGACAAGCTCGGTGATGGCCTGCGGCTGGTCGCCGGCCGGGTTGAACTCCGACTGCAGGTCGAAATCGGCCGGCGCGCGCGGGCGCGTGATGATCATCTCGCCAACCGAGGTGTCCGCGGATTCGGGCGTGCCGGGGGCGGGCTGTCCGGGGGCGGGCTGTCCGGGGGCTGGCATGTCGGGTGAGGGCGTCGCATCTTCCATGCCTGAAAGATAGGACGCACAGGCAGGCGAGGGAAGGGGGTGGGGCATTGTTAACACACTCCCCTCTTTCCCCGATCTCTTGCCTGTGGCACATCTTGGGGTATGGATGACGACAACCGCACAAATGCCCGCAAAGACTCCGGCACCGCTCCGGCCACCCCGGCCATTCATCTGGCCGACCGGGTGACCCGCATCGCGCCGTCGCCGACGGTGGCGATCTCGACGCTGGCGCTCGATCTTCGCGCCGCCGGCCGCGATGTCATCGGCCTTGCCACCGGCGAGCCCGATTTCGACACCCCGCCGCATGTCAGGGAGGCGGCGATCCGCGCCATCCATGACGGCCACACCAAATACACCCAGGTTGACGGCATCCCCGAGCTGAAGGCCGCCATCTGCGCCAAGTTCGAACGCGAGAACGGGCTGCGGGTGACGCCCGACATGGTGTCGGTCGGCACCGGCGGCAAGCAGGTTCTGTTCAACGCGCTGATGGCCACCGTCCAGGCCGGCGACGAGGTGATCATCCCGGCCCCCTACTGGGTCAGCTTCGCCGGCATCGTCGAGGTCGCCGGCGGCACGCCGGTCTTCGTGACGGCCGGGTTCGATGCCGGGCTGAAACTGACGCCGGACGCGCTCGCCGCGGCCATCACCCCGCGCTCGCGCTGGGTCATCATCAACTCGCCCTCGAATCCGACCGGCATCGGCTATTCGGCGGCCGAGCTTGCCGCGTTCGCCGACGTGATCCGCCGGCACCCGGGCCTGATGGTCGTCTCCGACGATCTCTATGAGCATCTGACCTATGACGGGTTTGAATTCGCCACCATCGCCGCTGTCGCGCCGGACCTGGCGGGGCGGGTGCTGACGCTGAACGGCGTGTCGAAATCCTACTGCATGACCGGCTGGCGGATCGGTTTCGCCGCCGCGCCGCCGCCGCTGGTAAAAGCGATGGCGAAGCTGCAGTCGCAATCGACCTCCAGCCCGAACAGCATCGCCCAGCACGCCGCCATCGCGGCGCTGAACGGGCCGACCGATTTCATCGCCGAAAACAACGCCGCCTTCGCCCGCCGCCGTGACCGCGTCGTCGCGGCGCTGAACGCCATTGACGGCATCGAATGTCCGGCCCCCGACGGCGCCTTCTATGTCTTCGCCGACATATCGGGCCTGATCGGGCGGACGCGTCCCGACGGCACGGTGATCGAAACCGACAGCGATTTCGCAGCGGCGCTGCTGGAACTTGGCGAGGTGGCGATCGTGCCGGGGACGGCGTTCGGCCTGTCGCCGGCCTTCCGGCTCAGCTTCGCCGCCGCCGATGACGCGCTGGATACGGCGCTTGGCAGGATCGCAAAGGTGGTCGCCTCGCTGACCTGACGGGGCTGGCCTGTTGTGCCGCATGGCGGGACCGCCTCACTGCTGCCATATTGACCGGGTCTGTTGATCAGGGCGGCCAGGCGTCAGACGCGCCGCGATACCGCCATTTCACGCCCCACATGCCAACCGGGAGACATGACATGCTGATCCTTACCCGCCGCAGCTGGGAGCTGCCCGAATCCGCCGCCACCTCCGAATCGGTCTGGATGAACCGCCGCGACTGGCTGAAGGGCGCCGGGGTTGCCGGGCTGGGCCTCGCCACATCCGCGCTGGCCTCGGGCATGATGCCCGCCGCCGCGTTGGCCGCCATCGGCGGTTATCCGTTTCCGCGCAATGATGCCTACCGGCTGGACCGCGCCATCACCGACGAGGAGATGGCCACCACCTACACCAATTTCTATGAATTCGGCTCGTCAAAGAATATCTGGAAAAAGACAAGGCGGCTTGAGACCGACCCCTGGGCGGTCACCATCGACGGCATGGTCGAGGCCGAGATGACGCTGGATGCCGAGGCGCTTGTCAGCGCCATGGGCGGGTTTGAGGAACGTCTCTACCGGCATCGCTGTGTCGAGGCCTGGGCGATGGCGGTGCCGTGGTCGGGCGTGCCGCTGGCCAATCTTCTGAAGGTCGCGAAGCCGACCTCCGGCGCGAAATATATCCGCATGGAAACCTTCCTCGACCCGAATGTGGCCCCCGGCCAGAAACAGTCCTGGTATCCCTGGCCCTATGTCGAGGGGGTGACGATCGAGGAGGCGCAGAACGAACTGGCCTTCCTCGCCACCGGAATCTATGGCAAGCCGCTGCCGAACCAGAATGGCGCGCCGATCCGGCTTGTCACGCCGTGGAAATACGGCTTCAAGGGGATCAAGTCGATCCGCCGCTTCACCTTTACCGACCAGCGGCCTGTCTCCTTCTGGGAACAGCTTGCCGGCAATGAATATGGCTTCTGGGCGAATGTGAACCCGAATGTGCCGCATCCGCGCTGGTCGCAGGCAACCGAGCGCATGCTTGGCAGTGATGAGCGGGTGCCGACGCTGCTGTTCAACGGCTATCGCGACGAGGTGGAATATCTCTACGCCAAGCTGCCGGTCGCCAACCCGCGCGAGCTGTATTATTGATCCTGCGATCCTGAGTGGTCTGACGGGCTGTTAACGCCCCAGCAATTTCAGCAGTTTTTCAGCCAGCCCGTCCATTTCGTCGAGGCGCTCGAACGGGCCTGACGGGATGGTCGCGCCGAGCGGCACGGTATGGCCGGCGGCGAACATGGCGTCGTGAAAGGCCCGGATGCGGCCGCTCTCACCGCTGCGATTGTCCGGTGTTGCCGCGCGCCAGGGGGCGATCATCACCGGCTTGCCGCTGATCGCCGCCTCGCTGGCCATGTTCACCGAATCCGCCGTGATGATCGTGGCCTGGGCCAGCCCCAGAACGCCCGGATAGATATTCGGCTCGTCATCGCGCGGCAGCAAAACCTGATCGTCTGGCAGCGTGGCGCTGATCTGTCCGACCAGCCCCTCGGGCGTGCGCCGCGAGGCGGCAAGGATCAGCTGCGCATCATTGGCTGTCGCGAATTCGGCGAGCCGCGCGCCCATCGCCGCCGCCATCTCGGGGCTGATCCGGTAGCGCCGGTTGTCCCCGCCAAGCATCACCGCCACCGCTGTGCGCCGCGCCGCGCCAAGCCAACGTGACGGCATCTCCATCATCGCCTGCTGGATCGATGCCAGTGTCAGGCGGTTCAGCGAGCCGGTGGTGACAAGTACATTCGGCCCGCGCGCCCGGTCATGGCGGGGCACGACCAGCGCCTCGAACAGGCGCGGCGGCAGGCGCGGGTCCTGAATATGGATGATCTGCATCGATGTGCCGGCGGCGCGGGCGCGGCGTCGCAGCGCCAGCGCGAAGCCGGCCATGCGCCGGCCGCAGGTGATCATGATGTCGGGAAAGCTGCCGGCATGGGGGGTCTGGCCTTCCGTGCCCCCTGCATGGAGCGGCAGGCCCGGCATCCATCCCGCAAGGCGCGGCAGCGCCCTGATCATGCCGTGCGGCGACACGGTGAACTCCTCGCATTCCCAATCGGCGCGCGCCCGTCGCAGCGCATCTGCAAGCGCCACCGCCTGCCCCCGCATCCCTGCCGTGCCATCGCTGACAATCCGGAGTTGAACCGGTTCGGCGCGGGAGGGTCCGGTGCTTGTGGACTCGCTGTCCGGCATGGCGGCATGTCTCCCATAATGGTGCCGGGTGGCGTGTGAAAGGGTCGGTTGATGCCCATGGCCCGCACCACCGCACATTCGCTGACCGGCATAAAGGACGGTACCAGCGCGGCCAGGGACCAGCCAGTTCCATTCGTAGAAAATGCCACGGGCTCGCGCAATATTATTTCGCAATTTTCTTGCGCGCGGACGGGCCGGCATTTATCCTCAAAAGGCGTTCCAAGGGTTTTTTTGATCAACTCCAGACATCCGAAAACCGACATCCGAAAACGGGCATCATCACAGGCGGAGCACCATGACAGGCCGGGCATCATGACAGGCAAGGCGAAGCTGGACAGTGTTGACCGGCAGATTCTTGGCGACCTGCAGGAAGACGGGCGGATGACGAATGTCGATCTGGCCAGGCGCGCCGGCATTTCCGCGCCGCCCTGCCTGCGCCGGGTGCGCGGGCTCGAGGAATCGGGGATCATTCGCGGGTATCACGCCGATCTCGACCCTGAATCGCTTGGCTATGCGGTGCAGGTCTTCGCTTTTGTCGGGCTGACAAGCCAGGCCGAATCCGACCTGCAGCTGTTCGAGGAGATGGTCACCTCATGGCCGCAGGTGCGCGAGTGCCACATGCTGATGGGCGAGACCGATTTCCTGCTCAAGATCGTCGCCCATGACTGGGATGATTTCCAGAAATTCCTGACCACCCGCCTGACGCCGGCGCCGAATGTCAGCCATGTGAAGA
>JAYQDX010000034.1:0-23870 GCA_038138545.1 Rhodobiaceae bacterium | reverse complement strand
GACATGACCATCATGCGCGAGGAGATTTTCGGTCCGGTGCTGGCGATGATGCCGTTCGACAGCGAGGACGAGGCGATCGAGCTTGCCAATGACACGCCGTACGGCCTTGCCGCCTATATCCAGACCGACAGCGCCGAGCGGGCCCGCCGTGTTGCCGGACGGCTTCGTGCCGGCATGATTCAGGTGAATGGTGCGCATCGTGCCTCCGGCGCGCCGTTTGGCGGCTACAAGCAGTCGGGCGTCGGGCGCGAGGGGGGTGCCTGGGGTATCGAGGAATTCCTCGAGATCAAGACGATCAGCGGCATCACCGGCTGACACGGGGGTCGTATGGCGGGCGAGGGCGACAGCAGCGACAGCGCACCGGCAACCCCGGACAGATCGGGTACATCAGACAGCGGCGGGGGCGAGGCGCTGCTGGCCGGTGCCTATGCGTTGCAGACACCGGATCAGCATATAAGCTATTACCGTGATTTCGCGGCGCATTATGACAGCACCTTCGCCGGTGGCCTCGGCTATGTCTATCCGCTTGGCATCGCCGCCGTGCTTGCTGGTCTGGAGCGGCCGCCTGGCCCTGTTCTGGATATCGGCTGCGGGACCGGTCTTGTCGCTACCGCCATCCATGACCGCCAGCCGGGTGCCGTGATCGACGGCGTGGATATTTCGCCGGAGATGATCGAAAAGGCCACCGAAAAGGGTGCCTATCGCGACCTGATGCTGGCCGACCTGACGCAGGATTTCAGCCATCTGCCAACAGGCTATGCGGCGATTGTCAGCGCCGGCACCTTCACCCACGGTCATCTGGGGCCGGAACCGCTTGCTGGCCTGGTAAGGCACTGCGCCAGCGGCGGCGTGGCGGCGCTTGGCGTCAATAGCGAGCATTTCGCGGTACAGGGATTTCGGGTGGCGCTTGACAGGCTGCAGTCGGAGGGCCGGATCACCGCGCCACACCTCCAGGAGATACCGATCTATGACGGCCGCGACGCGGCGCATGCCGCTGACACCGCCTTCATCCTGATTTTCACTGTCATCTGATCAATCGCGACCATTCATGTCTGTCCGGTCATCCTCGCCGACGAGGCTCATTGCCTGGCCGTTGAAGATTTCGACGTCCGGCAGAGCGCGGATATCAACCCCCTCGATGCACCCGATATTATAGCCGAATTCGGGGCGCGATCGCCGCCAGTGATGGGTATAGATTCCGCAGGTCCGGCAGAAATAATGCCGTGCCGTCTTGGTGTTCCATTGGTAGAGACCGAGATTTTCCTCGCCGGAGACAAGTCTGAACTGGTCCTTGTCGGCGGTGCACATGATGGCGCCCTTGCGCCGGCAGATCGAACAGTCGCACCGCCGGAAATCGCGGATCGGTCCGTGGATCTCGAATGTCACCGCGCCGCAGTGGCATGACCCCCTTTGCACCTCGCCTTGCGGCTGTACCTCACCCTGTGGCTGCACCTCGCCTTGCGATGTTGCGTCCTGCTGCTGCGTGGCCATGACCTGTCTCCCCCGGATGTCGTTCGGGGAAAGCTTGGCGCAGAGACTGCCGACAGGCAATCACATTGCGCTTTGCGGCCGGTATTTTTCCTGATAAGGCGAATGGCGAAATCAACAAGGACCTTTCGGCGAGGTGTGTCATGTCAGGCTGGATGCAGCGCCCGTTTGTGGCCCTTGGGTTGCTGGCGCTCGGGATGGCGATCATCCCGCTCAACGACGCCTTTATCAAGCTGATGAGCGGTCATCTGCCCCTGGCCGAGATCGCGCTCATCCGCGGGGTGCTGGCGCTTGCCATCTTAATTGTCTGTGCCCGTGGCATCTCTGTTCTGCGGACCCTGCCAGCCAGTGTTTTCTGGCAGTTTTTCGGGCGCGGCATGTGTCTTGTGCTGGCGATGACATTGTATTTCATCCCGCTTGGTACCTTGCCGCTGCCGACCGTGATCTCGATCTTCTTTGTATCACCGCTGCTGATCACCCTGCTTTCGGTGCCGCTTCTCGGTGAGAGGATCGGTATCCACAGGGTTCTGTCCGTCTGTATGGGGCTTGGCGGGGTGTTGCTGATCATCCGGCCGGGAACCGACCAGTTCCGCATTGAATCGGTGATTGTCTTCGGCGCGGCGCTGTCCTACGCGCTGTTCCAGATCTGGACGCGTCGTCTCAAGGGGGCGGGCAGCCTGTCCGCCATGGTGACGGTGCAGCAGATCAGCTATGTCGCCGCTTCATTGCCGGTTCTGGCGGTCAATCTTGTCTGGCCGCGTCCCGAATCCGACAATGTCTCGCTCGATTTCCTGCTTCGCGCCCCGATGGTGCCGACCGGTCAGGACATGCTGTTTCTCGGTTTCTGCACCCTGGCCGTTCTGTTCCTGTCGATGGCCTCGTCGAACGCCTACCGGTCGGTCGAGGCATCGATCATCGCGCCGTTCGAATATATCGCCATTCCGTTCGCGGTCATCTGGGGAATCCTGATCTGGAATGAATGGCCTGACGCGCTGTCCTGGGGCGGCATGGCGATGATCCTTGCCGGCGGTTTCTACACCATCTATCGCGAACGCGCGCGCGAGGTCGAGGTCATGACGGGGGCGCCGATGCCGGCATCCGCCGCGGCTGCGCAGGCCGTCGATGATGGCGCGCAGGATGAACCGGAACGCGGCGCCTAGCTGTCGCCGCCCTGCCACACGCCCTTGTCGCGCAGTGACTCCGCCACCTCGCGCGGCATGTAGGTCTCGTCATGCTTTGCAAGAACATTGCTGGCGGTCAGCGCGCCATTGCTGATCCGCCCCTCGGCGACAACACCCTGTCCCTCGCGGAACAGGCTTGGCAGCGCACCGTCAAAGCTGACGGTGATCTCGGCCTCGCCATCAGTGACGATAAAGCGCGATTCAAGACCATCGATGCGAACGCTGCCATCCTTGACAAGGCCGCCAAGGCGAACCGGCCGCCCTTCGATATCGGCGGGAATCTCCGACGGCGTGTAGAAGAAGACGATATTCTCGCGGAGTGCGCCGAGTACGAGCGCCACCGCGCCTGCCAGCAGGGCCGCGATGACGGCGATGCCGAGCAGGCGGCGTTGTTTCGGTGTCAGGCCATTTTGTGATCTGTCCATAGCCCGTTTCCTAACGCCAGCCAGGAAGATGCGCAAGCGCAACCGCCAGATGTGACGTCATGGCGCGTTTTATTGTGCCGGCCTGGCCGACGATGGGTTGCAAGATTGCGTGCTGTCATCTATTTCCGAGGCGTGGGTTGCAATATTCAACGCCGGTCTCGGGATTGATGATGATCTTGTCAATGTATGGACGCGCCGCCGCCGCGGCGCTGGTTGGTTTTCTCCTGGTTTCGGCAGCGCCGGTTCAGGCCGGTGACATCAAGGCCGGCGCCAGGGTCTTCAAGAAATGCAAGGCGTGCCATTATGTCGACAGGGAAAAGAACAAGACCGGCCCGCATCTTGTGAGCATCATCGGGCGTGCCGCTGGAACGCTCGAGGGTTATAAATATTCAAAGGCGATGAAATCATCGGGCATTGTCTGGGACGAGGCGACACTGGCCGCATATCTGCGCGCGCCCAAGAAATATATCAAGGGCACGAAGATGGCGTTTGCCGGTCTTCGCAAGGATACCGACATCGCCAATGTTATCGCCTATCTGAAGGCACCTGAATAATGTCGTTCAGCGTGTCGCGGAACGCAGCCTGATCCGCCAAAAGCTGAACCGCCGTAGCAACCCGAGCAGGGAGAGATGAAATCATGGACCCAATGATGAAATATCCACGGCTCCGTGATCTGGAGCCGGCGGCGCGGCGCCGCATTCCCCCGTTCATCTTCGCCTATCTTGATTCCGGCACCGGACATGACGTGACCAAGGCGGCCAATTCGGCCTTCTATGACAGTCTGGCGCTGACGCCGCAGTTTCTGCGTGGCCGGGTGGACCCGGACCTGTCCGTCTCGCTGCTTGGCAAGACCTACAGCGCGCCGTTCGGCATTGCGCCGATCGGCCTGGCCTCGACGATCTGGCCCGGGGCCGAGCGGATCCTTGCCAGGTCAGCGCGCAAGCACGGCTTTCCCTACACCCTGAGCACGGTCGCCGGCGAATCGATCGAGCGTGTGGCCGAGGTTGGCGGCGACATGGCCTGGTTCCAGCTCTACCCGCCGCGTGATCGTGACATCTGTTTCGATCTGATGCGGCGCGCGCGCGACGTCGGTGTGGACACGCTGGTTGTCACCGCGGATGTTCCGGCGCCAAGCCGCCGCGAGCGGATGCGGATTGCCGGCGCGCCGTTGGGAAGTCGCGGCAATTCGATGTATAGCCCTTCGGTGCTGCTGCAGTCGGCGATGCGGCCGAACTGGGCGTTGCGGATGCTGATGAATGGCGGGCCGCGATTCCGCAATATGGAACCCTACGCCGCCAGGGACAAATCGCTCCCGATCACCAAATTCATCGGCTCGCAGCTGAATGGCAGCCTCGACTGGGATTACCTCGATGCGATACGCGACAAATGGCATGGCAAACTGCTTTTGAAAGGAATCCTGCATGGTCAGGATGCCGAACGCGCGATGCGTCAGGGCTGCGATGCGCTGGTGATCTCCAACCATGGCGGCCGCCAGCTGGATGCCGCCCCGCATCCGCTTCACCAGTTGCCACATATCCGTTCGGTGGTTGGCAACAAGGTGCCGCTGATCGTCGATAGTGGCATTCAATCGGGACTCGATGTTGCCAAGGCGCTGGCCTCAGGGGCCGATTTCGTGCTGCTCGGCCGCGCCTTCATGTACGCTGTCGCCGCGCTTGGCGACAATGGCGGCGAACATGCCGCGGCGATCCTTTTTGAAGAGCTTCGCGACGTCATGGCGCAGCTTGGCATTCAGACCATTGCCGGCCTGTCCGAAGTATCGGTCACCCGCGACAATAGCTGATCCAGGACAATCATAGAGCGCCATCATGTTCATCAAATCACCCATAACCGTCGTTGTCGCGCTGTTCATCGGCCTGTTGGCGAGCGGCGCGGCCACAGCCAGCGCCATGGAGGGCCTGAAGGCAAGTGATGTGCAGATCCGCGCCACCGCCCCCGGCATGACCGCGACCGGTGGTTATGTGACGATCCATAACCATTCGGACGAGGCTGACAGGCTTGTCGGTGTCGCGGCGGATTTTGCCGCGAAGGCCGAGATCCACACCATGATGCATGAAAACGGCGTGATGAAGATGCGGGCCCTGCCGGATGGGATCGAAATTCCCGCTGGCGGCATGGTTGAACTGGCACCCGGCGGGCTGCATCTGATGCTGATGGGGCTGACCCGGACATTGCAGGCAGGTCAGATGCTGGAGGTCGAGCTCAGCTTCGCCTCCGGCACGACGATGCGCCTGCCGGCACATGTCAAACGTCCGGGTGATATCGTTGTCGGCGACGGCAGGTCCGGTGGCCACAACCAGTCACATGGCCAGTCGCACAGTCACTCTCAGAGCCAGTCGCACAGCAATTCCGGCAGCTAGCGATGCCTTGTCTCAGAAAATGCCGGCATCGAGGCCTGCCGCCATACCCATGGCCAGCTCCTCGACCTCGCCGGGAAAGCTGTCCGACCAGTCGCCATGCAGGATCAGTGGCGGCGCCACAAGCCGCCACCGCTGCGCGCCGACAATAGCCTCCAGGGCGCGGCGCGTCGCCGTGCCGTCAAGCCCGGCGCGGATATAGATGCCGACCGGCAGACCCTCATACCGGCCAAGCCAGTCATTGTAGCAGCGGTCGAACATGTCCTTCGTGGCTCCCGCCATATAGCCGATATTCTCGGTCGTCCCCAGCAGCAGGCCGTCAATGGCTGCCAGATCCCCGGACGTGATCTCGAAGGGCGAACAGAGCCGCGCTGTCACGTCTCCCACATCGGGATGGGCGCCGCCGCGCCGCGCCGCCTCGGCAAGCGCGATGGTATTGGGCGACGGGGCATGGGCGATGATCAACAGTGATTTCGGCATGGCGACGGCTCTCTCCGATGTCTATAGTCGCCGAAACCGGGAACGGGGCGCAAGTCCGGAGGGTGGAATGGCGACATTGATTGCACTTGACGAGTTGAACTCGCGGCTGGCGGAGCTTGATGGCTGGGCGCTGTCACAGGACGGGGTTGCGCTTGAAAAGACATACAGCTTCCAGGGGTTCAACAGCGCGTTTGGCTTCATGACACGGGTCGCGATGGCGGCGGAACGTGCGAACCATCACCCTGAATGGTCGAATATATATAACCGCGTCACCATCCGCTGGACGACGCATTCGCTTGGCGGTGTGTCCGATCTTGATCTGAAGCTTGCCGCCTCCTGTGACCGCTTCGCCGCCGGGTAAAGCCGGTCAGTAGACAAGCCAGTCAAGGCACCACAGGGCAAGAAGGCCGGTGACGATTGTCGCCAGCACCGATCGCGTCACAAGCGCCACGGTGATGGCCACCAGTGCCGCCGGCAGGCGGGCGTTTCCGGCCAGTGCCAGCCCACCTTCGGGTGAGATGAGAACCGCCGGAACGATGATGGCTGTCAGCACCGCGATCGGCACGAAGCCGAGCGCGTCCTGAAGCCAGTGGGGAAGCTGGCGCGGCGCGATGTCGGAAAACATCACGAAACGCGTTGCAAAGGTGAACAGCCCGCAGGCGATCATCACAAGCCAGATCATGAGGTCGCCTCACGAATGCCGTGGCGATGCGTCAGATAGCCGGCGGCGATGCCGCCGATGGCGGCGAGGATGATCCAGCTTTTCCATGGCAAGGGCTGGCCAAGTACCGCAATGATGCCGGCGGTAAGGCAGGCCGCAAGGTCCGCACGTCGCCGGATGGCCGGCGCGACAATCGCGATGAAGGTCAACGGGATGGCAAAGCCGAGCGACCATGATTGCGGAATCGTGGCGCCAAACATCACGCCGGTTATTGTGGTGATCTGCCAGCAGACCCACAGCGTCATGCCGGTGCCGACAAGGTGATAATGCTGGTGCGGGGAGGGCGGCTCATTGCGAAGACGATGGATCGTCACCGCATAGGCCTCATCCGTCAGCAGATAGGCGAGCGGGATGCGCCAGACCAGTGGCAGGCTGCGAAGATACGGGGCGATCGACGCGCTGTAGAGGGCGTGGCGCAGATTGATCACCGATACCGAGGCACCGACAAAGGGTGCCGGTACACCGGCGCCCCACAGCTGTGCGAACACTACCTGGCTGGCCCCGCCAAAGACAATCGAGGACAGCAGGATGGTTTGCAGCGGCGTCAGGCCGCTGGCGATGCCGAGGACGCCGAATACAAGCCCGAAAGGCGCCACACCGAGCTGCAGCGGCAATTCCTGCCTGACACCGGCCCAGAATTCCTGGCTGCGGGTCGGGATGGGTGGTGGGGTGGAGGAGGACATCTGCGTGTTCTGTAATTTCCAAAGAAGCCTGCCTATCACGCGGCTGGCGAAAAGGACAAGCCGGTTGTGCCGGCCAGCCTTGCAAACATGGCTTGCGCCACATCCCAAACTGCGCGACACATGGGCAGGTCACGGTGTCATCAGCAATGGGCAACCATCATGTTACTCAACGTTCCCGTCTCGGTCGGCGAGGTCGTCGACAAGGTCACCATTCTGGAAATCAAGTCGGCACGGATCGCCGATCCGGACAAGCTGCGGAACATCACCGCCGAGATGGACTCGCTTCGCCCTCTTGTTAGCGGCGGCGTCTTCGACAGCGACGAAGTGGTGGCCTTGATTGATGCGCTTCGCGCCGTCAATGGCGAGTTATGGGACATCGAGGACAATATCCGCGCCGAGGATGCGGCGGGACGTTTTGGTGCGAGGTTCATCGAGCTGGCGCGCGCTGTCTATGTCACCAACGACCGTCGTGCGGAGCTGAAGAAACAGATCAATCTTGTCACCGGGTCGGCGCTGGTGGAGGAGAAATCCTATGAAAGCCACGCTAACGAAGGCCGTCAAATTTAGCCCTTCACGATCCTGCTGCCTTGCCTGACAGCATCGGGCAGGTCACTGGTTCGCTCTTACATCTGCCACCAGTTGAGGATAGAGGGGGAGTGGTGGTTGCAGCAGTGTCAATCACTCGCCAATCTTGACATCACGTCTGTAGACATGCGGTGAAACAGGTAACGCTTCGTAACCGAGGCTTTCCTGCGATTGAAATACCGGCCGAGCTTGTGCCTGATTGTGTCGTTCTGCCAGACCGGCGGGGTGCTCGGGTATCCGATTGTCGAGGTGCCGCCGATCTCTGTTGCCAGCGGAGGATCTACGGTCAAAGTGGCGAGGCCATGCTCCCACCATCGCTGGCACAACAAATCAACCTCAAACACCGCAGGCAGACTGAGCTCCAGCAATTTCTCACATGCATTTCGACTGATCACATAGGCCACATTCTGGATAGGGTTGTATTTGTGCAACGAGAGTGATTGCGTCTTGGAGATCTCAAAACGGCCAGACAGCGGTCTCTTGGTCGTATGGTGGAGATGGATCATATCAAACTTGCCGGCAAGCCTTTCAATGCGTGAAAGCGTATCCTTTGTTTCAGGTTGGAGGACAGCATCATCCTCGAGAATTAACGCGGCGCTTTCGGAGTTTGAAACAATTCTTTGCCACGCCAGACGATGGCTCAGCAAACATCCCAGAGCACCGTCGGACATTGGGCCATTTGCGAAATATTGCCGGTCGTCTGAAAGAAAATCGCTTTTTTCCGGGGCTGAAAGCTCCCGGCCATCAACACCATCGATCCATTCGAACGATATGCCCAATTCTTCCAGATGGTTCTTGATTTCACGCCGCCGTGCCTGATTTCGACGCAACGAAAGAACATAAACAGGTAACATGTCGAAAACAGTCCGTAGATATCTGTAAACTCGAAGAAAACCGAAGTCGCGACTGGCCCCTTTCACAGGCACTCAGGCCCGCTTATGTGGCGGGGTCACGACATCATTCATCGGAAAGATCACTCAAACCGCCCGGTGCTCCTTGCCGGCGAGACTGTATTCGGCTAAGCGATATGCATTCCCAACCTGACAATAGTCATATCAGATTTTGCTAATGGACACTCCCTTTTTGTTTGTCGATGAAGTGGAAACAGCCGGCAGGATCTGCCTTGTACGGCTCGATCTGAATGTGCCGCTTGCCGATGGCAGGGTAAGTGACGACACCCGCATCCAGCGCATCCTTCCGGGGTTGGAATCGCTGCGGCAGACCGGTGCCCGGATCATCATCCTGACGCATCTGGGGCGCCCGAAGGGCAGGGCCGTGCCGGAATTCTCGGTCGCGCCCGTCGCCGCGCGTCTGGCCGAGCTTCTCGGCTGCCCGGTGCCTGTCGAGGGCGATCTTGCTGGTGAGGGTGCGCGCCGCGCCGTGGCGGCACTGGCGGATGGTGATGTGATGATGATGGAAAATCTGCGGTTCCATCCGGGCGAGGAGGCGAATGATGCAAAATTCGCCGCCGCTCTGGCCAGCCTTGGTGATATCTATGTCGGGGATGCGTTTTCCTGCACGCATCGCGCGCATGCGTCGGTCGAGGCCCTGCCACGGATGATGGCGGTGGCGACAGCGGGACGCGCGCTTGGCGAGGAATTGTCGGCCCTCCATGCCGCACTGGCATCGCCGGCGCGCCCGGTGGCGGCGATTGTCGGCGGCGCGAAGGTATCGACAAAGCTTCAGGTGCTGGAAAATCTGATTGTGAAAGTCGACCGGCTGATCCTTGGCGGCGGCATGGCCAACACCTTTCTGATGGCGGCCGGCCAGGATGTCGGGGCGTCGCTTGTCGAGGCTGATATGGTCGATACCGCGCGCGCCATCGGGGACAAGGCGGCGGCGCATGGTTGTCACATAGACCTGCCGGTGGATTTCCTTGTCGCGACAGAGCTGGCGCGGGATGTGCCACACCGGATCGCGTTGCCGGGCGAAGTCGCGCCCGACGAAATGATTCTCGATGCCGGCCCGCAATCTGTCGCCGCCGCGGTTGCCGATCTTGCCGGTTGCCGGACCATCGTATGGAACGGGCCGATGGGCGCCTTTGAATTTCCACCCTTCGACAGCGCCACAAACGCGCTGGCGCGGGCCGTGGCCGAATCGACAAAGGCCGGAGACACAATGTCCGTCGCCGGTGGTGGTGATACGCTGGCGGCCCTTGCAAATGCCGGGGTCAGCGACCAATTCTCGTATGTATCAACCGCTGGCGGCGCTTTTCTGGAATGGCTGGAAGGCCGCGAGCTGCCGGGTGTCGAGGCGCTTCGCCGCGAGGCCTGATGATCCGCTATAAGACATAATCTGCGAAATGCGAGGCTGCCATGCTGTTTTCGAATCCTTTCAAGGCGCGCATGCCGCTTCTGTCCGAAGCGCTGCCGGGTCGCGACATGCCAGTCTGGGAAGGTGCGCCGCATGGCGTTCTGGGAACGCCGACAATGGGCCCCTTCGCTGACAATCTCGAGGAGATTCACCTTGGGCTTGGCTGTTTCTGGGGTGCCGAGCGTCTGTTCTGGAAGCTTGAGGGCGTGTTCACCACCGCCGTTGGTTATGCTGGCGGCTTCACCCCGAATCCGACCTATGAGGAAGTGTGTTCCGGGCGCACCGGCCATACCGAGGTGGTGATGGTGGTGTATGACCCGTCGCGGATTACGCTGAACCGGATCCTGAAGACCTTCTTCGAGGAGCATGACCCGACCCAGGGCTATCGTCAGGGCAATGATTTCGGCACGCAATACCGCTCGGCGATTTTCGGCACCTCCACAACGCAGGTTGATCTTGCCAGTCAGGTGGCGGCCGATTACGGCGCGGCGCTGGCGGGGCGCGGGCTTGGCGAGATCACAACCGAAATCGGGCCGGCTGGACCGTTCTACTATGCCGAGGATTATCACCAGCAATATCTGCACAAGGTGCCGAACGGCTATTGCGGTCTCAAGGGAACAGGTGTGGCCTGCGCCGGCTAGTCCTGTCACACCGGCCGGATTTCTGCATTGACGTCAACGGGGCATGGTGCTAGATAACCCGCTCATTGAATTCAACGCTTTGTGCCGGAGCCGAACATGAAAGTCGCCAGCTCGCTCAAAACTCTCAAGTCGCGTGATCGCAACTGTCAGGTTGTGCGCCGTCGTGGGCGCCTCTATGTGATCAACAAGCGCAACCCGCGCATGAAGGCGCGTCAGGGCTGAACACGCCCCGAATAAATTGTCCAACGGTCGGCTTTGCCGGCCGTTTTTCATTTCAGCATCTTTTGTGTCGAGAGATTTTACCGACGCGGTGTTGCAAATCACCTGTCACATGGCGCTGACAGATCGGCACGATTAGATGTATAGTGCAGGCAGCGAACCATTTGCTGACGGACCCAGGCCATGTTGATGCCAGAACCAGATCAGACGGTGATTGACCGGCGCGATGACATCTGCAACGCGCTGCGGCGCCTGGTGCCTGACGGATGTGTCGTCGATTCAACCGAAAGCATGAAGGCTTTTGACTCCGACGGCCTGTCCGCCTATCGGCAGGTGCCGCTGGCGGTGGTGTTGCCGGAAACGGTCGAGCAGATTGCCGCCGTGATGAGATATTGCCACGAGCAGGGGATCAAGCTGGTGCCGCGCGGCGCCGGGACCTCGCTGTCCGGGGGTGCCTTGCCGCTGGCGGATGCCGTGCTTCTGGGGCTTGGCAAGTTCAACCGCATTCTGGAGGTGGATTACGCCAACCGCTGTGTTGTTGCGCAGCCCGGCGTGACCAACCTTGCCATCACCCATGCCGTGCAGGCAGACGGGTTCTACTACGCGCCCGACCCGTCAAGCCAGATCGCCTGCTCGGTCGGCGGCAATGTGGCCGAGAATTCGGGTGGTGTTCACTGTCTGAAATACGGGCTGACGACGAACAACCTCCTTGGTGTGGAGATTGTCACGATTGAGGGCGAAATCCTGCGTTTTGGTGGCAAGCATCTTGATTCCGGAGATTATGATCTTCTCGGCGTGATGACCGGCTCCGAGGGATTGCTCGGTATCGTCAGCGAGGTGACGCTTCGGATCCTGCAGAAACCTGCCACCGCGCGGGCGCTTCTTGTCGGATTTGATGACACCGGCGATGCCGGCAAGGCGGTCGGGGATGTCATCGGCGCCGGCATCATTCCCGCCGGTATGGAAATGATGGACGGGCTTGCCATCAACGCTGCCGAGGATTTCGCCAATGCCGGTTATCCGCGTGAGGCGGCGGCGCTCCTGATCATCGAACTTGACGGACCCGAGGTCGAGGTTGACGCGCTGATCGAGCGTGTCGAGGCCATCGCCAACAAGGCTGGCGCGACGTCGGTACGCGTCAGCCAGTCCGAGGAGGAGCGCAACCTGTTCTGGGCCGGCCGCAAATCGGCCTTTCCGGCTGTCGGCCGTATCTCGCCGGACTATCTGTGCATGGATGGCACCATTCCACGACGCCGACTTCCCGATATGATGCGGCGGATGAATTCGCTGAGCCAGCAATATGGCCTTCGTGTCGCCAACGTATTCCATGCCGGCGACGGCAATCTTCATCCGCTGATCCTGTTCGACGCCAACCAGCCCGGTGAGCTGGAACGCGCCGAGGCATTCGGCGCCGACATTCTGCGAAGCTGCGTCGAGATGGGCGGCGTGCTGACGGGCGAACATGGGGTCGGTGTTGAGAAGCGTGATCTGATGACCATCCAGTTCACCGAGGATGATCTGAAACAGCAGCAGCGGCTGAAATGCGCCTTCGATCCGGGTCATCTTCTGAACCCCGGCAAGGTATTCCCCCATCTTCACCGCTGCGCCGAGCTTGGCCGGCTTCATGTCCACAGGGGCAAGCTGCCGCACCCCGATCTGCCGAGATTCTAGGATACAGGCTCGCGGCTGGCCGGACTGACTTGCAAAGGGCCAATATGCGATGAGCGATATAGCCGTCTCCGATCTGCAACAGGTTCAGGATGCCGTTCAGGACGCCGTAGCCGCAAAGTCGCGGCTTGAACTTCGTGCCGGCGGCACCAAGCGCCATCTTGGCCGCGCAGCATCCTATGATGCCGTTCTCAATGTCTCTGCCTTTGCCGGAATCGTCGATTACCAGCCGGAGGAGCTTGTCCTGACACTGCGCGCCGGAACGCCGATGGACGTTGTCGAGGCGGCGCTTGCCGAGGCGCGCCAGATACTGGCTTTCGAGCCGCCAGACATGACACGCATTCTTGGCGAGGCCGCGCAGGGGGGCGGTGGCACCATCGGCGGCGTGATCGCCGCCAACCTGTCCGGCCCGCGGCGACTGACCGCCGGCGCGGCGCGCGATTATCTGCTTGGCTTCGAGGCGGTGTCGGGGCGCGGCGAGCTGTTCAAGTCGGGCGGCAAGGTGATGAAGAATGTCACCGGCTATGATCTGTCAAAACTGATGTGCGGGTCCTTCGGCACGCTTGGTGTCATGGATGAAATCACTCTGAAGACCCTGCCGGCGCCCGAAACCGCGCGCTCGCTCCTTGTCGGTCATGAGAGTCTTGAGGACGCCATTTCGGGCCTCGCCTCGATCTTTGCCACCGCACATGAACCCGGGGCCGCCGCCATCCTGCCGCAGGCCATCGCCGCCGAGGAAGGCGTTGATCTTGGCAGGCCCTTCACGGCGGTGATCAGGCTGGAGGGAATCGAGGCGTCGGTGGTGGACAGGCTTGGCCATCTGTTGGCGCTCAGTGGCGGCGAATCGCTTGATGCTGACAGAAGTGCCACTCTGTGGCACCGGATCAGGGATATCCAGCCGCTTGCTGACAAGCCACATGATATCTGGAAGGTGTCCTGTGCCCCGTCCGATGCGCCGCGCGTGCTGGCGGCACTCGATCCCGGTCTCGATATCCGGATGATCGCCGACTGGGCCGGGGGGCTTGTCTGGATTGCCGGCAATTCGCCGCGCATCGGTCCGGCGCTTCGCGCTGCTGTCGCCGATCTTGGCAGTGGATTTGCCATGTTGATCCGTGATGTCGGCGCAGCGCGCGAGAGCATCGCGCCATTCCAGCCGCTGCCCGCGCCGGTCCTCGAGCTTCACAGGCGCGTCAAGGCATCCTTTGACCCGCTGGGCGTGCTGAATTATGAACGCATGCATGAAGGCGTATAGACGAGGGCGGCATGCAGACGCATTTCACCGAAACCCAGCTTCTTGACCCGCAGGTCCGCGAGGCTGACGCCATCCTCCGCAAATGCGTTCATTGCGGGTTCTGCACCGCCACCTGCCCGACCTATGTGATGACCGGTGATGAGCGCGACAGCCCGCGCGGGCGAATCTGGCTCATGCGCGAGCTTCTTGAAAGCCCTGACAGCGTGTCATCCGATACCGGGGTTCACCTGGACCGCTGCCTTGGCTGTCTTGCCTGCACGACAACCTGCCCCTCGGGCGTTGACTACCATCATCTGATCGAGATTGGCCGTGACCGGCTTGACCGGCAGGTCAGGCGGCCATGGGCCGACAGGCTGATGCGGCGGATGCTGGCGCATGTCATTCCGCATGCGGCGCGGTTTCGTCTGATGATCCGCCTTGGCCGGATCGCCAGCCTCTTCGCGCCGATCATGCCGGGGCCTATCCGCGCCGCGCTGGCCAAACTGCCGCGCAAACTGCCACGCTTTGACCGGGTTGGCAGCTGGACGATGACGTTTGAGCCCCGCGTTACGGCCATCCGCCATGTCATTCTTCTGGCCGGATGCGCGCAGCGGGCGCTTGATCCTGCCATTAATGCCAGCACCATACGGGTTCTCAACAGGCTTGGCGTGCGGGTGACTGTCCGCGCCGAGGCGTTCTGCTGCGGGGCGCTGGCGCATCATATCGGCGAGGGTGACGCGGCTCGGTCCGCCATCAGATCGACATTGCTGGCCTGGCGTGATGAACTCCGCAACGGCGCGGTCGACGCCATTGTCGTCAATGCATCCGGCTGCGGCACGATGGTCAAGGATTACGAGCATGTCATCGGCGATGATCCGGAGTTGAAGGATATCGCCGCGCAGGTGGCGGGGCTGACCCGTGACATTTCGGAATTGCTGGCCGAACTGCCGCTGAACACGATCATCGATCCGGCACCGGAAGGACGCGGTGTGGTTGCCTATCATTCTGCCTGCTCATTGCAGCATGGCCAGAAGATCCACGATCTGCCGATCAGCCTGCTCCGTCAGGCCGGGTTCGAGGTGCGCCAGCCGCTGGAGCCGCATCTGTGCTGCGGGTCGGCGGGAGTCTATAACATTCTGCAGCCCGACATGGCCGACGGACTGCGCCGGCGCAAGCTTGATAATATTCGTGATACCGGCGCGCCGATCGTGGCGGCTGGCAATATCGGATGTATCCAGCAGCTTGACGACGAGATCCCGGTCCGGCACACGATCCAGCTGATCGATTATGCCAGCGGCGGCCCGCCGCCGGCGTAGCGACGCCGGACGTCACCCGATATCAAAGAAGTCGTTGCCCTTGTCGTCGGTGATGATGAAGGCTGGAAAATTCTCGACCTCGATCTTCCAGACAGCCTCCATCCCGAGTTCGGGATATTCAAGCACCTCGATCTTCCTGATCGATTCCAGCGCCAGTTTCGCGGCGACGCCGCCGATGCTGCCAAGATAGAACCCGCCATGCGTCTCGCAGCTTTCGCGAACCTGGCGCGAGCGGTTGCCCTTCGCCAGCATGACCATCGAACCGCCGGCTGCCTGGAAGGTCGGGACATAGCTGTCCATGCGCCCGGCCGTGGTCGGCCCGAATGACCCGGACGCCATGCCTTCCGGTGTCTTTGCCGGTCCGGCGTAATAGACAGGATGGTCCTTGAACCATTGTGGCAGATCGCCCTGCGCCTGCAGGCGTTCAAGCAGCTTGGCATGTGCGATGTCACGGGCCACGATCAGCGGGCCGGTCAGGGCAAGCCTCGTCGCCACCGGGTGCTGGCTGAGCGTCGCCAGAATGTCCGCCATCGGGCGATTCAGATCGACCGGCACCGCCGCGACATCGTCCGATTCGTCGATTTCGGGAAGATAGCGTGCCGGGTCACGCTCCAGCTTTTCAACGAAAATGCCCTCCGGCGTGATCTTGGCAAGCGCCTGCCGGTCGGCCGAGCAGGACACGCCGATGCCGATCGGGCAGGAGGCGCCATGGCGCGGCAGGCGGATCACCCGCACGTCATGACAGTAATATTTGCCACCGAACTGCGCACCAATCCCCAGATCACGCGTGATCTGCAGGATTTCGGCTTCCCATTCCAGATCGCGCCAGGCATGGCCAAGGCTGTTGCCCTCGGTCGGCAGCGCGTCAAGCGCCCGGATCGAGGCCTGTTTGACCGTCTTCAGATTATATTCGGCCGAGGTGCCGCCGATAACCACCGCCAGATGATAGGGCGGGCAGGCCGAGGTGCCGAGATCAAGGATCGCCGTGCGGATGAAGTCACGAAGCGAATCCGGGTTCAGCACCGCCTTGGTCTTCTGATGGAGGAAGGTCTTGTTCGCCGACCCGCCGCCTTTCTGGATGAAGGCGAATTTATATTCCAGCCCCTTGCCGGCATAAAGATCGATCTGCGCCGGCAGATTGGTTGCCGTGTTGACCTCGTCGAACATGCCGGTTGCCGCCAGCTGCGAATAGCGAAGATTGCTCTGCTGATAGGTGTCGAACACGCCGCGCGACAGCGCCTCGCCCTCATCGCCGCTGACCAGCACATGATCGCCGCGCGTGCCGGAGATGATCGCGGTGCCGGTGTCCTGGCACATCGGCAGCAGACCGTCAGCCGCGACAACGGCGTTCTTCAGCATTTCCAGCGCCACGAAGCGGTCATTCTGCGTCGCTTCCGGATCGTCGAGGATCGCCGCCAGCTGGGCAAGGTGGCTGCTGCGCAGAAGGTGCGAGATGTCGGTGAAGGCACGCTGTGAAAGCAGGCGAAGCGCCTCCGGCTCGATCTTCAGGAAGGTCTCGCCACCAAGTTCGACAAGCGCCACATGGTCGCTGGTGACAAGTTCATATTCGGTGCTGTCGTCCCCAAGCGGGAACATCGGGCTGTAGGCAAAATCGGTCATTGGTCAATCCGTGCGGACAGGGTGGGCGCTCAGGAAGGGGATTTGCGGAAACTGTCCAGTGACACAACCTCGGCCGTTCCGCCGCTATCCGCGGCCGTTTCCGTACCATCCGGTGTCTCGATAATGGCTTCGTCACCGACCTCCCGGTCATTATCGGCGTCGTCATCGCCACCGAATTGCAGGCCGAACCCGACCGACGGGTCGTTGAAGCTGGTCACCGCGGCGAACGGCACGGTCATGGTGGACGGCTTGCCGCCGAAGAACAGCGTGACGGTGAAGCTGTCATCAGCGACGACAAGGTCGGCGAACTGGTGTTGCAGGACGATGGTGATGGTCTCGGGGTGCTGCGCGCGCAGGGCGTCATCCATCGTCACGCCGGGATATCCGGTGCTGAAAGCGATGTAGAAATGCGTTTCGCCGGGAAGGCCGCTGATTTCGGTGATCTGCAGGGCCGAGCGCACAACCATACGAAGCGATTCCTCGACGAGAAGCTCGTAATTGAGTCCGGTGAATTCCTGCCCGTCATCATTCATCGCGCATTTACCTGATCCAGCTGGCACCTGTGAGAAGAAGAGGAACGCTTCTGTTGCCAGGTGCGTTCCAAACCCCGCCAGCCCGAGCTCAAGCGGACTGGACTTTAAGATCGGTTACTCCCGCTGCCGTTAGGCTGCGATTGCGACCGGAGCAGTGTTGTCATTTGCAACTACTACATGGCCCGATAACGGCGGGTACCATACCGAGCGAAAATACTGTCTTTACTACATGCGTCGATCCTGTTTCGCCCCCAGTCTTTCAGCCGAAATTCGCCATCGAATCAGGTGTCGGCTGAAATGGTGGAGGCGCCGGGTACCGCCCCCGGGTCCGCTCTGCCTATTTCACAGCACGTTTATCGCCATAGCCGGCAAGCCGGCACCTTTAATATAGGTCCGACGGCGGCGCTTTGAAAGCTGTTTTCACAAATGTGATGTCCGGGTGGTGTGCGGGCATGCCTGGCGTCATGGTCGGTGTCCGGAATGAATGCGCGGCCAATTCGGTTGGCGGCGCTGATTGCGGCTTGATCGCCCGCTGTCGGCATGTCACCTTGCCCGGCATCATCATGACAGTCATGAGCGCAATTCATGCAGCAATATCTCGATCTTCTGAGCCGCGTTCTCGATGAGGGTGTCGATCGCGGCGACCGCACCGGCACCGGCACACGCGCCGTGTTCGGGCACCAGATGCGCTTTGACCTTGAGGACGGCTTCCCGCTGCTGACGACAAAAAAGCTCCATACGCGCTCGATCATCCATGAACTTCTGTGGTTCATCCGCGGTGACACCAATATCCGCTATCTGCAGGAAAACGGCGTGTCGATCTGGGATGAATGGGCCGACGGGAATGGCGATCTCGGCCCGGTCTATGGCAAGCAGTGGCGCCGCTGGCAGGGTGCGGACGGGCGCGAGATCGACCAGCTAGCCGAGCTTGTCGAGGCGATCAGGACAACGCCGGAATCGCGCCGTCTGATGCTGTCGGCCTGGAATCCGGCCGATCTGCCGCGGATGGCCCTGCCGCCCTGTCACTGCCTGTTCCAGTTTTTCGTCGCCGAGGGCAGGCTGTCATGCCAGCTCTATCAGCGCAGCGCCGATATCTTCCTTGGTGTGCCTTTCAATATCGCCTCCTACGCGCTGTTGACGCATATGATCGCCGCCGTGTGCGATCTGAAACCCGGCACTTTTGTCCATACGCTTGGCGATGCGCATCTCTATTCGAATCATTTCGATCAGGCCCGGCTGCAACTGACCCGCGCCCCGGGGGCCCTGCCGACATTGGTACTGCGGCGCGTTCCCGACACGATTGACGGCTTTGCTTTCGAGGATTTCGAGATCACCGGCTATGAGGCGGCGCCAAACATCCCGGCACCGATCGCCGTCTGACATGGCTGATGGCCTCGAAATGGTCGCTGTCGTGGCGATGGCGCGGAACCGGGTGATCGGCGATGGCAGCGGGTTGCTGTGGCATCTCCCCGCCGACCTGAAACGGGTCAAGGCGCTGACCATGGGATGCCCGCTGATCATGGGGCGGCGCACCTGGGATTCGATCGGCCGGGCGCTGCCCGGGCGCGCCAGCATCGTGATGACGCGTGATGGCGGCTGGACCGGCGAGGGGGCCCTTCGCGCCGCCACTATGGATGAGGCGCTTGCGCTGGCGCGTGACTGGATCGATAGGACCGAGGGCGCGCGGCCCGAGATCATCCTGTTCGGTGGTGGCGAGATCTATGCCGCCGGGCTGGCGCTGACCAACCGTATCGAACTGACAATTGTCGAGATCGACCCGGATGGCGGGCCTGCGGCGGCGTATTTTCCCGAGCTCGATCCCGCCATATGGGAGCGGGAGGTGCTGGAGACGGTGCCAGCGGATGGCGCGGTGCCGGCGCATCGCTATGAAAGACTGACCCGCAAGACGCCGGTCCTTGTTTGACGAATTCGCCGGACCCGCCGCCTAGTCCATGACAATCTTCGGGCCGGCCTTGGCCGGCGTGGCAAGCTGGTCCATCACCTTGCCGGCGATGGCGCGGTAATGCGCGGCGTGCGGGCCGTCCGGGTCTTTCGCCACCACCGGCGTGCCGGCGTCCGAGGTCGCGCGGATGGTCATTTCCAGCGGCACCTCGCCAAGGAAAGGCGCGCCGATGCGCGCGGCTTCCGCCGCCGCGCCGCCATGGCCGAACACATCATGCCGCCCGCCACAGTCGGGGCAGATGAAATGGCTCATATTCTCGATGATGCCAAGCACCGGCACATTGACCTTGCGGAACATGTTCAGGCCCTTGCGGGCGTCGATCAGCGCCAGATCCTGCGGCGTCGAGACGATGACCGCGCCCGACAGGGCGGCCCGCTGCGAGAGCGTCAGCTGCGCATCACCGGTGCCGGGCGGCATGTCGATGATCAACACATCGAGATTGTCCCAGGCGACGTCGCGCAGCATCTGCTCGATCGCGCTCATCACCATCGGGCCGCGCCAGATGGTCGGCGCGTCCTCGGCGACAAGATAGCCGATCGACATCGTCTGCAGCCCCCAGGCCTCGATCGGGATGATTTTTGTGCCATCGCTCTGCGGCTTGCGGTTCTGGCCGATCAGCCGCGGCAGGGACGGGCCGTAGATATCGGCGTCGAGAATGCCGACCCTCTGGCCGGTCGCCGCGATGGCAAGGGCCAGATTGATCGCGGTGGTCGATTTGCCGACGCCGCCCTTGCCCGATGCCACGGCGATCAGATGGCCGGCCGGTTTCAGCGGTTCGCGTGAGGCGGCCTCACCGCCACCGGATTGTGGGGAAGGCTGGTTTGGCTGGTTTGGCGCGGCCTGATGCGCGGTCAGCATGGCGGTCGCCGACAGCACCCCGTCCAGGGCCTTCACCGCGCCTTCGCTGGCGGCGCGGATGGTGTCGGCATGATCCTTTTCCGCCGGATCGATCTCGATCGTAAAGCCGACATGACCGTCCTTTATGACGATACCGGAGACCTGTCCCGCAGCGACAAGATCAGTGTCCCGCCCGGGTGCTGTCACTGTCGAGAGTGCCGCCGTGACTGTTGCGTCTGTCAATTCATTGGCCATGCTTGAAATCACCAGCCCGTGTGCAAATATGTGGATGACTTGAGGGTGACATAAGCTGTCTCCGGTGGTTTTGCAACAGCATCGCATCGGACGGGGTCGTGATGCTCTCCAACATATTCAGGTGCCGTCGCCCGCAGAAGGAAAGGCGGGCTTTCGGCGCGTTTCGAAACCGAAGGCGATGGAGTAGGCGCATCATGCCATGGAATAATCAGGGTGGAGGCGACCAGGGCGGCCCATGGGGCGGATCTGGTGGCGGTGGAGGTCGCGGCGGCGGCGGCAATGGCGGCAACCCGTGGGGGGCTGGCGGCGGCGGCTCGCAGCAGGACCTCGACAAAGTCGTCCGTCAGGGCCGCGAGGCGCTTGGCCGACTGATCCCCTCGGGCGGCAAGTCGATGTCGCTGCTGGTGATTGTCGCCATCGCGATCTGGGCGATGTCCGGTTTCTACCGCGTCAATCCACAACAACAGGGCGTTGTCCTCAGGTTCGGCGAGTGGGTTCGCACAACCGCGCCGGGGCTGCATTACCATATCCCCTATCCGATCGAGAGCGTGATGACCCCCGAGGTCACGCGTGATAACCGCATTGAAATCGGGTTTCGTGATGTCAGCGGCAACAGCTCGTCGCGCCGCGATATCGCCGATGAAAGCCAGATGATCACCGGCGACGAGAATATCGTCGATATCGATTTTGTCGTGTTCTGGCGCATTGCCGATGCTGGCCAGTATCTGTTCAACCTCGCCGAGCCTGATCAGACGATCAAGGTAGCTGCCGAGGCGGTGATGCGTGAGATCATTGGTCGCACCGAAATCCAGACGGCGCTGACCGAAGGCCGTCAGGACATTCAGGTTCAGGCCCGCGCGCAGCTCCAGGAACTTCTCGACGAATACGGTTCGGGCGTGCGTGTCCGCGATGTGCAGTTGCTGGCGGTCGACCCGCCATCCGACGTGATCGACGCCTTCAACGAGGTGCAGCGGGCGCGTCAGGACCGTGACAGGTTGAAGAACGAGGCCGAGGCGTTCCGCAACGATGTTGTGCCGCGGGCGCGTGGTGCGGCGGCAAAGCTGATTGCCGAGGCCGAGGCCTATGAGGCCGAGGTCGTGAACCGCGCATCAGGTGACGCATCGCGTTTTGATCAGGTCTATCAGGCCTACAAGACAAACCCCGATGTCACCAAGGAGCGCATCTATATCGAAACCGTCGAGGAGATTTTCTCCAATGTCGAGAAGATCATCATCGACGAGCCGGCCGGTGGCAGCGGTGTTGTGCCGTATCTGCCGCTGCGCGAGCTGAACAAGTCGTCGGGAGGAAACTGACATGGGTGCCACTCGTCTTGTATCGATCGTCGCGATCGTCCTTCTCATCACCGGCGCGTCCAGCGCGCTGTTCACCGTCAACCAGACCCAGCAGGCGCTGGTGTTGCAGTTCGGCGAGCCGAAGCGGACCATCCAGGAGCCCGGCCTCGCCTTCAAGATGCCGTTCATCCAGGACGTCATCTATTACGAAAAGCGCGTTCTCAGCCTGATCCCGCAGGATGCCGAAGAGGTGATTCTGTCTGACCAGAAACGTCTTCAGGTGGACGCCTATGCCCGCTACCGGATCGAGGACCCGCTGCTGTTCTACCAGACAGTGCGCAATGAACTCGGTGCGCGCGGCAGGCTCGAGGCGATCATTGATTCATCCGTTCGCCGGGCGCTTGGTCGCGAGACCCTGGCATCGATCCTGACCGGCCAGCGAAACGACATCGTGCGGTCGATCGGTGAAGAGGTGAACGCGTCGGTATCGTCGCTTGGCATCCAGATCATTGATGTGCGTCTGCGGCGCGCCGACTATCCGACCGCGACAAGCCAGAACATCTTCAACCGGATGAAGTCGGAGCGTGAGCGTGAAGCCAAGGAATTCCGCGCGACCGGTGAGGAAGAGGCGCAGAAGATCCGTGCCGACGCCGAGAAGACCCGTACCGTGATTCTGTCCGAGGCGCAGCGTACGGCGCAGGAGACACGCGGTGCCGGCGATGGCAAGGCGATCCAGATCTATGCTGACAGCTTTGGCCAGGATGCCGAATTCTTCGCCTTCTACCGCTCGATGGAGGCGTATCGCAAGTCGATGGGGGCAAATGACACCTCGATGGTGCTCTCACCCGACAGCAGCTTCTTCCGCTTCTTCAAGGACAAGAGCGGCGCGGGACAGAAATAACCTAAACTCTGCCACTTTTTGGTCATGGAACTTGTCTTTGATCAGGGCATACAGCGGGAGCGCTGGGCGCTCCCGCCACTTGTTTCGAACCGTTTCCGACAGGAGATCAGATCCCATGTTGATGAAAATGCTTCGCCCGATGCCGGCACTTGCCGGACTGGCGATCATGTTCGTGACGCTCGAGGTCGGCGCCGCCGACCGTCCGGACAGCTTTGCTGACCAGGTCGACCGTCTGTCGCCCGCCGTCGTGAATATCTCGACGACGACCATCGTCAATGAAGGGCCGGCGATGGATATGCCACAATTTCCGCCGGGCTCGCCATTCGAGGATTTCTTCAAGAATTTCGGTGATAATGACCGCAAGCGGCGGGCGTCCTCGCTTGGCTCCGGCTTCATCATCGATGATGCCGGCATCGTGGTCACCAACTTCCATGTGATCGAGAATGCCGAGGAAATCACCGTCACGCTTGCCGATGAGACAGCGTTCACGGCGAAGGTTCTCGGCCAGGACCAGAAGACCGATATCGCGGTTCTGAAAATCGATCCCGGCGATGCCGAACTGACGGCTGTACCCTTCGGTGACTCGGACAGTCTGCGGGTTGGTGACTGGGTGCTTGCCATCGGCAACCCGTTCGGACTCGGCGGCACGGTCACGGCCGGCATCGTTTCGGCGCGTGGCCGCGATATCGGCAATGGCCCCTATGATGACTTCATCCAGACCGACGCCTCGATCAATCGCGGCAATTCCGGTGGCCCGCTCTTCAATACGGACGGAGAGGTGATTGGCATCAATACGGCCATTTTCTCGCAGAGCGGCGGGTCGGTCGGCATCGGCTTCGCGATCTCGTCTAACCTTGCCAAGCGGGTGACATCACAGCTTGCCGAATTCGGCACGACCCGGCGCGGCTGGCTTGGTGTCTTCATTCAGGAAATCACCCCGGATATTGCCGACTCGCTTGGGCTTGACACGGCGGCCGGCGCGCTTGTCAGCACCGTGAACGAGAACAGCCCGGCGCAGGCGGCCGGTCTCGAGCCGGGCGATGTCATCGTCAGCTTTGACGGCAGGATGATCGACAAGATGCGCGATTTGCCGCGGATTGTGGCGGAAACCGAAATCGGCAAGACAGTACCGGTCGCGGTCAT
>JAYQDX010000033.1:0-24631 GCA_038138545.1 Rhodobiaceae bacterium | reverse complement strand
CGTGACCTGGCGGGTCAGGTCGGGCCGCCAATAGGGGCACGGCTCCTCATAATGGGTGATGCCGTTCGCCTCCAGCATGCGGCCGACCTCGATGGCGCGCGGCACGTCAAAGGCGCTGTTGGCGTCGACCATGGTGACAACGCCGGGCCCCAGCGCGCGCGGCACGATCTCGATAATCGCCTCGGTGCGGCCGGGCCATTCATCCCGGCCGCGCCCGCATTCGGCGCCAACCCGGAATTTGAAGGCGTCGAAGCCATGCGCGTCACGCAACCGGCACAGCCGGTCGGCCTCGTCCTCGGGCGTGATGTCGCGCTTCATCGAGGAGGCATAGGCACGCACCCGCCCGGGCGCGCCGCCAATCAGGCTGGCAACCGGCCGTCCGGCCAGCCTGCCCAGCAGGTCCCACAGCGCGGTATCGACGCCGGCAAGCGCCCGCCGCACATAGGAGCCCGGAAATTTATGCTCGCGTTCATGGACAAAGGCGGCAAGGTCCAGAAAATCGGCCACCGGGTCATCACCGTCAATGACACGGCCGAGGATCCAGGGCGCGACCTGCCGGTGCAGCACCTGCGCCGTGATGTCGGCGTGATAGGTCGACATCTGGCCCCATCCGGTCTCGCCGCCATCACCGGTCACCCGCACGAACCCGACATCGGGGGTCGAAAATGTCTCCAGCCTTGAAATCCGCATATCGGCCATCCCTGCAAGTCTCGCCGCCAAAGAGTGGCAACCGATCCCCCGCCGCACAAGCCGAAATGCGTCAACCGCCGGGCTGGCGGATATGGCGCACCGCCATATTTTATTCGTATAAAATGCCTTTAATTTATATTTTTATAGGATTTGATGAATTTTTTATGAATATTTTTTTAATAAAAACTTAATAAGACGCATATAAGACAATTAAATTGCATCATCAGGCGTATCCAACCCACGCAGTTTGGACCGGAAATACCGAAAGGAACATGTGATGAAAGACCTTATCCTTTGCGCAGTGCTGAGCCTCGCCATTGTCGGGCAGGCATCCGCCCTCACCTTCAAGAAAGGTGACGTCCTCGGACCGGATGGCACGATGCACAAGGGTGCCTCGCCCGAGCAGATGGAGCGACTGATCGCGAATGCCGAGGAATCGGGCGACGTCGGCGGTATCACCGGCAACAATGTCTTTGTCGTGGTTGGTGAGGACGTCACCTTCATACCGATTAACGATCTTCGCAATCTGCCTAAAGAATCGCAGATCGACGTCATCGGCGACGCCGTTGTCCAGGACCTGACCGGCAATGATGACATAACCTTCGCGCAGGTCAGCGCCGTTAGCGAATTGTCCGCCGAGACAGGCATCAGCGTCGAGGAGATCCTGAAGGACGGCAAAATAGAAGGCATCGATCCTGACATCATGAAGGAAATCGAGGCGATGTCCGCCGAAACCGGCATTTCCATCGACAATCTGATGGCCGTGAGCAGCGTTATGGAGGCGATGCCGGAAGGTGAGGTCAATCAGTTCATCGAAGACCTTGGCGATCTCGTCGATAGCGGCATGGCCGAACAGGTCGACGCCTTCCTCAATGACCTTCGCGAGATCGAGGGCGCGATGGACGCCATCACCGAATTTGACAGCTATGAGAGCTGTGTTGCCGGCGGTGGCGGTGCCACCTGTGATGCTATCGAGGACGCCATGAACGAGCATGACGTCTAGAAACCCTGGACCGATGATACGCAAGGGGGCCCGCGCGGCCCCCTTTTTTCATGATTGACATGACATTGCGTCCCGGCACTTGCACATGGCGACGAAATTCATGATGCTGGCGCGCCAGTCCCAACTCAGCGGAAAGTGTCATGAGCAGCGTTATCGAATTTCTTTCTACACGTCGGTCAGTGACCGCCAAGACGATGCAGCCGGGGAAGGTCGACCCGGAACATCTCGACAAAATCCTGACCGCCGGCATACGCGTGCCCGATCATGGCGCGCTGAAACCGTGGAAACTTGTTGTCATCAACGGCGCCGCACGAGCCAGGCTTGATCGTGACGTCATCCATGCCGAGTTCATCGCCGCCACACCCGACGCCAAACCCGAAATCGAGGCCATCGAGACCGGCCGCCTGCAGCGCGCCGATGTGGTGATCGCCGTTATTTCATCACCGGTCGAACATCCCAAGATCGACCGGTGGGAAATGCAGCTATCCGCCGGTGCTGTCTGCACGACGCTGCTCTACGCGGCGCAATCGTTTGGCTATGCCGCGCAATGGCTGACTGAATGGTATGCCTATAACGACCGGATGCTGATGGAACTTGGCGGCACCCCTGGGCATGATCGCATCGCCGGCTTCATCTATATCGGGGAAAAGGTGAAGCCCCCGATGGAACGCACGCGCCCTGATCCGGCCACTGTCATCACCCGTCTTTAGGCAAGGTCATTCCGGCCCCGGTCAGTCGCGCGGGCTAAAATCCGGCGGCTTGAAGGCATCACCGGGCGGGTTGTCGCCCTCAAAACGCGTCACCTCGACAAGACAGCTATGCGCGGCAGGCCCCTGCGACAATGGCGAGGTTCCGGAGTCGGACGCCAGAATGTTCGGGTTGCCATGCCGGCAAAGCCCAGTCTCCGGACAGGGGTCGAACCAGGCACCGGTGCTCATCGTGACCACACCCGGCATCACTTCGGCTGTGATGACGGCGCCGCCAAGACACGCCCCGCGATCATTGCTGACCATGACCACATCACCATCGCTGATGCCGCGGCTGGCAGCGTCGTCGGGATTGATCTCAACCGCCTCATGTCCGCCGATCTTGGCACGGGCGGCATATGAGCCCGGATCAAGCTGCGAATGAAGCTTGTTGCGCGGCTGTTTGCCAAGAAGATGAAGCGGGTGCGACGCTGTCGCGTTACCAAGCCATTCGTCAGGCTCGTTCCAGGTGGCATGACCGTGACAGTCGGCATAGCCGAATGCGGCCACAGTCTCGGAAAACAGCTCGATCCTGCCACTTGGCGTCGGCAGCGGATGCGCCCCGGGATCAGCACGAAAATCGGCGAACAGCACCGGTTCATCCGGCGGCGTGTCGATGCGGTGATATTCGGCCGCCACAAGCCTGTCATAGTCCGGCAGTTCGACCCCGCGGTCTGCCGCTCGCCGGCGTGACTGGTCCCACAGATGACGCACCCACTCCTCGGCGGTACGGCCCTCGCAGAAGCTGTCCTCGCATCCCATGACACGCGCGATGCCTGCCAGGATGTCGTAATCGTCACGCGCCTCGCCAATCGGCTCGACCGCCTTCGCCATCGCGATGATGTAGGGATCTCGCTGCGTCATCCCGATATCGGTGCGCTCCAGCATCGTCGTGCATGGCAGGACGATATCGGCCCGCTTGGCGGAGGCATTCCAGCACCAGTCATGCATGATGATGGTGTCCGGCCGCTGCCAGGCCTGCTGCAGCCGGTTCAGATCCTGATGATGGTGGAACGGGTTGCCGCCGGCCCAATAGACCAACCGCACATCGGGATAGATGTAGCGCCCGCCATTATAATCGAACGACGAACCGGGGGTCAGCAGCATGTCACTGACCCTTGCCACCGGAATGAAATCGCTGACGCTGTTCCTGCCCTGTGGCAACGCGGCGTAAGGCATCGGATCGACATTGTGGCCGACATAGTTGGCGATGGCATAACCGAACCCGATACCGCCGCCCGGCGTCCCGATCTGGCCAAGCATGGCGGCCAGCGAGATCGCTGCCCAAAAGGGCTGCTCGCCATATTGCTGGCGGGTCAGTGACCAGCTGATCGACACCATCGTGCGTTTCGACGCCATCCGGCGGGCCAGCGAGACGATTTCCGCCTCCGGCACACCGGTCAGGCCACTGGCCCAGTGCGCGTCCTTGCAGATGCCATCGGTCTCGCCGTCCAGATAGGCTGCGAACCTGTCATACCCGACCGTGTAACGGGCCAGAAACCGTTCATCGGCAAGCCCCTCGGCGCGCAATGTCCGGCATAGCGCCAGGATCAGCGCGGTATCGCTGCCCGGGCGAAGCTGGATGGTACGCGGCGGCGCCGGCGCCTCGAGGTCAAGCTCGCGCGGCGAGATGTTGATGAACTCGACTCCCGCCGCCACGGCAGCTTCATACCCCTCACGCTGGATATGGCGGCCGGTGCCGCCATTGGCCATCTGCCCGTTGCCAAGCGCCAGACCGCCAAATGCCACAAACAGCTCGCAATGCGCGGCAAGATTGGTCCAGCTTGTATGTTGCGGCAGCAACCTTGTGAAACTGCCAAGCACATGCGGCACGATCACCTCGGCGGCGGCATAGCTGTAGGTGTTCACCGATCGCGTGTAGCCGCCAATGCAATTCAGGAAACGATGAATCTGGCTCTGCGCATGATGAAACCTGCCGGCACTGGCCCATCCATAGGACCCGGCATAGATGGCGCTGTTGCCATGTTCGGTGCGTACGCGCTCAAGCTCGGCCGCGACAAGACGTTCGGCCTCGTCCCAGCCAATCTCGACAAACGGGTCGCTGCCACGTGCGCCATCCGCCGGCCCTGGGCCATGATCGAGCCAGCCACGCCGCACCGCCGGACGCCTGATCCGTGTCGGGTGATCGAGCAGTTCGGGAAGTGACGATCCGATGGGAGACGGGTCGTCATCCGCTGCAAAAGGCGTCAGCCCGGTCACGCGGCCCTTTTCGGTGGCAACCTCATAGGTCCCCCAATGCGTACTCGTCAACGGCATATCGCTCTCCCGTAGCCATCAGGCCATGATCGGCGCTCCAACGCAATAGAGGCAGGCGGCACCATCAATCGGCCAGCGGCGGGAAGCGTGTCCGCGCCGCCGCGACGGTCCAGTCGATATGGTTGCGGACATATTCCTCGGCGGCGTCGCGTGGCGGCGTATAGTCCCAGTCGGTGCGTCGGCCGGTCTGCATCGCCCGGTGGACCACGCGCCGCGCTACCTGGCTGGCGATGACATCGTCGCGAAGCGTGGCGCTGTCCCACCGCGACACAACCTCTGCCGCGAAATCCGCGGCAATCTGCGCGCAGCCAGGGTCGGCCGCCAGATTGATGCGCTCCAGCGGGTCATCATCAAGGCGGTAGAGCTGCGGCGGGTCATCGTCGCAATGCACATATTTCCAAGCGCCGCGCCGGATCATGAAGACCGGCGACGCCGTCATCTCGGCGCAATATTCACCAATGGCACAGCCGTCATCCTCATCCCCGCCACGCGCCATCGGCGCCAGTGAGCGGCCATCGACGGGCCGGCCCATCGGCATATCGGCTGCGCCGGCAAAATCCAGCATTGTCGGCAACAGATCGACAAGCGAACAGGGGCTGGCGATGCGACCTTCGGCAATGCCGGGCCCGGCGATCACCAGCGGCACGCGTGCCGAATGTTCAAAGAAGCTCATCTTGTACCACAGACCACGCTCGCCAAGCATGTCACCATGATCGGAGGTGACGATGAAGATCGTGTTGTCGAGCTGTCCGATCTCCTCGACCGCGCCGACAATCTCGCCGATCTTGCTGTCGAAATAGGATACATTCGCGTAATAGCCACGCCGCGCCCGCCGGATATCCGCCGCGCCTGTCGTCGCCGCGCCGGCACCTATCCCGTCAAACACACGGGCCGAGAAAGGGTCCCTGTCAACCGCGTTCATGCCGGTTTCCGGCAGATCGATCGCATCATCATCATACAGGTTCCAGAATTCCGGCAACGCCACATAGGGATCGTGCGGGTTCATGAAACTGGCGACCAGCGCAAAGGGTGCGTCGCGATCGCAGGCATATTGCATCAGCCGGCGCCGGGCGGCGAATCCCACCTCCTCGTCATATTCGATCTGAAAGGCGGTAACCGCGCTGCCGGCCTCGAACACCGAATCCATATTGTGATACCAGCGGTCGATCCGCTGATCGGCATGTTGCCAGTCCGGCACCCAGGCGAAATCAGCCGGATAGACATCGGTGGTGACACGTTCCTCAAAGCCGTGAAGTTGATCCGGACCAACGAAATGCATCCGCCCGGCAAGACAGGTGCGATACCCGGCCTGACGCAGATAATGCGCGAAAGTCGGCACCGAGGCGGCAAAATCACTGGCGTTGTCATAAGTGCCAAGGCGGCTGATCAGCTGGCCGGTCATGAAGGCGGCACGCGACGGGGCGCAGAGCGGCGAATTGCAATAGGCGGCATCAAAACGCGCGCCGCGCGCCGCCAGCGCGTCGAGATTGGGAGTTTTGACAACGCCATGGCCATAGGCACCGGTGAAATGCGGCGCCAGCTGGTCTGCCATGATCAGGACGATGTTCGGGCGGGTTGGTGAAGCCAAGGGGACCTCGAAAAGGCTGAGGGCGGAAATCCAATATCATCACGTTAGGCCAATTTCGCGCCGGTCATGCGCCAAACCCGTCATTCGACGCCCGGAATGCGTCGGACCAGGGAGGGCGGGAATGTTGCAGGCAGCCTCGCGCCGGTGACAAATTGCCACATTCGCGACCCGCCCGGCAACGCGCATCTTTGAAATATTCGAGTGGGTGCCATCCACCGGAGTTAACGAAATGTCACGGGTGGTTTGTTCAAAACAGGCCCCCGTGATATTTGTTTCCTGTACGCTTTCGTTACCCACAGATGAGCCGCCCCGGTGATCACCGAACTTGGTCATTTTGCCCTGATTCTGGCCTTTATGACGTCGCTTTGCGTCGCCATTCTGCCGCTTGTCGGCCTGCGCGCCGGGCTTGCCTCACTGACCGCGCTGGCCACGCCGGCGACATTGCTGATGGCCGGCGCCGTCAGCTTCGCCTTCATCGCCCTGGTCACCGCCTTTGTCACCTCCGATTTCTCGGTCGCGCTTGTCGCCGCGCATTCGCATTCGACCAAGCCGATGATCTACAAGATATCAGGCACTTGGGGAAACCATGAAGGCTCGCTTCTGCTGTGGATCCTGATCCTTGTCCTGTTTGGCGGCATGCTGGCGATGCGGGGGCGCGAGATGGATTTCGGACTGAAGGTTCGCACCCTTGCCGTACAGGCGATGGTTACCGCCGGGTTCCTGGCCTTCTGTCTGTTCACATCAAACCCGTTCGCGCGTCTCGACGAGGCACCGCTGGACGGGCGCGGTCTGAATCCAATCCTGCAGGACCCGGGCCTCGCCCTGCATCCACCGACGCTTTATGTCGGCTATGTCGGCCTGTCACTTGCCTTCGCCTTTGCTGTCGCCGGGTTGATCGAGGGGCGGATCGACCGCGCCTGGGCGCGCCATGTCCGACCCTGGATCTCGGCCGCCTGGTGCGCGCTGACCGCCGGCATCGCGCTTGGCAGCTGGTGGGCCTATTACGAGCTTGGCTGGGGCGGCTGGTGGTTCTGGGACCCGGTGGAAAACGCCTCGCTGATGCCATGGCTCGCGGCGACGGCGCTGCTGCATTCAACCATCGTTGTCGAACAGCGTGACCGTCTGAAAAGCTGGACGGTCCTGCTGGCGATCCTCGCCTTCTCGCTGTCGCTTGTCGGCACCTTCATCGTTCGGTCGGGTCTGTTGACCTCGGTTCACAGCTTTGCCAGCGACCCGGCACGCGGCGTCTTCATTCTCGGTATTCTTCTTGCCGCCATCGGCGTGCCGCTGCTGCTGTTCGCGATCCGTGGGCCGCAGCTTTCCAGCCGTGACGATCATGTGTTGATCAGCCGCGAGAGCGGCCTGATCCTGAACAACTTCCTGCTGACGGCAGCCACCGTAGTGGTGCTTGTCGGCACCTTTTATCCGCTGGCGCTGGAAATGGTGACCGGGGCCCGCATCACCGTCGGCCCACCCTATTTCGACGCCACCTTCAACCCCATCATGGCGGCGCTCGTTCTGGCCATGGCGCTCGGGCCCCTGACGGCCTGGCGGCGCGGCACCCTGCCGTCTCTTCGCACCAGCCTCGGCATGGCCGGAGCCGGCGCAATCCTTGCCGTTTGTGCCGGCCTCGTCCTGGCAGGCGGCGTCAGTGCTGCCGGCCTGGCCGGGCTTGGCCTGCTGGGATGGCTGGCACTGGCCATCACCGGCGACATCCTGCACCGGCTGAAGCCATGGCGGGGCGGCATTGGCACCCGCGCCTCGGCGCTGCCGCTTCCCGTCTGGGGCATGTGGACAGCGCATGCAGGCATGGTCGTGTTTCTTGTCGGCGCGCTTGGCAACGGCCTGTTCCAGACCGAGGTGATTGTCCGCGCCCTTCCCGGCGACAGTGTCGATGTCGCCGGCAGGACGATGACACTTCGCGCCGTCGAGGCACGGCAGGGGCCGAATTACGTCACCGAGACGGCCATTATCGAAGTTCGTGACGGCACCGATATCATCGCCTTCATGACACCGGAGAAACGTTTCTACAACGCCGAGCGCCAGACCACCACCGAGGCGGCCATCCGGCCGCGTATCGGCGGTGACGATTATGCCGTTCTTGGCGATGGCGACGCCACCAGCGGTTACACGCTGCGGCTCTATCGCAAACCCTTTGTCAGCTGGATCTGGGCCGGTGCCGGGCTGATGGCGGTTGGCGGCGCGCTGGCCGCCCTTGGTCGCCGGCAGCGCCAACCGGCAGCCCTTGCCGACACGATCAGGACGGCGACATGACGAGGGCTGACGGCAGCAGGACAGGACGGCTTCGTCTGTCATTCATCATCCCGCTGGCCGGATTTCTGATCCTGGCGGCATTCGCGACCGTGGCCTTGATGGCGACCTTGCGCGGCGAGCGCGACATGTCGCAGCTTCCCTCGGCAATGGTCGGCAAGCCGGCTCCGGCCATCATGCTTCCCAGCCTGCTTGACGAGGGCCAGACCATATCGCCAGGCGACTTCGCCGGCCGCGCCTTCCTGGTCAATGTCTTTGCCAGCTGGTGTGCGCCCTGCCGCGCCGAGGCGCCGGCGCTGGTGCTGCTCGCCAGGGATATCCCGATCATGGGCATCGCCTATAAGGACCGCCCTGAGGATTCACGCAAATTCCTTGCCGATTATGGCAATCCGTTCGCCGCCATCGGCATCGACCGCGACGGTGACGCCGGCATGAAATGGGGTGTTTACGGGGTGCCGGAGACATTCCTTGTCGGTGCCGACGGTACCATCCTGCTGCGCCATGCCGGCCCGATCGACCGCCGCGTGCTTGACGAGCTGTTGTTGCCGGCGATCCGCGAACTGCCATGACCGGCTGCCTGTCACGCATTCTGAAGACCGGCCTGGCGCTTGTCATGCTGGCGATGGTGACGGGGCCGCTTCCCGCGCCGGCGGTCACGCCAGAGGAAATGCTGGCCGACCCGGCGCTGGAATCACGGGCACGGGCGCTGTCGAAACAGCTTCGCTGCCTGGTTTGCCAGAACCAGTCGATTGACGATTCCGACGCCGAGCTGGCGCGCGATCTGCGGGTCGAGGTTCGCAAACAGCTCGCGACCGGCGCCAGTGACGCCGAAATCCTGGCCACGCTTCGCGAGACCTATGGCGATTATGTGCTTCTCAATCCACCGGTCTCGCCCGGCACCTACATCCTGTGGGGGGCGCCTGTCGTGATTCTCCTTGGCGGTCTGGCCATCATGCTGGCCGGGCGACGCCGCCGTGAGGGCGACGCGGCCATGATTGCGGATGATGAGGCTGCCCCCGCCTCACCCGCCGCCAGCCTCGACCGGCGCGTTGCGCTGGCGCTCGCCAGCCTTGTGATGGCGGCCAGCCTCGGCCTCTATCTCGTTCTTGGCCGCGCTGACCTGCCGGCCCGACCATTGGCCGAGCGCGGAGCCGAAATCGCCGCCGCCGCTACGCAGGCCCAACAGGCCGCCAGCGACCGTGGCGCGGCCCTGCAACAGGCCCGCGCCGCCGCCACGGAAACACCTGATGATGTCGGTGCGTGGCTACGGCTTGCCATGGCGGCTGCGGCCAGCACGGACAGCGCGACCGAGATCATGGCACTTGAACAGGCGGAACGTCTGACCGGCGGCGACCCCGCCATTCGCGCCATGCGTGCCGAGGCGATGGCCCGCGCCGCCGATGGCCAGGTCACCATTCCGGCCCGCGAGCTGATTGCCGGCATTCTGGCCGTCAACCCGGCGGAACCGCGGGCATTGTATCTGTCGGGGCTTGCCGCCTATCAGGATGAGGATTATGCCGCCGCTGTCGGTATCTGGCGCCGGCTGCAGACCCTGTCACCGCCGGACGCGCCATGGATGACCCTGCTGGCCGAGAATATCGCCGATGCGGCACGCTCCGCCGGCATCGATCCGGACAGCGTCAATCCGGGACCAGATGCCGATGCCGTCGCCGATGCCGCCACCATGACCGAAGAAGAGCGCGCGGCGATGATTGCCGGCATGGTCGAGGGGCTTGCCGCCAGGCTTGCCGACGAGCCGGGTGATGTTGCGGGCTGGCGGCGGTTGATCCGCGCCTACCGGGTGCTGGAGCGGCCCGAGGATCTGCAGGCGGCCTTGATCGGCCTTGCCGACGCCATCCCCGGCGATATCGACGCGCAGCTCTCGGCGCTGGAACATATGGTCGTCGCCCGCCTCGAGGCCGGCTTTGTCGAGGCGTCGCAACGGCTTCTTGACCGCGTCGAGGCGCTCGACCCGAACCGGCCGGAGGGCATCTATATCAGCGGGCATTTCGCGCGGCAGGCCGGTGACACGGACCGCGCCCGCGCCCTGTGGGAAGACCTTTATGCCCGCCTTCCCGCGAACGCGCCGATCGCCCCGCAGCTTCGCAAGGCCATCGACGATCTGTAGCCGTTATCCGCTGCCATGCCTGCGCTGCCGGCGGCGCGGGTCGCGGGCCAGCCCGGGCGGGGCGGCAAAGACACTGTCCGCGCCAAGAAGAAACATCCTTGTCGTCTTGCCGTGCAGCGCCGAAAGCGCCTCATCCCGGCAGTCGAGCCCGCCTGTCAGCACACCAAAGGCCGGCACCACCAGCCGCGTTGTCGCCTGCACGAAACAGGGACGCCGCAGCCGCGCACCGCGATGACTGACCACGCCGGCGGGATGGTAATGCGCGCTGATCTCGGGACGCGGATCGGTCTCGTCCATGATATGCCGGAAGATGATCCCGCCTTCTTCATGCAGGCCGCAGCCGCTATGGCCCGGCGGCACGAAACGCTGGTCATGATTGCCCTCGACCCAGATCGTGTCATGCGCATCGGTGATATCTGACAATGTCCGCCGGTCCTGCGGCGTCATGCGCGTCCAGGCGGCGCCATCATGAAACACATCACCAAGCAGCAACAGCCGCCGCGGCGCCATCTCGGCGATCACCCGGGCGAGGCTTGCCAGTGTCTGGGCGGTGTCATAGGGCGGCAGGAACTGCCCCGAGCGGTGATAGGAGCTTGCCTTTTCCAGATGCAGGTCGCCAACGATCAGCAGCGACGCATCGCGCCAGAACAGCGCGCCCGACGGGTGCAGGTCAAAGCCGTAGCCGGCAAAATCAGTGGATCGATTCGACATTGGCGGCGCGGATGATGTCCTCTTCCATGTCCGACAGCAGGGCATCGCCATCGTCACTGTGTACGGTATTCTCGCGGGCGATCTGCATGATCACCGGCACCGCCATCGGCGATATCATATCAAGATGCCGACAGACAATATTGCCGGCGAATTCCTGCAGCGTATCGGCCAGCCTGCCGGCATCGATCAGCCCCTGCATGGCGTCGCGCCGCACCGCCTTCAGCAGGATATGGTCAGGCTCATGCCGGCGCAATACATCATAGATCAGGTCCGAGCTGAACAGCACCTGACGGCCTGTCTTCACCTGTCCGGGATGGCGTCGTTCAACCAGCCCGGAAATGATCGCGGTGTCGCGAAAGAGACGTTTCAGCAGTGGCGTGTCCTGAAGCCATTCCTCGAATTCCTCGGTCATGATGTCGGGATCCAGCAGGCTTTCCACTTCCTCGGGAGGGGTGAGCGACCAGACGGCCAGCGCATAGTCGGTCATCGAGAAACCAAGTGGCCGCAGGCCGGCGCGTTTCATCCGCCGCAACAGCAGAAAGCCGAGTGTCTGGTTGGCATTGCGTCCGGCAAAGCTGTAGATCACAGTGTGATAACGCCTGCGATGCGGGAAAATCTCGACGAGCAAGGTCCTTGCGTCGGGAAGCAGCGACCGGCTGCCATGAAGCGCCAGCCAGTCACGGATCTGGCCCGGAAGCCCGGCCCGGGCCTGCCGGCTGCCAATCAGCTGCCGGACAGCAAGCGACAAATTGCTCGACAGCGGCAGACGCCCACCGCCATAGCTCGGGATCTGCGCCTCGCCTCCCTTCGCCTTCGAGACCATCACGGCGGCGTTGCTGATGCCCTCAAAGGTCAGAACCCGGCCACCGAACAGGAAGGTGTCACCCGGTGACAGGTTGACGACGAAATTCTCCTCGATACTGCCAAGCGTGCGGTTGCGAAGCTTCACCTTCATCATCGGTGATTCAACGATGGTGCCGATATTCATCCGGTATTGCCGCGCCATCCTGGCCTCGCGCAACACGACCATGCCATCCTTCAGCGTCGCCAGCCGGTTATATTGCGGATAGGCCGCCAGCGCGTAGCCGCCATTGGTGACGAACCCCACCACCTCGTCGAATTCCCGGCGGCCCATATCGGCATAGGGCGCGGCGCGGATGACCTCGTGATACAGCGCATCCGGATCGAACGCCCCGCTGCAGGCGACACCGAAGACATGTTGCGCCAGCACATCGAATCCGCCACGCCGAAAGGTCGCACCATCAAGCCTGAAACGCGCGATTTCGGCCTGCGCGGCCACACATTCCAGATATTCGAACCTGTTGGTCGGAACCAGAATCGCGCGGCTGGGTTCATTCAGCCGGTGATTGGCCCGCCCCACGCGCTGCAACAGGCGGCTCACCCCTTTTGGCGCGCCGACCTGGATGACGAGGTCGACATCGGCCCAGTCTAGCCCGAGATCAAGCGAGCTTGTCGCCACCACACAGTCCAGACCACCGTCCGCCATCCGCGCCTCGACCTTGCGACGCAGCTCGCGTTCCAGCGAACCGTGATGTACCGCAATCCTGAGGTTGCGGTCGTTCAGCTGCCATAAGCGCTGAAACACGAATTCCGCCTGCGCCCTTGTATTGACGAACACGACGCTCATCCGCGCGGCGGCGATCTGTGCATAGACCTCATCCAGCGCGTGCCGCGCCATGTGGCCCGACCAGGGGATGCGGTTCCGGGTTTGCAGAATGTCGATCACCGGGGCCACCGCCTGCGCCGCCGTGACGATTCTGCCGCCACGCCGACACAGCCAGTCGCGCGCCAGCTTCGGTTTGTCAATGGTGGCGGACAGGCCAATCCGCCGCGCCCGCGGGGCCAGCGTGGCGAGCCGCGCCAGATTGAGACTCAACAGATCGCCACGCTTGTTGTCGAAAAAGGCGTGAAGCTCATCGATGATGATAAAGCGAAGGCCGCTGAAATAGGCACCGGCATCCTCATAGGACAGCAGAAGGGCCAGCGATTCCGGCGTCGTCATCAGAAAATCCGGCGGCTTCTTCTTCTGGCGCTGGCGCCGCGATTGCGGGGTATCGCCGGTGCGCGTCTCGAAACTCACCGGCAGGTCCAGCGCCTCGATCGGCGCCGCGATGTTGCGATGCACGTCGACCGCCAGCGCCTTCAGCGGCGAGATATAGAGCGTGTGCAACTGGCCGGTCGAGCGATGTTCGGCGATATCGAGAAAGGATGGCAGGAAGCCGGCCAACGTCTTGCCGGCCCCGGTTGGCGCGAAGACGACGACATCACGCCGTGCCAGCGCATGTTCCGCCGTCTCGATCTGGTGATCGAACCAGCTCCAGCCGCGCTGGCGAAGCCACGCTGTCAGCGGGTGGGACTGGAGGCGCGCCGGCGCGTCCCTATATTGAATGTCATGACCTGGTTGAACCATGAGCTCTATATAGAGCCGATCGACGCCTATATCGACCCGGCTCGGCCGGTCAGACGCGCGATTATCACACATGGCCATGCCGACCATGCCCGTCCGGGGCATGATCATGTGCTGGCGACGCCGCAGACAATCGCCATCATGAAGCAGCGTTACGGGGCGCATTGCGCCGGCTCCTTTCAGGAACTCGATTTCGGAACACCGCTGACCGACGGACCGGTGACTATCACCCTGTTTCCGGCCGGCCATATCCTTGGCAGCGCGCAGGTCAGGCTGGCCTACCGGGGCCGGGTCGCGGTCGTCACCGGCGATTACAAGACGCATGCCGACAGTACGGCCCAGAATTTCGAGCTTGTTCCCTGCGATCTGTTCGTCACCGAGGCAACCTTCGGGCTGCCGGTCTTCCAGCATCCGGACCCGCGACAGGAGATTTCGCGTCTTCTGGCCTCGGTCAAGGCACAGCCGGAACGCTGCCATGTCATCGGTGCCTATGCGCTTGGCAAGGCACAGCGGGTGATCAGGCTGATCCGCGAGGCCGGACATGACGCGCCGATTTTCCTCCATGGCGCGCAGGAAAAACTGTGCGCCTATTATGCCGGCCAGGGGATCGATCTTGGCAATCTGCAAAAGGCCCTCGACCGCGACAAGGCATCCTTTCCCGGGCATATCGTCATCGCCCCGCCATCGGCGCTTCGTGACCGCTGGTCACGCCGCCTGCCCGACCCGGTGGTCTGTCAGGCCTCCGGCTGGATGACAATCAAACAGCGCGCCAAACAGAGCGGCGTGGAACTGCCGCTGGTGATCTCCGACCATGCCGACTGGAACGAGCTGACCGACACCATCACCGCCACCGGCGCCGACACCATTTGGGTCACACATGGCCGCGAGGATGCGCTTGTCCACTGGTGCCGGTCACGCGGATTGCAGGCCGAACCGCTCTACATGCAGGGCCGCGAGGAGGATGCCGGCGAATGAAACGGTTCGCGGAACTGCTGGAGACGCTTGTCCTTACCCCGTCGCGCAATGCGAAGATTGGGGCGATGGCGCGCTATTTCCAGACGACACCGGACCCTGATCGCGGGTTTGCGCTTGCCGCCATCACGCGCGACCTGACGCTGTCCAATCTCAAGGCCGGGGCCCTTCGGCAGCTGGCGATGGACAGGGTCGATCCCGAACTGTTCCTGATGAGCTATGATTATGTAGGCGATCTTGCCGAGACAATCTCGCTGATCTGGCCGCACCCCGGCGACGCCGACAGCAGCGCGACACTCCCCGGTGTGGCTGATTTCATCACCGGCATCGAATCGCGGCCAAAGGTGGACGTCGCCAGCCACCTTGCCGCGCTTCTTGACAGCGCCACCCCGGCAGAACGCTGGGCGATGATCAAGCTGGCCACGGGTGGATTGCGGGTCGGCGTGTCGGCGCGCCTCGCAAAGACAGCGCTGGCGGCCTATGGCGGCCAGGATCTTGCCGAGATCGAGAAGATCTGGCACGGGCTGGAGCCCCCCTATACCGAGCTGTTCGCCTGGCTTGACGGCCGCGGCGCGGCGCCGCGCATTCAACCGGGGCGGACCTTTCATCCGATGATGCTTTCGAACCCGATCGACGAGGCGCGTGATTTCGACAGGCTGGACGCTGCCGACTATCAGGCGGAATGGAAATGGGATGGCATCCGCGTGCAGCTTGTCTTTGATGGCGAGAGTCGGCGGATTTTCTCGCGCACCGGCGATGATGTGTCGGCCACCTTCCCCGACCTTGTTGCGGCGCTGCACGGGCACGCCGTTCTTGATGGCGAGTTGCTGGTCGGTCAGGATTTCCAGCCGCTGGCCTTCAACAGCCTGCAGCAGCGTCTCAATCGCAAGACACCGGCGAAAACGCATCTTCGCGACCTGCCGGCCTTTGTGCGGGTCTATGACATGCTTTTTGACGGGGATGAGGATCTTCGCGACCTGCCCCTGTCGGCCCGGCGCCGGCGACTGGAGCAATGGATGCGGGAATATGCCGGTGACAGGCTTGATCTTTCCGAAATCCTGCCCTTTGACGGTTGGGAGGATCTGGCACGGCTGCGCCTCGAAGGAGCCGAGATCCACGGTTATGAAGGATTGATGATCAAGGACCGGCAAAGCCCCTATGTCGCCGGCCGGCCAAAGGGTCCCTGGTTCAAGTGGAAGCGTGACCCACGAATGATCGACACAGTCATGATGTACGCCCAGCGCGGCCATGGACGGCGAAGCTCCTTCTATTCCGATTTCACCTTCGGTATCTGGCGCGGCAATGAGATCGTGCCGGTCGGCAAGGCCTATTCCGGATTCACAGATGACGAGCTTCGCGATCTCGACAAATGGGTCCGTGCCAACACCACCAACAGGTTCGGTCCGGTGCGCGAGGTCGAAAAGCGCCTTGTCGTCGAGCTTGCCTTTGACAGCGCGCATGACAGCCCACGCCATAAATCGGGCATCGCACTCCGCTTCCCCCGGATCAACAGGATTCGCTGGGACAAACCGGCTGACGAGGCCGATAATATCGAGACGGTGCGCGCCCTTGTTGATTGAGATCACGCCGGTGGCTGATCATCATATTTGCAAAATCGACTGCATAGCATGCATAGCAGAGAGTTCTGACGCGTATTTCCTGAGCGTTTTGCCTAATATGGATTTTATTTTGATCATTATTTAATAAATTAGTAATGTTATAACAATAAGGATCAAATTCCATCATCACCTGCCCTGAAGCAACCAAAGCGGTTTTCCCGAATGAAAGACCTTGATGCCGGCATTATTGCCCTGCTGAAACGCAATGCCCGCATGTCGGTCACGCAGATAGCGCACGAACTTGGCGCCTCGCGGGTCACCATCGACGCGCATATCAAGAAAATGGAGCAGTCGGGCATCATCACCGGCTATACGGTGACCCTTGGCGTCGAGGAGTTCCGGCATAACGTGTCGGGATGGATCATGATTGCAGTCGACGCCAACAGGGAAGAAGCCATCATAGAAAAGCTGGCCGACATGCCTGAGATCTCGCGGCTTTTCACGACCAATGGTCGGTGGGACCTGACCGCGGAAATCCAGACACCGACGCTGGAAAGCTTCGATAATGCCATTTCACGGCTCCGCCAGATTCCCGGTATCAAGGAAACCGATACCAGCCTGCTGCTGAGCGCACGTGTCGGCTGACCCTCCTCAAACAGCCAGGCCGCGACATGTCCTCACGACACAGGACAAGTCCTGATCCGTTGATGAACCCTTTTTTTGGCTTTTCCTGCCTCGAAAATGATGCTCATAATCGGGGTTGTTGCCGGGGGACAAGGTAATGGCGACACAAATACGGAGGAAACCAATGAGAAAACTTTTCGGTATTGGCGTTGCTGCCACCATGATGATGGCGGTGGGCGGCTCAGCCAACGCGTTTGAATGCAAGGTCAAGGAAACCTCGATGGACAAGCCCGGCGGCTTTCCCGAGCGGGCCCTGACGATGATCGTGCCTTACGGGCCGGCCGGTGGTTCCGGTCAGGTTGCCGCGGCGATGGCCGAAGGCGTTACCGGCCTGACCGGGGTCGCGATCAATCGGGACCACAAGCCCGGCGGTTCGGGCACCGTCGGCATGACCGCCTATATGGCGTCGCCGGCGGATGGATATAATGTTCTCGAGCATATCGACGACGCCTCGTCGGCGCATGCGCTCGACTCATCACGGCCGAACCCGGCCGAGGATCTGATCCCGCTGGTGATCTCGCAGGTCACCTTCTCGCAGATCTATATCCGCACCAACGAGACCCGCTACAATGACTGGGAGTCATTCGTTGCGTGGGTGAAGGCGCAAGGCGGCAAGGCGACAATCGCCAACGTCTCGAAAGAAGGCTCGATGGAGCGCGTCACGATGAAGTTCATCACCGACGCGACCGGCATGGAAATCCAGCAAATCTCGTTCGACAAGGGCGCGCCGCGCTATGGCGCGCTTCTTGGTGGCCAGGTCGATGCGCTGTTCGAGCAGCCGGGCGACGTTCGCAAGTTTCTGGATGCCGGCAACTTCAAGCCGATCCTGACAGTCTTTAACGAGCGCCCGTCGGTCTTTGCCGATGTGCCGACACACCGCGAAATGGGCATGGATTTCGATCCACTGCTTCGTTTCCGTGGCTTCTACGTTCACAAGGATGCCCCGGCGGACCGGGTGAAGTGGCTGCAATGGGCCTTCCAGCGCGGTTATTGCCAGGACAGCTATCAGGCGTTCAATGAGTCGAAGTTCATGACCGTCATCGACAGCTACCGCGACACCGCGGGCGCACGCGAGCTGATCACCCGCTCCATCGCCCAGTACCGTGACGTGTACAAGTCGATGGGCATGGATGTGAAATAGGTCTGCCCTGCCAAAATTCCATGCCTCCGGCGCTTGCGGTGCCGGGGGCATGATTTCGGGGGCATGATTTCGGGGATATGGTATCTCCCGTTTTGACGTGAAAAGTCGACAGCCTTGCTGTCAGGGTTTGAATGAAGGAGAGACCGTTGGGTCAGCTCGGTAAATCGCACTTGGTCGAAGCCGGCATCTGGTCGCTGATCGTGGCCATTTTTTTCGGTTATACCTTCGAGTTCAACCAGCCGATCGAAATTTATAAATTCGGCGCCACCGGGTGGCCACGGGTCATCATCCTGCTGCTGTTGCTGGTCACGCTCGGCAATCTGTTCCACCAATTCAGAAATGGCTCTGCCATCCAGAAGGGGCGTGTCGGCATTGCCGAGACGGATGAGGCGCCAACGGATTACAGCAATCCGGCGACCCTTGCCAAGATCATGGCGATCCTGTTCACGCCGTTCCTGTTCGCTTGGCTTCTGAAGCCGGTCGGGATGTATTCCGGCGCGCCGTTTTTCATCGCCGCCGTGATCTGGCTGTTCGGCGAGCGGCGGTGGCAATGGATCCTCGGCATCACGCTGCTGATCTACGCCATCCTGCTTGGTCTGTTTGTCGTCACGCTCAACGCGCCCCTGCCGCAGGGGAACGTTTCACCCTTTTATGATGTCAGCGGGTTCATTCTGAAAATGAACACACAGCTGCAACAGCTCTGGTAACGCACATGCTGGAAAATTTCCTCGCCGGAACCGGCGCGCTCTTTGGCGACCCCTTCACCATCGCGATCTTTGTTTTCGGTGTCATTGGCGGCATGCTGTTCGGCGCCATCCCCGGGGTCAGCATGCTGACCCTTGCGGCGATCCTGCTTCCCTTCACCGCCGAACTGGAACCCGCCCAGGGAGTGATGCTGTTCGCCGTCATCTACTGTACCGGCACCTATGGAGGCGCCATTACGGCGATCCTGTTCAACATCCCGGGCGCGCCGGAAAACGCGCCGACCGCCTTTGACGGCTATCCGATGACCCGCAAGGGGCAGTCCGGCAAGGCCGTTGGCGCGGCGGTGCTTTGCTCGGCCATTGGCGGCGTGGCATCGGCGCTGGTGATGATGGCGGCGACCGAACCGCTTGCCACCTGGGCGATCCGCAATATCGGCCCTCCGGAAATCTTCGCGTTGGTCTTCTTTGGACTTGCCGTGGCCTCGTCGGTTGGTGGACGGACCATCTGGAAAGGCTGGATGTCGGTGCTTCTCGGCCTTCTCATCGCGACCATCGGCCAGGACCCGGTCGGCGGCATCAACCGGTATAATTTCGGGTTCACCGATCTTGCCGCCGGCATCGCCTTCGTGCCGGCGATCCTCGGTTTCTTCGCGGTATCGGAAATCTTTGTTCAGGCGGAAAAAAAGGCGACCGGCCAGTTCGACGCGCCAAAGGTCGGCATGTCCTTCCCCACCGTCATCGAGCTGTGGATGCATAAATTTGCCGTGTTGCGGTCGATCCTTGTCGGCTTCTTCTGCGGCATCCTTCCCGGCATCGGCGCCACGCTTGCGGCCTTCATGGGCTATGGCGAGGCGGTACGATGGTCGAAGAACAAGGAAGAGTTCGGCAAGGGCAAGCTGGAAGGCGTGATTTCCTCCGAGACAGCCAACAACGCCGCCACCGGCGCGGCGATGATCCCGCTGCTGGCACTCGGCCTTCCGGGCGGCGCGCTGACAGCGATGATGGTGGCCGTGTTCCAGATGCACGACCTCGAACCCGGACCACTTGTCTTCTATAACTCGCCCGACCTGATCTGGATTGTCTTCGCGGCGATGTTCTACGCCAACCTGTCGATCCTGTTCATCGGGCTGATCGAAACCAAGACGATTCTCTATCTTCTGAAGATTCCGTTCCAGTTCCTGGCGCCACTGATCCTGCTTCTTGCCACCATCGGCGCCTATATCAGCCGTGGACTGGTCCTTGATGTCATGGTGATGTTCGGGGCCGGCATCATCGGCTTCCTTTTGCGCCGGACCGGATATTCAATCCCGGGCATTGTCCTCGGGCTGATCCTTGGCAAGATTGGCGAGCAAAACTTCGCCCAGGGCATGCAGATGGTGCATTATGACCTTGGCACCTATTTCTCGCGCCCGATCTGCTCCATCCTGATTGTCGCCGGCACATTGACACTGGCCGCCGGCCTGTATAGAGCGTTTGCATCATCCTCGAACACCGCCTAGAGAGGCCCGGCCCCGGAAAGGACGCGCCGTGTCAGACGACATCGCCCAGACAGACACCACCATAGACGAGCTCGTCGCCAGAGCCCGCGATGCCCAGAGCGCCTATGAGGCGATGGGATCGCAGGAATTGTTCGACCGTGCCTGCCAGGCTGTGGCCTGGTGCCTGATGGAACCGGAGCGGAACCGGCGCCTTGCCGAATTCGCCGTCGCCGAGACCGGGCTTGGCAATGCCGATGACAAGGTTCGCAAGAACCACAACAAGACGCTCGGACTGATGCGCGATATCAAGGGTGTCACCGCCTTTGGCCACATCGAGGATGACGCGGCGCTCGGCCTGTCGACCTTCCTGCGGCCAAAGGGCGTCGTCGCCGCCATCGTGCCGTCGACGAACCCGCTGGCAACGCCGGTCAACAATATGATCAACGCTTTGAAGACGGGCAATGCGATCATCCTCGCCCCCTCGCCAAAGGGTGTGAGGCCGTTGCTGGCCCTGCTGGAGCACATCCATCCGGCGCTGGCTGCGCTTGGTCTGCCGGACGGGCTTGTGCAGATGGTGCCGGCACCGCCCTCAAAGCCGAAGACCGAACGGCTGATGCAGCTTGCCGACATGGTGCTTGTCACCGGATCGCAGGCGAATGTGCGGGCCGGCTATTCATCGGGAACACCGGCCATCGGTGTCGGGGCCGGCAATGTGGTCACCATCGTCGACGAGACCGCCGATATTGCCGCGGCGGCGGCGAAAATCGCCGCATCCAAGACCTTTGACAACGCCACCTCCTGCTCGTCGGAAAATGCGGTGATTGCCGTTGATGCGGTCTATGACGAGCTTGTCGCGGCGCTGGCCAACGAAGGCGGCTATCTTCTGGACGAGTCACAGGCAACCGCGCTGGAGGCCATGCACTGGCATCATGGCAAACTGGCCCCGCGCCTGCTGGCCAAGGATATCGACATCGTGCTGGCCGAGACCGGCCTAGCCGCCACCGCGCCGCCTGGCACCCGCTTCCTTGTCGCGCCGCAAACACAGATTGGCCCCGATCATCCGATGACCGGAGAGAAAATGGCCCTGTTCCTGGCACTTCACCGCGCCGGTGATTTCGATGACGCCATGCGCAAGGCCATCACCATTCAGAATGTCATGGGCGCCGGCCATTCGCTTGGCCTTCATTCCGGCGATGACGGGCGCGCCCGAAGGCTGGCCATGGAGGCGCGCACCTGCCGGGTGATCCTCAATCAGGCGCATTGTTTCGCCAATGGCGGTTTCTTCAACAACGGCATGCCCTTCTCGCTGTCGATGGGATGTGGCAGCTGGGGCGGCAATTCCATCGATGAGAACCTGAACTGGCGGCATTTCGTGAACCAGGTCCGCATCGTGCGGACAATCCCCGAACGCAAACCCTCGCTTGACGAGATTTTCGGCGATTATTGGGAAGATCACGGCAAATGACACAGAGCATCATCGCGCAGCTTGACGCCAATGTTGCGGCCGATGGCGATGCCGTATGGCTGACCTCGCCTGATACGGGTGACAGCGTCACCTGGGCTGAGGCGGCATCACGCGCGCGCGAGATCGCCTGCCGGCTCGATGCGATGGGGCTTGCCGATGGCGCGCCCGTCGCCGTCGCCGCGCAGAACGCGATCTGGTCGACACTGTGCTTTACCGGCATCACCACCGGCGGCTATCTGGCGACGCCGCTGAACCTTGTCGCCGGCGCACGGGTGATGTCCTATGTCATCAATCATTCCGGAGTCGAGGTGATCCTGTGTACCGATGATCACCGTCAACTGATTGACGAGGCGCTGACAGGGATCGACCGTCAGGTGACAATCATCAGACTTGACCCCGACAGCGGGCCGGATTGGCCCGATGGACCAGCCCCGGCCCAAACACCGCGCTCAGTACCGGATTCCGACACTGCCGGCCTGCTGATGTATACCTCGGGGACGACCGGCAATCCGAAGGGTGTTGTTCTCAGCCACGCCAACCTGATGGCCGCCGGCAAGAATGTCGTTGACGGTCATGGCGTTCGCCCCGACGACACGGCGATGTGCGTTCTGCCGATCTATCACATCAACGGGTTGTGCGTGACGGTGATGGGTACGCTGATGTCGGGCAGCGGCCTCGTGATGCCCTACAAATTCTCGGTTAGGGCCTTCTGGCAGCAGGTTCACGACTGCGATGTCAGCTGGTTCAGCGCCGTGCCGACCCTGTTCGCCTATCTTCTGAATGACGAGGCGCCGCCACAGATCAATCGCGACAGGCTTCGCTTCTCGCGCTCCGCCTCGGCCCCCCTGTCACCGGAAATCCACCGGCGTTTCGAGGACCGGTTCGGCATTCCGATCATCGAAACCATGGGCCTGACCGAAACTGGCGCGCAGATTCTGACCAACCCGATGCCACCGGCCGCCCGCAAGATCGGCTCGCCCGGCGTCGCTGTCGGCAACGAGATCATCATCGGTGACGACAATCAGAAGGAAGTGGCACGCGGTGTCACCGGCGAGATTCTGGTGCGTGGCTCGAATGTGATGCGAGGCTATCTTGGCCAGCCGGAGGAAACCGCGAGGACCATCACCCCCGAGGGATGGCTTCGCACCGGTGATCTTGGCCATATGGACGAGGACGGGTTTGTCTTTGTGACCGGCCGCATCAAGGAGCTGATCATCAAGGGCGGCGAGAATATCGCCCCGCGCGAGGTCGACGAGGTGCTGCTGGAGCATGACAGCATCCTCGAGGCGGCGGCCTTCGCCGTGCCATGCGACCAATATGGCCAGCGTGTCGAGGCCTGCATTCGCTTCAAGCCTGGCAAGGTGGCCGACGAGGCTATTTTGCAGGCACATTGCGTTGCACGGCTTGGCAAGTTCAAGGCGCCTGACCGCGTGCATGTCCTTGACGACCTGCCTAAGGGACCGTCCGGTAAGGTCCAGCGCCTGAAACTCTATGGTCTGGTCTATGACGATGGTTGATGCGAGACCGGCGGGGTGAACGCTCTGTCCCTTCAGGCCCTTCTGCCAAGCCTCGACCCGCTTTTGATCGCCAGCATATGCGGCATCTTCGTTTTCGCCGGGATCGTCAAGGGATTCCTCGGGATTGGCCTTCCTGCTGCGGCGATGGGCCTTCTGACACTGATCTTCCCGCCGACCGAGGCCATTTCACTGCTGTGGCTTCCGATCCTGTTCAGCAATATGTTCCAGTACGGCCGGGCGAGGAACAAGCGCGAGATCGCCATGACCTATAAATGGTTCGCCGCCGCGATTTTCTGCAGCATTTTCCTGACATCGCTGTTCATCAATGACTACCCGACCGCCCTGCTGACGGTTGCCATCGGCATCGCGATGGTGGTGTTTTCACTGAACCTGCTGTTCGGTCTGTCGTTGCCGGTCGGCCCGGGGCGCGGATGGCAGGTTGGCGTTGGCATTGTGTCGGGTGTCCTTGGTGGATTGTCCTCGATCTGGTCACCACCGGTGGCGATGTATCTGATGGCGCGCAACACACCAAAGGACCTGTTCATCGGCACCACCGGATTTCTGTTTCTCGCCGGTTGCCTGCCGCTTGGCGCCGGGCTCGTCATCTCGGGGCTGATCACCTGGCCGGTGATCGTGAAATCGCTTCTCGGCCTGCTGATGACGCTGATCGGCTTCCGGATTGGCGAAATCCTGCGCGAGCGCATCTCGCAGGACAGGTTCCGCCAGATCGTGCTGATCGCCTTTCTGATCATGGGTGGGCGGCTCATCGCCACCGGCCTCTGGTAACCGCGCGCCGCGCTGTCCGGCATCACCCCTTGCCGCGATCACCTCTTGCCGCGATCATCCCTTGCCGCGCCACGGGATCAACTGTCCAATCACCCAGCGCATGGCAAGGTCGAACAGCAGCCCCAAAAGCCCCATGATCAGGATTGTCACCCAGATCAGCTCATAATCCGACACTGTCCGCGCGACATTTTCGATAAAGCCGATTCCGGTGGTGCCGGCCAGCATCTCGGCCGCGACGAGCGTCCCCCAGCAGACACCGATGGCGATCCGCACTCCGGTCAGGATTTCCGGCAATGCATTGGGAAGGATGACATGACGCAGGATCTGCCCGTTCGTCGCGCCAAGCGAATGTGACGCGCGAATCTTCGACAGCTGCGTTCCCGAGGCACCGGTCCGTGCCGAAATCACCATGATGGCGAAGGCAACCATGAACAAAAGGAAGATCTTGCCATCATCCTGAATACCGAAAATCGTCAGGATCAG
>JAYQDX010000032.1:23527-24678 GCA_038138545.1 Rhodobiaceae bacterium | reverse complement strand
AAAGATATCGACAATGGCATTGCCGACGGCAAGAACGTCAATTCGCGATGACATGAACACCCTCACAGGCTGGACACAGGAAACGGCGCTCGATGATGTAGAGAATTGCCGGGGATGGGGCAAGAACAAAGACACTGAGGCGAAGGGTTGACGCCCGCGCCTGTATGCCCGGTGAAAGAGGCCCGGGAAAGTGGTTTGCCCTCCTGTCATCGGCGGTCTAAGGTGCCTGGCATATATCTCAACCCCGGTGCCTGTCCTGTCATGCGGTTTGCCCTTCTGATCCCGGCCATTGCGGCACTCGGCCTTGCCGCCTGCCAGATGCCGCCTGCCGTGACGACCGGACCGGACGTCGCGCCTGTTGCAGCACCGGTCACCACCCCGACACCGCTGGCGAACATTGCGCCTGACACCGTTGTTGCCACCAGCACGGAAATTGAGATAGACGCCGATGACGCCAACACTGATACGGGCAACACGGATACGGGCAATCCAGATACGGGCACGGCAGACGCGGTTGAAACGCCTGTAGCCGCCACACAGCCATCCCGGCCGGAACCTGCATCCACCGATGCCGAGCCAGAGAAGACATCTTCGCTGACCCCGGATGACGGACAACCGGCCATCGAGACTGCCATCGAGACTGCCGACGCCCCCCGGACAATAACCGTGACACCACCTGCCGCACCGGCAACCACTCCGGCAACCACTCCGGCGACCACACCCGCGACGGCGAATGATGAAGCCGCAGTGCCACCAGATGGGGCCGCACCGGAGCCTCCGGTCAGGACACTTGCCGAAGCTCTGGACGAAGCGCTCGCAGACCCTGAAACAGAACCGGACACAGATACTGTGGAGGAGGCGGTCCCGGCCACCACCAAGCTGGCGCTTGCCGCACCGCCGCCACCTCCACCGCCGCCACCTCCGCCTCCGCCAGAACTGGCGCCAGAAGCCCTGGTCGGGCTTGATGCGCAGGGCTTGCGGCAACGTCTTGGCGATGCCGATTTCAAACGTCGTGAGGGGCCGGTGGAAACCTGGCAATACAGGTTCCGCACATGTGTTGTTGACTATTTTGTCTATGCCGAAGACGCGGATCCGGCGGTCCGCAAATGGGTGTGGCGCTCGCCGGTCATTGGCGGCGGACTTGACGTCGT
>JAYQDX010000032.1:20743-23427 GCA_038138545.1 Rhodobiaceae bacterium | reverse complement strand
TGACCGGGCCAATCCTGACCGTAACAGCTGAGGACGGTGTCTAGCCAGCCGGCGGCGTCTTGTCCCGATAATGGCAGAATTCGGCAATCGTGCATCGCCAGCATTCCGGCTTGCGCGCCTTGCAGACATAGCGGCCATGAAGAATGAGCCAGTGATGCGCGCCCTTCTTCCAGGCATCGGGAACCCGCCGCACAAGTTCGGCCTCGACAGCGTCAGGCGTCTTGCCGGGCGCCATGCCGGTGCGGTTGCCAACGCGGAAGATATGCGTGTCGACGGCGATGGTCGGGTGCCCGAAAGCCTCGTTCAGCACCACATTCGCCGTTTTCCGGCCAACTCCGGGAAGCGCCTCCAGCGCGGCCCGGTCATCCGGCACGACGCCGCCATGTGATTCAAGCAGAATTTCCGACAGCCTGTGGACATTCTTCGCCTTGGTATTGAACAGGCCGATGGTACGGATATGGTGGGCGATGCCATCGACCCCCAGATCGACCATCGCCCGCGGCGTGTCGGCCGCCGCATACAGCCCCTTTGTCGCCCGGTTGACGCCGATATCGGTGGCTTGCGCGGACAACACAACCGCCACCAGCAATGTATAGGGGTCACGATAATCCAGCTCGGTTTTCGGCTCCGGAAGAATGGCGGCGAGGCGTTCGAAACAATCCTCGATATGGGCCAGCTTCATCTTGCGGGATCGTGCCATGGAATCGCTGTCTCCGTATGATGTCCCGTGTTACGTCTCATATGATTTCCCGGGGGAAAGTTCTGGACCGCCATCAAGATTGCCCTAATGTTGTGTGAGGTGCAATTTCCCGTGCGTGGTGGCATGACGGTTTTCAATCTCGGCTCCATCAATATCGACCTTGTCTATTCGGTGCCACACTTTCCGGCACCGGGCGAAACGCTGACAACGCTGGATTATCAGCGCATGCTTGGCGGCAAGGGAACGAACCAGTCGATCGCCCTGGCCCGCGCCGGCGGCGCGGTTGTGCACATTGGCGCCGCGCATGGCGAGGATGGCTGGATCCGCGACGAGATGCGGTCGGCGGGCGTTGATATCAGCGCTGTGCAGACCAGCCATACCGCCACCGGCCATGCCATTGTATCGGTATCGGGTGATGGCGAGAACCAGATCCTGCTCTGGCCCGGGGCCAACCATGCCATTGATATGGAAGAGGCCATCGCGGCGCTGGACGCGGCGCAGGATGGTGACTGGGCATTGCTGCAAAATGAAACCTGCGGCGGCGATGAATTTGTCGCCGCGGCGCGGGAACGCGGCCTGAAGATTGCCTACAGCGCGGCACCTTTCGATGCGGCTGTCACCGCACGGTTGCTGCCGCATACCGATCTTCTGGTCGTCAATGAGGTTGAGGCAGCGGCGCTGGCAGACATGCTTGGCACACCGGCATCGGCAGCCGGCATCCCCCATCTTGTCATCACGAAAGGTGGTGACGGCGCCGACTATCACGGTGAGGCTGGTACACTCCACCAACCGGCCTTTCCGGTCTCGCCAATCGACACCACCGGCGCGGGTGACTGTTTCTTTGGCTATCTTCTGGCCGGAATCGCCGCGGGCGACAACATGGAATCATCGCTTCGCCTCGCCAGCGCGGCGGCGGCATTGCAGGTGACCAAACCCGGCGCCGCGGCCGCCATTCCAACACGCGCCGCGGTCGATGAGTTTCTGACATCACATTGTCCGGCATCGGGAGGATAATATCGATGCCGGATGCCGCACCGCAGAAAATCATCATCGACACCGATCCCGGGATTGATGATGCCATGGCCATTCATCAGGCCTTTGCCGACCCGCGTCTGGAGGTGATCGGCCTGACAACAATCTTCGGCAATGTCACGGCCACACGAGCGACTCGCAACGCCCTCCATCTTGCCGAGATGGCCGGACATCCGGCGGCCATCGCCGGCGGCGCGCCGGTGCCGTTGCGCCGCGCCCCGGAACCGCCTGCGGATTTCGTCCATGGACCGGAAGGGTTCGGCAGCCTGCCGGCCCCGGCCCCGAACCGCGCCACCGACCCGCGGAGCGCGGCACGCTATCTGTGCGAAAGCTGTGCCGCCACGCCGGGCGAGATCATCATTTGCGCGGTCGGGCCGCTGACCAATCTGGCGGCGGCGCTGGCGCATGACCCGTCAATCGCCGGCCATGCCAAACGCGTCGTCGTGATGGGGGGCAGCGCCGCCCGCCACGGCAATGTGACCAGCTGCGCCGAGGCCAATATCTGGAACGACCCCGACGCGGCGGACCTTGTCTTTGCCGCCGACTGGGATGTCACCATGGTCGGGCTGGATGTCACCGAGAAGACCCGTTGCAACCCGCAGGATTTTGCCGATCTTGCGGCGCGGGCGCCCGGCATCGGGGGATTCCTGCAAGCGGCGACCGAGTTCTATTTCGACTTTCACGAGGCCAAGCTTGGCGAGAGGATCTGTTTCATGCATGATCCGTCTGCTATTCTGGCCATCACCGATCCGCATCTGTTCGGTTTCGAGACCATGCCGATCTCGGTCATCTGCGACGGCAGCGAGATCGGGCGAACCGTCACCGGCGGCGAAGGCAGGCGTGATGTGTCGGTCGCGATGCGGGTTGACTCGCAGGCCGCCCGCGCTCGGTTCATGGAGGTGGTGGCAGCCGCCGATGATCACGCCGCCGCGCGGCAACGCAACGGCAACGC
>JAYQDX010000032.1:6690-20643 GCA_038138545.1 Rhodobiaceae bacterium | reverse complement strand
CGGCAACGCAACGGCAACGCGCAAGACATAATGACAGGGGGCTGAGATGCAGGTCGAAACCGTTGATTACCGAGCGGCAGATGCCGCTGAAACGCTTGAAAGATCACTTCACGAGACCGGATTCGCGGTGTTGGCGAATCATCCGATCACGCCGGAACGAATTGACGCCATCTATGACGCCTGGGGGCGGTTTTTTGCTGGCGAGGATAAATTCACCTATGCGGTGAAGCCGCCTGCACATGACGGCTATTTCGCCTTTCGGTCGGAAAACGCCAAGGATTCGCCAATGAAGGATCTGAAGGAATTCTTCCATGTCTATCCGGGCTGCCAGCTTCCCGACGAGTTGAACGAAGCTACACGGCAGATCTATGCCGATCTGGAGGCGCTCGGGCGCGAGCTTCTTGGCTGGATTGAAGACCGCGCGCCCGCCAGCGTGTCAGACAATCTGTCGATGCCGCTTGGCGAGATGATGGAGGGCAGTGACCAGTCGCTGCTGCGGATTCTGCATTACCCGCCGGTCGAGGATGCCGAGCCCGGGGCGATCCGCGCTGCGGCGCATGAGGATATCAATCTGATCACGCTGCTGCTGTCGGGCTCGAAACCGGGCCTGCAGGCGCAGGATGCGAATGGCGACTGGCACGATATTGCCTGCGATCCGGGCATGATCACGATCAATAATGGCGACATGCTGGCGATGGCGACGGACAATTATTTCCCCTCGACAACGCACCGTGTCACCAACCCTGACAGCGCCCAGAACGTATCACGCTACTCGATGCCGATGTTTCTGCATCCACGTCCCAACGCCCCGTTGCGCCCGGATGTGACAGCGGACGAGTATCTGCAGCAGAGACTGAGGGAGATTGGCCTGAAATAGGCGCCAGATAAGCTCTTTTCAGCGCAAAGAAATTGGACTGTCCCGCCAAAACAGGATAGGAATCGAAACAGGTGAACAACGCCGGGGTCCGGCGTTTCATCACACCGGCGGCGTGACGGTGCGTCATGCGGCACAAAGAAACGGGAGATAGGAACATGTTTATGAAAAAGGCTGCACTGACTACAGGCATCGCGGCAGCATTCATGCTTGCTTCGGCTGGCGGTGCGTCGGCTTTCACCGCCTGCCAGGTAACCGATGTTGGCGGTATTGATGATGCCGGCTTCAACCAGACGGCGTGGAAGGGTGTCCAGGACGCGATGTCATCCTATGGCATTGACGGGCGGTATCTGGAATCACAGTCGGAAACCGACTACGAGCCGAACCTGAACTCGCTGATTGAAAGCAAGTGCGATGTCATCATCTCGGTTGGCTTCCTGATGGGTGACGCCACCAAGACCTCGGCCGAGGCCAATGCCGGCCAGAAATATTCGATTGTTGATTTTGCCTATGACCCGACGATCCCGAACGTGATCGGCCAGGTCTATGCGACCAACGAGGCTGGGTTCCTCGCCGGCTATCTGTCGGCTGGCATGTCCAAATCCGGTGTTGTCGGCACCTTTGGCGGCATCAACATCCCGCCGGTGACAGCCTTCATGGACGGCTATTACTACGGCGTCGCCTATCACAACAGCCAGAAGGGCACCAATGTGCAGGTTCTCGGCTGGAACCCGGCCAGCAAGGAAGGCCTGTTCACCGGCAATTTCGAGAGCCTGGATGATGGCCGCGCCTTTGCCCAGAACCTCTATGACGAGGGCGCCGATATCGTGATGCCGGTTGCCGGACCCGTCGGTCTCGGTTCGGCAGCGCTTGCCGACGAGCTTGGCAGCGACGCGCTGATGATTGTCGGCGTTGACGCCGACCAGACACAGACCGATCCGGATCGGGCGCATGTCTATCTCACCTCGGTTCTGAAGCGGATGGATTCGACCGTGATGCAGGTCATCAAGCAGGCCATGGATGGCAGCTTCAGTGGCGGCATCCTGCTTGGCAACCTGAAGAATGACGGTGTTGGCCTTGCCCCCTACCATCATTTTGATGACAAGGTCCCGGCCGCACTCAAGGCAGAGGTTGAAGAGGTCAGGGCTGGCCTGATTTCCGGCGCCATCAACGCTGGCGGCTGATTCCCCAACACACCCGTTGCCCCCTGATGACGGGGCAGCGGGGACTTTTTGTGAGCCGGTTTTTATGGATATCGAGCTGCGCGGAATCAGCAAGCGTTTTGGCCCGGTGCAGGCGAACCAGGATATCAACCTGGACATCCGCGCCGGCGAGGTGCTTGGCCTTCTTGGCGAGAACGGGGCCGGCAAATCAACACTGATGAATATTCTGTCCGGGCTTTACAGCGCGGATACCGGAGAGATCCTGATTGACGGCACGCCGGCGCTCTTCACCGGGCCCGGCGACAGCATCGCCAGCGGCATCGGCATGGTGCATCAGCATTTCATGCTGGTGCCGGTGTTCAGCGTCGTCGAGAATGTGATCCTTGGCGTCGAGCCGACCTCCGGCGTGGATTATCTCGATCTTGAGGCGGCACGCGCGCAGGTTCAGGAGATCAACACGCGCTATGGCATGCAGGTGCCGACCGACGCGCTGATCGAGGATCTGCCGGTCGGCATCCAGCAACGGGTGGAAATCCTCAAGGTTCTGTTCAGGTCGGCGGATGTGCTGATCCTTGATGAGCCGACGGCGGTGCTGACGCCGCAGGAAGTCGAAGAGTTCTTCACCATCGTGCGGGCGTTGCGCGATGCCGGCAAGGGCATCGTCTTCATCACCCACAAGCTTCACGAGATTCTCGAGATCGCCGACCGGGTCAGCGTGCTGCGCCAGGGACAGATTGTCGGACAGGGCGATCCGGCCAGCTTTTCCGAGGCCGATCTTGCCGAGATGATGGTTGGCAGACCGGTGAGCTTTTCCGTCGGCCGCACGGAATCAACCCCGGGCGACATTGTGCTGGAACTTGCCGGGGTCAGTCTTTTTGACGCCGCACAGGATGCCCGTCTTGTCGATATCAACCTGTCGGTACATGGCGGCGAGGTTGTCGGCATTGCCGGCGTTCAGGGCAATGGCCAGACCGAGCTTGTCGAGGCGATCACCGGCCTGTCCGCCGTGACCGCAGGCGAGATCGGCTTTGCCGGACAGGACATCACCCGCGCCAGTGTCCGCCAGCGCCATCGCATGGGGATCGCGCATATTCCCGAGGATCGCCACAAATCGGGGATGGTCGGCAATTTCACCGTCGCCGAGAATATGGTGCTCAACAGCTATTATGATGAAAGCGTCACCTCCGGCGTGCAGATCGACTGGCGACGGGTTCAGGCCCGCGCCGCCGCGGCGTGCCTCAGCTATGACGTCCGCACACCAAGCGTCTTTCTTGGCGCCGGCAGCCTGTCGGGTGGCAACCAGCAGAAAATGGTCGTCGCGCGCGAGCTTGAACGTGACGTCAGGCTGATCGTGGCGTCACAGCCGACGCGCGGTGTTGATGTCGGTTCGATCGAATATATCCACCAACAGCTCATTGCCTGCCGCGACCGTGGCAATGCGGTGCTGATCATCTCGTCCGAACTTGACGAGATCCTCGATTTGTCGGACCGGATCTATGTAATGTTCGAGGGTCGGATCGCCGCTACGTTCGACAACCGGGGCGGCGGTGCCGACCGCAACGCCATCGGCCTTGCCATGGCCGGCGTGCGCCAGGATGCAACCCGGGGGAGCGCGGCATGAGCGGCGAGGCACGATCATCCGGTCCGGCGATGTCGCCGGACATGAAGGCGCTTCTCGCGCCGGCCATTGACAGCCGGTCATCCTGGCGCGAGCTGTTCATTCTGCCGCTGGCGGCAATGTTCCTTGCCATGCTGATCGGCGCCCTCATCATGATGGCGACCTCGGTGGCGCCGGCAACAATCCTGCAGAGCTTCATCGCCATGGCACACGGGTCTGTCGGCTCGCTTCACGCCATTTCGGAAACCCTGACCGCGGCCATACCGCTGGTGCTGGCCGGGCTGGGAATCGGGCTTGCCTTCCGCGCCGGGCTGTTCAATATCGGCGCCGAGGGACAGATGGTTGTCGGCGGGCTGGCAGCCGCCATTGCCAGCTTTTCGGTCACCGGCCTGTCGATCTGGCTTCATCTGCCGCTTGTGCTGCTGGTCGGGCTTGCCATCGGCGCGGTCTATGCCGCCATTGCCGGCCTGCTGAAAGCGGCGACCGGCGCGCATGAGGTCATCTCGACGATCATGCTCAATCTGATTTCCATACGCCTTCTCGACTACATGCTTCGTCAGCCCTTCATCCAGAAGGAGGGTCGCTCCGATCCGATCTCGAAAGCCGTTCTCGAAAGCGCCGAGCTGCCACGTATTCTGGAGTTTCTCGACGGCAATCTGCGGCTTCATGCCGGACTTTTCATCATGCTGGCGGCGGTGGCGGTCATCTACTGGCTGCTCTTTCGCTCGAAGCTTGGCTTCGCTTTCCGCATTTCCGGCGAAAATCCCGGGGCCGCGCGCTATGCCGGCATCCGCGCCGGCCTGACCATTGTCATGGCCATGGCGATCGCCGGCGCGCTGGCCGGGCTGGCCGGCGCGATCCAGGTCAGCGGGGTTCTGGGCCGCGCCACGCCAGGCTTTACCGCCGGAATCGGCTTCGACGCCATTGCGGTGGCGCTTCTCGGGCGCTCGCATCCTGTCGGTATTCTTCTCGCCGGGCTTCTGTTCGGCGCGCTGGAGGCGGGCGGGCGTCAGATGCAGGTCGATGCCGGCGTGTCGATCGACATGATCGGGATCATGCAGGCATTGATCATCATCTTTGTCGCGGCGCCGTTGCTGGTGCGCCGGATTTTCCCGCCGCTGTTCCGCGAGCGACCGCGGGGAGGTGAAGAGAATGGGTGACGCTGTATCACGGCAGGAGGCAGGCCCGCGGCTGATTGACTGGCGTGCCTCGGTATCCGGCGGCGTTCTGATCGCGCTGGCGCTTGTTGTCGCCTTTCTTCTCGACACGCCCTGGGATTCGGTTTCGACCTTCCGTATTTCGCGGCCGCGCGATGTATGGGCTGTTGGCAATCTGACGGTGCCAAGCCAGTGGTTCAATGTCGCTGCCTCGGTGTTGCTGGCATTTCTTGGCACGCGACTGTTCCTGAAGGGGGGCGGGCGCTGGACGGCGCTGGCACTTGGTATCGGACTGGTCGTCCTCGCCATGGCCTTTCTTGTCTGGGCCACGGCCGGCAAGGCCATTTCGCTGACCGGCATGCTGCAGGCCACCGTCGTGCGCGCGGTGCCAATCGCGCTTGCCGCGCTTGGCGGCATCCTGTGCGAGCGTGTCGGCGTGATCAACATCGCCATCGAGGGCATGCTGCTTGCCGGCGCCTTTGCCGGCGCCATGTTCGGGTCGCTGATGGGTGGCTGGGCCGGCATCATCTGCGCGATGATCACCGGCGGTGTGTTCGGTCTGTTGCTGGCGGCGCTGGTGATCACCTACCGGGTCGACCAGATCATCGCCGGCGTGGTGATCAACCTGTTTGTCCTTGGTCTGACATCCTATGTGTCGAGCCAGGTTTTCGCCGAATATCGCTGGCTCAACAAGGCGTCTCCCTTCCGGTCCTTCAAGATCCCGGTGCTTGGCGACATTCCGCTGGTCGGGCCGGTTCTGTTCAACCAGAACCTGTTCGTCTATGGCGCGCTGATCCTGGTGACGCTTTCGACCTATTATCTTTTCCACACGCGCCACGGGCTGCGCGCCCGCGCCGTTGGCGAGCATCCGCGCGCCGCCGACACGCTGGGGATCGATGTCATCAAGACCCGCTATGCGCATGTGATCGTGGCCGGCATGGTGGCCGGCTTTGGCGGCGCGTGGTTCACGCTCGGCTCGGTCGGCAGGTTCGACGAGAACATGACCTTCGGGCGCGGGTTCATCGGCCTGGCGGCGATGATCTTCGGGCGCTGGCATCCGCTTGGTGCGCTGGCGGCGGCGCTGATCTTCGGATTTGCCGACTCGCTGCAGCAGAAGCTGTCGATCCTGAACACCCCGATTCCGTCGGAGTTCCTGTCAATGGCGCCCTATATCGCGACCATTGTCGTGGTCGCCGGCCTTGTTGGCCAGGCGCGACCGCCAGCCGCCATCGGCAAGCCCTATGTCAAGGAATAGTCATGTCTAGACATGGTCAGGTGCAACATGCGGGAGGCATCGATGCAGGATGACGAAAAGCTGATGACCGCCGCCATTGCCGCCATGGGCCGTGCCTATGCTCCCTATTCCAAATTTCCGGTCGGCGCCGCGATCCTTGACGAGACCGGCGCCCTTCATGTCGGGGCGAATGTCGAGAATGCCGCCTATCCGGTTGGCAACTGTGCCGAGGCAAGCGCCATCGCCGCGATGGTGATGGCGGGTGGCCGGCGGATCGCGATGATCGCCGTGGCCGGCGGTGACGGCAATCTTCTGTGTACACCCTGCGGTGCCTGCCGCCAGCGCATTCGCGAGTTTGGCGCCGGGGAAACGCCTGTTCTTATCGGCGCGCCGGACGGGTTGCAGCGGCGGTTCACCCTTGACGAGCTGTTGCCGGAAAGCTTCGGGCCGGAGAACCTGGCTGACTAGACAGCGGTGTCTTCCCCGCGGTTCAGCCGGTGCCGTAGATCCTGTCGCCGGCATCACCAAGACCCGGCAGGATATAACAGGATTCATTCAGTTCGCGGTCAAGCGCGGCTGTGACGATGGGCACATCGGGGTGCGCGTCGTGAAGCGCCTTCACGCCTTCCGGCGCTGCCACAAGGCAGGAAAAGACAATGTCCCTGACGCCGATTTCACGAAGCGTGTCCAACGCCATCACCGCGCTGCCGCCGGTGGCCAGCATCGGATCGCCGAGAATCACCTGCCGGTGAGTGATATCGGTTGGCAGGCTGTTGTAATAGGAGATCGGCGCCATCGTGTCATGATCCCGGTAAAGGCCGAGATGCCCGACACTGGCCTCGGGGCAGACCTGGCTGAAACCGTCGATAAGACCGTTGCCGGCACGCAGGATCGAGACAAGGCACGGATAGGGGGGCTGCATCGCCTGGCAGCTCGTCACCTCGAGCGGTGTCTGTATATCCACGCCTTCCGTCTTCAGCGCCGCAAAAGCCGGATAGGCCAGAAGCCAGGACAGTTCATGAAGCGTCTGCCGGAAGCGATGTGGCGGGCTCTCATGATCACGGAGAATTGAAAGCTTGTGATCGACGAGCGGGTGATCCATCACCGTCAAACCGGGTACCTGCGACGCGTTCATATTGCTGTGCTCCTTTGGATGATATCGGACGACATTACCCATAAAGCGGCGCTTTTTCCATTCACAAAAGCCGCGCCCGGCGGCAGTATGGCGGGCCGTTCCAGGAGGGTTCCGATGGCCAAGCTGTATTTTTCCTACGCCGCGATGAATGCCGGCAAGTCAACCATCCTTCTGCAGGCCTCGCACAATTATCGTGAGCGCGGGATGAGCACGCTATTGCTGACCGCGCGGCTCGATGACCGGGTCGGCGCGGGCAGGATCGGGTCACGGATCGGCCTGGAATCGACAGCTTTCGTGTTCGATGGCGACACCGACATGACCGCGCTTGTTGCCGCCGAGAACGCCAGCACACCACTTGCCTGTGTGATGGTTGACGAGGCGCAATTCCTGACCGACGCGCAGGTCTGGCAGTTGGCCGGCATCGCCGATGAGATGGGCATTCCAGTGATGTGCTATGGCCTTCGCACGGATTTTCAGGGCAACATGTTTCCCGGCAGCGCGCGCCTTCTGGCGATTGCCGATGTGCTGCGGGAAATCCGCACCATCTGCCATTGCGGGCGCAAGGCGACGATGGTTGTCAGGCAGGATGATCAGGGCCGGGTGATCCGCGAGGGTGCGCAGATCGAGATTGGCGGCAATGAACGCTATATCTCACTGTGCCGTCGTCATTGGGTGGAAACGATGGCCGGGGCGTAATCGGGGGGCGTCACCGGAGACCAACCGGGGCGCTAGCCTGCCAGAACGTCATTCATGTCATAGTAACCGGCCTTTGCCGCGGCGGCAAAACGTGCCGCCCGCAAGGCGCCTCGGGCGAAGATGGCGCGATCGGTCGCCTTGTGCGAAATCTCGACCCGCTCTGAATCACCGAAGAAAATCACCGAATGCTCCCCCGTGACATCACCGCCGCGAAGCACCGCGAACCCGATATCGCCCTGCTTGCGCGCCCCTGTCTGGCCCTGACGGACGATGTCGGACACGTCATCAAGCTTGACCCCGCGCCCGCGCGCCGCCGCCTCGCCAAGCGCCAGCGCGGTACCGGAGGGGGCATCGACCTTGTGATGATGATGCGCTTCCAGAATTTCGATGTCCCACCCCTCGACAAGCTGCGCCGCCACCTGTTCGACAAGCTTTGCCAGCAGCGTGACGCCGACCGAGGTATTGGCGCAATAGACAAGCGGCACGGAGTTCGCCGCCGCGGCCAGCGCGGCCTCTTCATCACCCGACAGGCCGGTGGTGCCAACCACCATGGCACAGCCCTGATCCGCCGCAATCCCGGCATGAATGACACTCGCGGCCGGGCTGGTGAAGTCGATCAGCACATCAGCGTCGGCGAGGATTTCCGGATTGTCCGAGATCAGCACATTGTTCCTGCCCGTGCCGGCTAGCAGGCCACTATCCTGGCCAAGCGCATCGGAATCGGCCCGATCGGTAGCCGCGACCAGTTCAAGGTCGGGCGCTGCGGCAATCTCACGGATCAGCATGCGGCCCATGCGCCCGGCCGCGCCCGGAATGCCGATCTTGATCACTGGGGATGTCATTGGTGCGGCCCTCCTCGCCGAATGCGGCGAGACTATAAAGCCCGCGCCGGCAGGGCAAGATGAAATCGCTGCGCAAACTAGCCGTCGTCAGCCCAGATCCGGCGCGCCCGCTTCAGGAAGCTGTCGGTTTCCGGGCTGGTGCCGCCCGCCTCGCCGAACTGCTTCAGCAGATCCTTCTGTTTCTTTGTCAGGTTCGTCGGTGTTTCAACCTGCACCTCGACAATCTGGTCGCCGCGCGTGTTGCGACGCAACACCGGCATGCCCTTGCCGCGCATGCGGAAGCGGCGCCCTGACTGTGTCCCCGATTCGATGGTCAGCCGCGCCATCCGGCCCTCGACCGTCGGGACATCGATGCTGCCACCAAGCGCGGCGGTTGTCATCGGCACCGGGATGCGGGTCAGGATATCCGCCCCGTCACGGACCAGAATGGGATGCGGGTCAACCGAAATGAAGATATAGAGATCGCCGGCCGGACCACCGCGGAACCCGGCCTCGCCCTTGCCTGACAGGCGGATGCGGTTGCCACTGTCAACGCCGGCCGGCACCGAAACCGACAGCATCTTGCTCTGCCGCACCCGGCCCTCGCCGCCGCAGGCACCGCAGGGATCGGTGATGACCTGGCCCATGCCCTGACAGCTGTGGCAGGTGCGCTCGACAGCAAAGAAGCCCTGCTGTGCGCGGATCCGGCCACTGCCGCCACAGGTGCCGCAATTGCGCGGCTGCGCGCCGGCGGCCGACCCGCTGCCGCTGCATTCGTCGCAGCCAACCGGAACGGTCACGTTTATGTCGCGCTGAACGCCGGAAAAGGCCTCCTCGAGCGAGATGTTCAGATCATGGCGAAGGTCGTTGCCTCCGTGGTCGGCCTGGCCCCCGCCGGCGCCGCGTGAGAATTCGGAAAACATCTGGTCAAAGATGTCGGCAAAGCCGCCACCGCCAAAACCACCACCGCCAAAGCCGCCACCAAAACCACCGCCGGCGGCATTGTCAAAGGCGGCATGGCCCATGCGGTCATAGGCGGCGCGTTTCTGCGGGTCCTTCAGGACTTCATAGGCTTCGGTGGCCTCGCGAAACCGCTCGGCCGCGGCTTCGTCATCAGGGTTCCGGTCGGGGTGGTTCTTCATCGCCAGCTTGCGATAGGCGGATTTGAGCGCGGATTCATCAGCGTCCTTGGACACGCCGAGAACATCATAATAATCACGCTTGCTCATGACTTCGCCGCCAGACTGACCAATGGAACCGGGCGAGGGACGATGCTGTCACCGTCCGCCCGCATCATGGTTTGAAAGGTTATTTCCTGTCGCCGGCAGGATCATCGCCATCGACTTCCTCGAACTCTGCATCGACGACGGTTTCCTCATCACCGGCATTGCCACCCTCGGCATCGCCCGCAGGCTGTTCGGCCTGATAGGCGGCTTCGCCCATCTTCATCATCGATTGCGACAGCTCGGCCGATTTCGCGGCGATGGCCTCGATATCGTCACCCTCGAGGGCCTCCTTCAGCGCCGCGATCCCCGCCTCAACCTCGGCCTTTGCTGCCGGGTCGGCCTTGTCACCAAGATCGGTGATGGCCTTCTCGGCACCATGGACAAGCGCCTCGCCCTGATTGCGTTTCTCAACGGCGTCACGGCGCTTCTTGTCTTCCTCGGCGTTGGCCTCGGCCTCGCTGACCATGCGATCGATCTCGCTGTCATCAAGGCCGCCAGAGGCCTGAATGCGGATCTCCTGCTCCTTGCCGGTTGCCTTGTCCTTGGCGCTGACCTTGACTATGCCATTGGCGTCAATGTCGAAGGTCACCTCGATTTGCGGCACCCCGCGCGGCGCCGGCGCGATGCCTTCCAGATTGAACTGGCCAAGATGCTTGTTGTCAGACGCCATCTCGCGCTCACCCTGATAGACCGAGATGGTCACGGCCGACTGATTGTCATCGGCGGTCGAGAACACCTGGCTCTTCTTCGTCGGGATGGTCGTGTTGCGGTCGATCAGGCGGGTGAAGACACCGCCAAGCGTCTCGATGCCAAGCGACAGCGGCGTGACGTCGAGAAGCAGGACATCCTTCACATCGCCGGTCAGAACACCGGCCTGGATGGCGGCTCCGGACGCCACAACCTCGTCCGGGTTCACGCCCCGGTGCGGCTCGGCGCCGAAGAAATCCTTCACCGTTTCGATGATCTTCGGCATGCGGGTCATGCCGCCGACAAGGATGACCTCGTCAATCTCGCCGGGCTTTACCCCGGCATCCTTCAGTGCGGCCTGGCACGGCTTGATCGTGCGCTGTACCAGTGTCTCGACGAGCTGCTCCAGCTTGGCGCGGGTCAGCTTGACGTTGAGGTGCTTGGGGCCGGTCGCATCAGCGGTGATGAAGGGCAGATTAACATCCGTCTGCACCGCCGAGGACAGCTCGATCTTCGCCTTTTCGGCAGCTTCCTTCAAGCGCTGCAGGGCCAGCTTGTCCTTGCGAAGATCGATACCTTCGCTTGATTTGAACTCGTCGGCCAGAAACTCGATGATCTGGTGGTCGAAATCCTCGCCACCGAGGAAGGTGTCGCCATTGGTCGACTTCACCTCGAAGACACCGTCGCCAACCTCGAGGATCGACACATCAAAGGTGCCGCCACCGAGGTCATATACGACAATCAGGCCGGATTCGCGCCGGTCGAGACCATAGGCAAGCGCCGCTGCCGTCGGCTCGTTGATGATCCGCAGCACCTCGAGACCGGCAATCTTGCCGGCATCTTTGGTGGCCTGACGCTGTGAGTCGTTGAAATAGGCCGGCACGGTGATCACGGCCTCGGTCACACTCTCGCCAAGATAGGCTTCGGCATCTTCCTTCAGCTTGCGGAGCGTGAAGCCGGAAATCTGGCTTGGCGAATATTCCTCGCCATCGACCTTGACCCAGGCATCGCCATTCTTCGCGTTGGTGATTTCATAGGGAACAAGCTCGGTGAATTTCTTTGTCGCCGCATCATCATGGCGGCGCCCGATCAGGCGCTTGATCGCGAAAAGCGTCTTTTCCGGGTTGGTCACCGCCTGCCGCTTCGCGGCCTGGCCGACAAGGCGTTCACCGTCATCGGCGAAGGCCACCATCGACGGGGTGGTGCGGGCGCCCTCGGCGTTTTCAATAACGCGGGCGTCCTTGCCATCCATCACGGCAACGCATGAATTTGTCGTTCCAAGGTCGATTCCAATAACTTTCCCCATGACGATCTCCTTTCCTGTCCACCAGCTTCCTCTAGACTGACACCCTGGTGACGTTCCGGCATTTGGCCCTGTAGCGCCCATGGCACCGCGCTGGCAGGTTATGCTCTTGCTGTTGAATTACACCGTCCATATAGGACGCGCTGTTCCGGTTACAAGTGCGGTCACTGGACCATCCTTACCCGGCATCCTCAGCCGGCGGTTCTGCGTCGGGCGCCGGGTCCGCCGCCTTGGCGACACCCACCATCGCCGGACGCAGCAGCCTGTCATGAAGCACATATCCATGCTGCACCACCTCGACCACGGTTCCGGGCGGCTGGTCGGGATGCGGCATCTCGAACATCGCCTGGTGGAAATTATAGTCGAACTTCTCGCCAAGCGGGCTGATCCGCCTGATCCCGTGGCGCTCCATCGTGGACTGGATTTCAGTCCAGCTCATCTCGAGGCCGGTAATCAGCGCGTTCACCGATTCCCCGACCGCCTCGTCATCGGCGGCCGGCGCGGCATCGATGGCGCGCGCCAGATTGTCGATCGCACCGACCAGATCGCGGGCGAAGCCGGTATGGCTGTATTTACGAGCGCTCTCCACTTCACGCTCGGTGCGGCGACGCATATTCTCGACATCGGCAAGCGCGCGAAGAAGCTGGTCCTTCAGCGAATCGCGTTCGGCGATCAGCGCGTCGAACGCGTCATCATTGGCGGTGTCTTCGGTCTCCGGCGCATCAGCGGCATCAGGCAGCGACCCGGCGTCCCAGGACACCGATTCGCCCGCCGCGGCGGTCTGTGCTGTCGCCTGTGCGGCCTCGTCACCCCCAGCGTCTATATGCACTTCCTTGTCGGGAGCGCTGTCCGCCGCCGCATCCTTTTTGTTCTCAGCCATCGTCCATCCTTGATATCTGTCGGCACCTGCCAGACATTTCTTCGTTTGCGTAGGGTTATTTAGGTCCATTTGTGATGTCAGCCAAGGGCCAGGGCAGCGGAATCTTCGCAAACGGCACGGAAGTTGCGTGATCGATACAATGCGGCGACACCCGAACGGGCCGAACCATACCCGGCCGGTCATGTTGTCCGCAGAAGTTGATTATGCAAGACTTGGCATCATGGCAGTCGGCCCGCGCCGCCGCCACGCAGACAGGACAGGGGCCGATGGCAACCGTCAGACAATCAATCATGGCGCTCTATGAGCAGTCGCAGAAATCCGCCGCCGAGGGGCAGGCGATGTTTGCCGTAATCGAATCCGAAGCCGTGACACCGGACGAGGTGGATTTCGGTATTTCCACAAATGACGGGCGTCCACCGATCGCCCGCCGGTTCGATGAGTTGCGCAACCTTGCCGACCGTGAAATGCCGGATTGGACATCGCACCATGACGCGGCGGCGCCATCGGCGAACATGACCAGTACCGCGAATGATCCTGCAGTGACCGGTTCTGATGGCAACTGGGGCGTTCATTTCGATGCCGGAAAAGCATCGCCGCCCATTGACACGCCCCGGTTAATCGAAACACCCCGGTCACCTGACACCCCCACATCGTCAGACAGCGACGATAACGCGGGCGATATCAGTGCCGACAGCCAGGCCCCGGCGTCCATGCCAGCACTTCCGAACGAACCGCCAGCGCCCGCCAGCAGCGACGCGGTGGCCGATCTTGATGTTGCTGACATCCAGAAGCTGGTGCGGCAGGCCTGGGAAGACGAAACCGCCCTTGACAACATCGACAGCTTGCCCACCCCCGGTAATGATGCCTCCGTTATTGATGCCCCCGGGAATAACAACTCCGGGAACAATGGCACCGGCCATGTGGACGGCAATGATGACCCGGATATGGAGGCCGCGATGCAGGAGATCGCCGCCGCTGTCGTGAAATCGGGTGATGCGCCCGAACCGGTCGATCTGGCCGCGGTGAAGGCCGAGCTTGTCGCCGCGATGCGAAGCGAGTTACAGGCGGTGGTGGCGGCTGATCTGCGCCCGATAATCAAGGCGGCCATTGCCGAGGCATTGCAGGAGCTTCCCGCGGCGCAGCCGAAGACCCGCGCGAA
>JAYQDX010000032.1:1945-6590 GCA_038138545.1 Rhodobiaceae bacterium | reverse complement strand
CCATTGCCGAGGCATTGCAGGAGCTTCCCGCGGCGCAGCCGAAGACCCGCGCGAAAAAAGCCGCTGCCGGCGGCACCGCCAAGAAGAAGGCGGCAAGGAAGAAAGCCACCACCCGCGCGAAGACGGCCGCCGCGACCAAGCAATCAGGCGATTGATCCATCCGGCGGGATAACGCGTATTTCCCCGACATGATCTTGCCTGGCGATTTTTTTCATCCCGCTAACGATTTTTTAGGCACTGTCGCGGCACAAATAACCGGACGGCACATCCCGCCGTCTCGTCAACGGGTCGCGATCACCGATGCAGCTGACATGCCCGCATTGCCAGAACGCCCTGTCGGTGCCGGACCGGCTGCGGCGCTATTACGACATGCCGGTGCGCTGTCATCATTGCAGCCATGTCTTCACCGTTCAGCGGCAAGGCCCGCGTGATGATTTCGGGCCCGCGCATGAGATCCGGCGCCCCCTCGACAGATCGGTCTCGGCGCGGCAAGTTCACCACTTCATTATCTGTCATGTATGCGGCGCGGAATTGCGGGTGCCGGGACGGGCGCGGAACGGGCGCATATCACCCGCCATGCCACTACGCCTGAGCTGTCCCTATTGCGCTGCCGGTTTTCCTTATCATGAGACCGGCGATGCGGCACATCTGGACTGGATGATCATGATCCTGTGCGCCGGCATAGCCATTGGAGGTGCGGTGCTATGGGGCCATCATGAAGGCTATATCGAGCTGCGCAATCTTGCCAGTCATGGCTGGCTGGCCGGGCTGCGGCAGACCCTGGCCGAGTCAGTCGGTCATCTTCGGGACATCAACTGAGGACGGCGGCAATGGCACGGCTGGTATAATCGACCATAGGGATAATCCTGGCGTAGTTCATGTGACGCGGCCCCAAAACGCCGATGGCACCGATGACATTCCTGTCGGCATTGTGATAGGGCGCGATGACCAGCGAGCAGCCGGTATTCACAAACATCCGGTGCTCGGCACCGATGAAGATTTTCACCCCGTCGCCGCCGCTAGTCGCTTCCAGAAGGCGAAGCGCGTTCTCTCGCGCTTCCAGCTCGGAAAACAGCTGTCTGATCGTGTCGAGATCATCACCGGCCTCGAGATCCTCGAGAAGATTGGCCTGGCCCCGCATCACCAGCACGGCATCCTCCGCCGCTTCTCCCTCGGTCCACAGCCCGACACCGGCCTCGACAAGCTGGCGGGACATTTCGTCGAGTTCGGCTCGGTGCGCGGCAATCTCGGACCGGATCAGACCGGTGGCGGCAAGCAGGTCACGCCCGGACAGACGCGCATTCATATAGTTGCTGGCCCGTACCATCGCCGATTGCGGCACCCCGGCGGGAAGATCGATCAGCCGGTTCTCGACCCGGCCATCCATTCGGACCAGCACCGCAAGGGCCCGGTTCTCGCCAAGCGGCACGAATTCGAAATGCTGCAGCTCGGCATTGCTTTTCGGGGACAGCACAAGACTGGCGCAGCGTGACAGGCCGGACAGGGTGCGGGTCGTCTTTTCCAGAAGATCATCGACGGATATGCCACGCATCGCGCATTCTCCGTCGATCGACATCCGGTCCTCATCCGTCAGGTCGGAACTGTATTCCATCAACCCGTCGACAAACATGCGCAGACCGGTTTCGGTCGGCACACGCCCGGCCGAGATATGCGGCGAGAACAGCAATCCGGCCGCCTCGAGGTCGCTCATGTTGCTGCGGATCGACGCCGGCGACAAATCAAGACGCAGCCGCTGCGCCAGCGTCTTCGAACCGATCGGCTGCCCGGATTCGAGATAGGCGGCGACAAGCGCATTGAAAATTTCAATTGCCCTTGGTTTCAGGCCAAGAAGGGTGGCGTCATTCATCATTCCAGCTTAGGGTAACGCCTGATAACGGGTCAATGTCGGTCTATCCGTCTCCTGCCTCGCCGCGGCAATTTGGCCATGCGGCAACAGATGCACAGCGATGCAGATGCGCGAAGGCACGGGGGAGCAGCGCCGGACCGGCACATTTTTACGAGGGTTCCATGAATCGTTCCTCCGGCCGCACGGCCGCCGATCTCCGCTCAGTGACGCTTGAAGCCGGCGTTTCTCTGCATGCCGAGGGCTCCTGCCTGGCAAAATTCGGCAATACGCATGTGTTGTGCACAGCCTCGGTCGAGAACCGCGTGCCGCATTTCCTGCGCAACACCGGGCGCGGATGGGTAACGGCCGAATATGGCATGCTGCCCCGCGCAACGCACAGCCGCACCGACCGTGAGGCGGCGCGCGGCAAGCAGGGGGGTCGGACCCTTGAAATCCAGCGCCTGATCGGGCGGGCATTGCGCTCAGTCACCGATCTCGAGGCGCTTGGCGAACACCAGATCAAACTGGATTGTGACGTGATCCAGGCGGATGGCGGCACACGAACCGCCGCCATCACAGGTGCCTGGGTGGCGTTGCGGATCGCTTGCGAGAAACTGCTGCTTTCGGGCGCGATCACGCGCCAGCCGATGACCGATAATGTCGCCGCCATTTCCTGCGGCGTCTGGCAAGGCCAGCCGATCGCCGATCTCGATTATGACGAGGACAGCGCCGCCGAGGTCGATGCGAATTTTGTCCTCAGCGCCGATGGTGGGCTGGTCGAAATCCAGGCAACAGGTGAGGAGCGGCCCTTCAGCCGCGACGAGTTGAACCGGATCCTTGATCTGGCGGAGGCCGGATGCCGGCACCTCTTCACGCTGCAGACCGCCGCCGTGCGCGGTGCGCTCTGATCAACGGGATCTTCGATGGCAGGCTGACCGATGGCACGTATGTTCACCGAGGACGAGCTGGTCATTGCTTCACACAATGACGGAAAATTGCGCGAGATCACGGCGCTTTTCGCTGACCGGCCCTTCCTTGTCACCTCGGCAAGGACCTATGGCCTTCCGGAACCGGAGGAGACCGAGGACAGCTTTCTTGGTAACGCGGCGCTGAAGGCGCGGGCCACCGCGATGGCGACAGGCAAGCCGGCGCTTGCCGATGATTCGGGCCTCGTGGTGTCAGCGCTGAATGGTGCCCCGGGAATCTATTCGGCGCGGTGGGCCGGGCCGGACAAGGATTTCATCCTGGCAATGCAGAAGGTGGAAAACTCGCTTGCCGCCACCGGCAGTGCCGACCGGCAGGCGCATTTCATCTGTGCGCTTGTCCTGTGCTGGCCCGATGGCCATGAGGAGGGATTCGAGGGGCGGATCGACGGGCAGCTTGTCTGGCCGCCGCGCGGCGACCGCGGCTTTGGATATGATCCGATCTTCGTTGCCGAGGGACATGACATCACCTTTGGCGAGATGGAGCCGCAGGCCAAGCTGGCAATGGGGCACCGGGCCCGCGCCTTTGCCGGGCTGGTCGATGCCTGTTTTGCATGAGCAAAGCTGCGGAAACACCGCTGGCGCTTTACATCCACTGGCCGTTCTGCCGCGCCAAATGCCCCTATTGTGATTTCAACTCCCATGTTGCGCAGGAAATCGATCATGCGCGCTTTGCCGCCGCCTATCGCCGCGAGATGGCGCATATGGCGGCGCATTACGGGGGCGGACGGAAGCTTGTCTCGATATTTTTCGGCGGCGGCACGCCAAGCCTGATGCCGCCATCGCTGGTCGCCGGTATTGTCGCCGAGGCGGAGCGGCTTTTCGGCCTCTCCGATGATGTGGAAATTACCGCCGAGGCGAACCCCACCTCGAGCGAGGCGGCTATGTTCGAGGGGTTTCGCGCCGCCGGAGTCAACCGGATCTCGCTTGGTGTGCAGTCGCTTCGGGACGAAGGGCTTGCCTTTCTCGGGCGCGAACATTCGGCCGGCGAGGCCCGCAGCGCCATCATGGCGGCGCGGCAGCATTTCGCCCGCATCTCGATCGATCTGATCTATGCACGGCGCGACCAGACATGTGCCGGCTGGGTGAGCGAGTTGCGCGAGGCGCTCGATCTTGGCCTGACACATATGTCGCTCTACCAGCTGACCATCGAGCAGGGAACCATCTTCCACACCCGCGCGCGGCGCGGCGAGAGGCTGGTCCCGCCTGATGATCTGGCAGCCGAGATGTATGAGGTGACCAACGACATCATGACCGGGGCCGGGCTTCCCGCCTACGAGATTTCCAATCATGCTGCCACCGGCGAGGCCTGCCGTCACAATCTTGTCTATTGGCGGGCGCAGGACTGGATCGGCATTGGACCCGGCGCGCATGGACGGCTGACGGTGCCGGCGGGCAGGCTGGGCCTCGCCACGCGCCGCAGCCCGGCAGCCTGGCTGGAGTCGGTCGAGGAGGCCGGTCACGCCATCGACATCATTACCGAGGATGGACGGGCGGACAGCATCGCCGAATGGCTGATGATGGGGCTGCGCCTTGCCGAGGGGGTGTCGCTGGCCGCCATGAAGGCCCGGTTCGGGCGCCGCGCCTCGCAGCTTGACGAGGCCGCGCTTGGCCGGCTCGTGGAATCCGGAATGCTGGAGATTGGCGGCGGGCACCTTCGGGCAACGCCCGCGGGGCGATTGCTTCTCGATGGTATATTGGCCGATCTCCTGCCCTGAAAGATCTTGCCCACCTGAATCTTGCCTGCCTAAATTTTACCTGCCTAAATCTTGTCCGGGGCCGGCTGCAACATCGTTGATACACCATTCTCGATCTG
>JAYQDX010000032.1:0-1845 GCA_038138545.1 Rhodobiaceae bacterium | reverse complement strand
CCTAAATCTTGTCCGGGGCCGGCTGCAACATCGTTGATACACCATTCTCGATCTGGCGAAGTTCGAAGGTGCGCTGGTTGCCGCCGCCCGGAAGCAACCGGTAGGCGCCACTGAACCCGCTGAACCCGGATTCCGATTCCAGCGCGGCCTGCCAGAGCTGGCGCTGCTGGCCGGTCAGCACCGTCGCCATCGCCATGGCATCAAAGCTGAGCCGTGCCAGCGCCCCCGGCTGTGACGGCCAGATGTCGGACCACAGCCTGTTGAAGGCATCATCGCGAGCGGTTGGCCGGGAGGTGAACACACCACCCTGAAGCGACGGTTCGGTCAGGATCCGTTGCTGGTTCCATTGCGCGTTGCCAAGATACAGAACGCGTTCCGGGTCGGCATCATAATAGGCAAGGACAGGCGCTGTGCGCAGCGCGAAATCAGCGCTTCCGGCAAACAGCAGCGCGTCGAACCGTGCCGGCGGCAAATCGACGAAGGCGGGGGCCGTTTCATTCGCGGCCGGTGGCTGATAGCCGGTGAAGCTCCGGATCGACGACCTCAACTGATCCTCGTCTGCCAGCATGCCGCCGGTCAGCGTCAGTGTGTCGACCGGACGCAATCCGAACTGCGCCAGCCTGTCCACCGCATGTTGGGCAAGAATCTGACCGAACGGGGCGTCCTCGGCGATGATTCCGACCCGGTTGCCGCCTGTTGTCAGCGCGTGGCCGAGAAGAACATCGACCTGCTGTTCCGGCACATAGCCAAGAAGCCAGCTGCCACTGCCGGCAATCTTCAGATTGTTCGACAACGCCAGCATCGGGATGTTGGCCTGCCTCGCAATCCTGCGGGCGCTGACAACAGCGTCCGAGAAGAGTGGCCCGACGACAATGTCCGCCCCGGCAACCACCGCCTGGCTGGCGGCGGCCTCCGGCCCGTCACCATGCGTATCAAAAACAAGAAGTTCAACCCTTGGATTGCGCACCGAAAAAAGCGCCAGTTCAGCACCTTTCTGCAGCTCGGCGCCAAGCGCGGCATTGGGTCCGGTGACCGGGATCAACAGCGCGATACGGGTCGTGCCCGCCACCTTTGGCGGCAGCGCGAACACATCATCCGGCAATGCATGTTCGCGTCTGGCAATCTGCGCGAACGCGGCTTCCAGCGCGTCGCTTGCAAGTGACGGGTCGGGCCCAACGGGAATCTGCGGCTCCGGTGGCGGCGCTGGCCGCGCGCGATTGGCAGCTTCGAGATTCCAGATGATATCCCCCACCACATCCTCTGCTATGCCGGCATCACCGGACAGGTCATCATCCTTCTGGCCATCATCTTTCTGGCCATCATCCTTCCGGACCGCATCAACAGCTGGCAATGGCGGCGTGCCGGCGGCGGGTCTGGCAGCCAGGGCATCGTCATCATCAACCGCCTCCCCTGTCGAAGGCTGTGTCGTCACCTGCGGGGATTGCGTTTCATCCGGGCTCGCCGGTTTCAGAAGATCATCGATGCTTGCCGCCGCCGACGGGGCAAGGCTGGCAATCTCGACATCCTCACCGACCGTTGTTGTCACCTCGGCAATTGTGGGTGTCTGCGCCGCCGTCTGGTCTGTCGTGACCGTCTTGGGCGGTGCTTCGGGGACAGGTTCGGGAAGCGGGGTGGCGGCGGTTTCGGCGCGGGGTGCCTGAGGCGGGGTGGCCGTCGTCTGAAGCGTGCGCTGATCGACAGCCACGCCGCATCCCGCCAGACCCACGGTCAGGACCAACGCCATACCGAGCTGCCACAACCTTGTCATCCACCCTCTCCCTCCGGCCTTCGCATCATGATGACCTGTTTTTGCGCGCAAGTCATTAATCGGCTATATCTTCTGAC
>JAYQDX010000031.1:13154-25011 GCA_038138545.1 Rhodobiaceae bacterium | reverse complement strand
TGTTGATATTCTGTTCGCCAATGAACATGAGGCGGCCAGCCTGTGCGACAGCTCGGCCGAGGCCGCGATGGTCACGCTCTGCGAACAGGTTGACGAGGCGATCATCACGCGTGGGGCCGATGGTGCCTTTGTCGGTCATTCGGGTGACCGCCATGATTTTCCGGCGCGCCCGCAGGGCCGGGTCGTCGACAGCACCGGTGCCGGCGACCTGTTTGCCGCCGGATATCTCTATGGCCGCACAAACGGCTATGACGCGCGCCAGTCAGGCATCATTGCCAGCCTTGCCGCCGGCGAAGTGATCTCGCATGTCGGGGCGCGGCCGGAAGCGGATATCGCCGCGCTGGTCAGGGCCGAGGGCCTCTAGGCCCGGCGTCAGCGAAGCGCCTCATAGGCCGCCAGCGCGGCGGCCTGGACAAGGTCGTTGACCGAGGCGCCCATCTGGACGATCTGAAACGGCTTTTCGGCACCAAGCATGATCGGGCCGACCACCGACCCCTCGGTCAGGTTCTGGATCAGCTCAAACGATATGTTGGCCGAGTGCAGCCCTGGCATCACGAGGATATTCGCCGGTCCGGACAGGCGGCAGAACGGGTAGCGTTGCTTCATCAGCTCGTAATCCAGCGCGACATCGGCCGACATCTCGCCGTCATATTCGAAATCCGGCTTGCGCTGGTCGAGAATCTCGATGGCGCGCCTCGCCTCGACGGTGATATCCGAATCCGGATTGCCGAATGTGGTGAAGGACAGCACCGCCACACGCGGCGTATGCCCCATCTGCCGGGCCTTGGCGGCGATCGCCTCGGCGATGTCGGCGATTTTCTCGCCATCGGGGCGTTCATGAACCGACACATCGCCAATGAACACCGTCCGCCCGCGCGACACGATCATCGAGGTGGCCAGAAAGGTCTTGCCCTCACGTGGTGAAATCACCCGCGTGACATGGTTGAAGCTTGGCATGAAAGATCTGGTCACGCCGGTCACCATCGCATCGGCATGACCTTTCAGCACCATGCAGGCACAAAAGACATTGCGGTCGAGATTGACCATGCGCTGGCAGTCGCGCCGCAGCGCGCCCTTGCGCTGAAGCTTGTCATAGAGGAAATCGATATAATCCTCATTATGGTCCGATATCTTGGCGTTGGTGATCGGCAGATCCTCGGCGCCCTCGAGGCCGAGCCGTTCGATCGTCTCGCGGATTCGGTGCTCGCGCCCGACAAGGATCGGGTCGCCATATCCGGCATTGCGGAATGCCAGCGCGGCGCGGATCACCTTCTCCTCCTCACCCTCGGCGAAGACCACCCGCTTGCGGTTGGCGCTGATACGGTCGAAAATCACCTGCAATGTCGAGGCGGTGGGATCGATTCTGGCCGAGAGCTGGCGGCGATATTTCGCCAGATCCTTGATCGGCTTGCGGGCCACACCAGTCTTCATGGCAGCTTCGGCGACGGCCGATGACACCGCCGAGATCAGGCGCGGATCGAACGGGGCCGGGATGATATATTCATTCCCATATTGCAGCATCTGCCCGCCATAGGCCTCGGCGACAGCGTCGGGAACGTCCTCGCGGGCCAGCATGGCGATCGCCTCGGCGGCGGCGATCTTCATCTCCTCATTGATCTTGCTGGCGCGTACATCGAGCGCGCCGCGGAAGATATAGGGAAAGCCGAGGACATTGTTGACCTGGTTCGGATAGTCCGAGCGCCCGGTGGCGATGATGGCGTCGGGCCGGACCTTCTTGGCCTCCTCGGGCATGATTTCGGGCACCGGGTTGGCCATCGCGAAGATAATCGGCCGGTCGGCCATCGACCGGACCATCTTCGGGCTCATCGCGCCGGCGACCGACAGGCCGAGAAACACGTCGGCCCCGACAAGCGCGTCCTCGAGCGTCCGTGCGTCGGTCGGCACGGCATGCGCCGATTTCCACTGGTTCATCGATTCCTCGCGGCCCTGATAGATCACGCCGCTGCGATCGACCAATGTGACATTCTCATGTGGCACACCCATCGTCTTCATCAACTCGACACAGGCGATTGACGCCGCGCCGGCGCCATTCGAGACAACCTTGATGTCCTTCATGTCGCGGCCGGTGATGTGCAGTGCGTTGATCAGACCGGCGGCGGCGATGATGGCGGTGCCGTGCTGATCATCATGGAACACCGGTATCTCGAGGCGTTCGCGGAGCTGCTGTTCGATGATGAAACATTCCGGCGACTTGATATCCTCGAGATTGATGCCGCCGAAACTCGGCGCCAGCATGGCGACCGCCTCGACGAATTTTTCGGTGTCCCTTGTGTCCAGCTCGAGGTCGAGACCATCGATGTCGGCGAATTTCTTGAACAGGACCGCCTTGCCCTCCATCACCGGTTTCGAGGCGGCGGCGCCGATGTCGCCGAGGCCAAGCACCGCGGTGCCGTTCGAAATGACAGCAATCAAATTGCCTTTCGCGGTGTAATCATAGGCGGTGTCGGGATCGGCCTCGATGGCGAGGCATGGCGCCGCGACCCCCGGCGAATAGGCCAGCGACAGGTCGTGCTGGCTCATCAGCGGCTTGGTAGCGGTGATCTCGAGTTTGCCGGGACGGCCGTTGGCGTGGAAGCTGAGGGCTTCCTGGTCAAGCTTTGACTTTTTTCTGGTCATGACACCGGTTATCTATTCTGTGAGGCTGATCTGCGCCCCTGGTCTGGAACTGCGAAGGGCCTAGCGCCGCCCGCGATTTGCGGTAAATGATCACGAGTCTCGGGCACGATCACGATGTTGGGGGAACCAGGGGATAACAATGACGTCGTCAATAACAACATCTGGCTCGGCAAAAGTAAAGTCGCCCACCCCGATGATCGCGCAATATATGCAGGTCAAGGAATCACACCCTGATTCGCTGCTTTTCTACCGGATGGGCGATTTCTACGAAATGTTCTTCGAGGATGCCGAGATCGGCGCGGCCGCGCTTGGCATCACGCTGACCAAGCGCGGCAAGAGTGACGGTGACGATATTCCGATGTGCGGTGTGCCGGTGCATTCGGTTGACGGCTATCTGGCGCGTCTGATCGGTGCCGGTCACCGCGTCGCCATCTGCGAGCAGGTCGAGGATCCGGCAACACAGAAGCAACGTGGTGGCAAGGGGCCGCTGAAGCGTGAAGTGATCCGCATCCTGACACCCGGCACCCTGACCGAGGATGATCTTCTGCCGCCGCGGGCCCATAATTATCTGGCGGCGCTTGGCCATGCCGGCGACAGGGTGGCACTTGCCTGGGCCGACATGTCGACCGGTGATGTCGCCGTTCAGGAGGTGGCACCGGACCGGCTTGAAGGGTTGCTGGCCATGCTGGCGCCGGCCGAGCTGGTCGTGCCTGCCGGTGCCGACATACCCGATGGTATTGCGGCGCTTGGCCCGTGCCTGACCGAACAGGCACCCTCGCTGTTTGATTCCGCCAGCGGCACACGCGCGCTGTGCGCCTATTACGGAGTGGCAAGTCTTGACGGCTTTGGCCAGTTCTCGCGGGCGATGGCGGCTGCCGCCGGTGCGCTGCTTGGCTATATCGAGCTGACCCAGAAAGGCAATATGCCCCGTCTGCGGCCGATCCAGGCGATCACCGAATCCGGCTATATGGAAATCGACCAGGCCACCCGCCGGTCGCTTGAGATCACCCGCACATTGTCCGGCGAGGTGAAGGGCAGCCTGCTGGCGGCGATCGACCTGACCGTGAGTTCCGCCGGCGGTCGGCTTCTCGCCGCGCGAATCGGCGCCCCGCTGGCGGCGCGCGAGGCGATCATGAAACGGCTTGATCTGGTCAGCTGGTATCATGACCGGCCCTCGCTCTGTGACGAGCTGCGCAGCATGATGAAGGGCCAGCCGGACATAGACCGCGCGCTGTCGCGCCTGTCGATGGGGCATGGCGGGCCGCGTGACCTGCAGGCCCTGTCACAGGCGCTGACCATGGCATCGGACCTTGTCGGCACGGCGACGCGGGCGCACGGGCTTGGCGACCTCGCCGAGCTTGCGGCGCTTCATGATGCCGTCATGGCACCGGTGAGCCTGGCATCCGAACTGGCACCGGCGCTGGCTGACGAGCTGCCCCTGCTGGCGCGCGATGGCGGCTTTGTGCGCGGCGGTTTTGATGTATCGCTTGATGAGCTTCGCGCGCTTCGTGATGAAAGCCGGCGGCTGATCGCCGCCCTGCAGCACCGCTATTGCGAGGCCACCGGCATCGCCTCGCTGAAGGTCAAGCATAACAATGTCCTTGGCTATCATGTCGATGTCCGCAGCGCGCATGCCGAAAAGCTGATGCAGGATGAGCGGTTCATTCATCGCCAGACGACGGCGCAGACAGTGCGGTTCACAACCACCGAGCTTGCCGAGCTTGAACGTGACCTGTCGACCGCCGCCGACCGGGCGCTGGCGCGCGAGCTGGAGATTTTCGAGAGCCTGCGGGCACAGGCGCTTGCCGAGGCGGATCAGCTTGGCGCGGCGGCGCGGGCGCTGGCGGCAATCGATGTGGCGATGGCATCGGCGGCACTGGCGCAGAAGCGGAATTTCTGCCGACCAGAGATACGCGATGATCTGAGTTTCGAGATCGTGCGCGGCCGCCATCCGGTGATCGAGACCATGCTGTCCGGTGGTGATAATTTCATTCCGAATGATTGCAGGCTTGGTGATGCGGGTCAGATCTGGCTCGTCACCGGCCCCAACATGGCCGGCAAATCCACCTTCTTGCGGCAGAATGCCCATATCGCGATCATGGCGCAGGCCGGTCTGTTTGTGCCGGCCGAGACGGCATCTATCGGTGTGATCGACAGGATTTTCAGCCGCGTCGGCGCGGCGGACGATCTGGCGCGCGGCCGGTCGACCTTCATGGTCGAGATGGTCGAGACGGCGGCGATCCTGAACCGGGCCACCGAACGGTCCTTCGTGATTCTTGATGAGATCGGGCGCGGCACCGCCACCTATGACGGGCTGGCTATCGCCTGGGCGTCGCTGGAGCATCTTCATCAGGCCAACCGCTGCCGGACGCTGTTCGCAACACATTACCATGAACTGACCAGCCTGCGTCATGACCTTGAAAGGTTGTCATGCCACTCGATGAAGGTGCGGGAATGGCAGGGTGAGATCATCTTCCTTCATCAGGTCATCGATGGCGCGGCAGACCGCTCCTATGGCGTTCATGTGGCGCGGCTTGCCGGCCTGCCGCCGCAGGTGATCGCGCGCGCGCAGACCCTGCTTGCCGAGATGGAGGCAGGCGGGCATGGCGTTATCGATGCCGACCGGCTTGCCGCCGAACTGCCGCTCTTCACCCGCGATTTCGCCGCCACGCCTGTGCTGGTCGAGGACCCGGTGCGAAGCCGGATCGAGGCCATCAATCCCGACATGCTGGCGCCGCGCGAGGCATTGGAGCTATTATACGAGCTTCGCGATCTTCTGCGCGCGCCGGCTGATAACACCGAAGGATGACATGCATGGGTGATGGGGCATGAATGTGAATGCCGCAAGGGCCGCGGATGCCGGCAGCAACCGGATCAAGCAATGGCGCCGCTGGATCCAGCCGCTTGAGGCGGCGCTTGCCGAGGGTGTGCCACCGCTCGACGATGCGCCCCTGCGACAGGTGGCGGACGAGCTGTGGACGGCGGATGACAGGACGTTCCGGGCCGCGCTGCTGGAGGCGGCGCGAACGGCGCATGCGGCGATGAAAACCCGGCTTGCCGACGAGCTGGCCGCCGGGCGCGACGGCGCGGTCTATGTTGGCCGCCACTCGCTTGGCATGGACCATCTCCTGACCAGCCTTATGGAGGTTCTTGCCGGCCGCCACCGGGCGGCGGGGGTGGCGCTTGTCGCTGTTGGCGGATATGGGCGCGGCGAGCTGGCCCCCAACTCCGATATCGACCTTCTGTTTCTGACCGCGCGTGACAGTGACCGCGCCGCCGACACCGTTGTCGAGGCGCTGCTCTATCTGCTGTGGGATCTGGGACTGAAGGTCGGCCATGCCAAGCGGACGGTGGCCGACACGATCCGGGCCTCGCGTGAGGACCAGACGATCCTGACCGGTCTTCTCGAGATGCGGTTCGTGGCAGGCGACAGGCCGCTGGCAATGAAGCTCGACCGGGCGTTCCGGCGCGAGGTGGCCCGCCTGAAACCGGTTGATTTTGTCGATGCCAAGCTACAGGAGCGCGATCAGCGTCATGACCGGCACGGCGCCACGCGCTATGTCGTCGAGCCGAACATCAAGGAGGGCAAGGGCGGCCTTCGCGATCTTCACACGCTGTTCTGGATTGCCAAATTCGCCTATCGCGCCGACAGCATCATCGACATTGTCGAGAAGGGCATCCTGCGCGAAAGCGAGGCGCGCCGCTTTGCCGCCGCGCAGCGCTTTCTGTGGACCGTCCGATGTCATCTTCATATCCGGTCGGGCCGTCCCGAGGAGCGGCTGGATTTCGACGCGCAGATGGCGATCGCCCCGCTGATGGGGTTTGCCTCGCGTGGCGGCATGCGCGATGTCGAGCGGTTCATGAAACGCTATTATCTGGCGGCGCGCGATGTCGGAAACCTTACCCGCATCATTTGCGCGGCGATGGAGACCGATTTCCGCAAGCGGCGCCTCGGCTGGGCCGCCGAATTCCGCGGCCGCCAGGATTTCGGGCATTTCCGCATCCGGTCCGGGCGGGTCAATCTCGACCCTGACCTGATGTTCCGCGAGGCACCGCTGCGGATGCTGGAAATCTTTCATCTGGCGCTGGAGCAGAAGGCCGACATTCACCCGCAGGCGCTGCAGCGGATCACGCGTGGCCTGCATGCGCTTGGCGATGCCACGCGGGATGATCCGCGGGCGGCCAAGGAATTCCTTGCCATCCTGACATCGAAACACAATCCCGAACGCGTGCTTCGCCTGATGAATGAAAGTGGCGTGCTGGGCCGCTTCCTTCCCGATTTCGGCAAGATCGTCGCGATGATGCAGTTCGACATGTATCACAGCTATACCGTTGACGAGCATACCATCAAGGTCATCGGCATCCTCCACCAGATCGAGAGTGGCGGGCTTGCCGAGACGGCTCCGGTGGCGACCTCGGTGATGCCGGAGATCGAGTCGCGCCGCGCCCTGTTCGTGGCGGCGCTGCTGCATGACATCGCCAAGGGACGGGATGGCGATCATTCCGAGCTTGGCGCCGCGCTGGCTCTCGATGTGTGTCCGCGGCTCGGCCTCACGCCTGAGGAAACCGAAACGGTGAGCTGGCTGGTGCGCCACCACCTGCTGATGAGCAAGACCGCCTTTCGCTATGATCTGAACGACCCCAAGACGATTGATGATTTTGCCACCATCGTACAGTCGCCGGAACGTCTGAAATTGTTGCTGGTTCTGACCGTGGCCGATATTCGCGGTGTCGGGCCGACGGTCTGGAACGGATGGAAGGCGGCGCTGATGCGCGATCTCTACTACCAGAGCGATGCGGTGCTGCGCGGTGCCGATGCCAGCGTGATTGCCGACAGCAGCGCCGAGGAGGCGCGCGAGAAGGCGCGGGCCGGCCTGCCATCATGGTCGGATGAGGATTTTGCCGCCCATGCGGCACGCCTGCCACGCAACTACTGGACCGGCTTCGATACCGGAATGCATGTCAGACATGCCGAGCTGAGCCACAGCTTCCGTGAGCTTGACGTGCCGCTGCTTGTCGATTTCCGGCAGGTGGCCGATCGCAAGGTGACCGAGCTGACGCTGCTGACGGTTGACGATGCCGGGCTGTTCTCGCGGGTTGCCGGCGCGGTGGCGGGACATGGCATCAACATCATCGGCGCGCGGATCACAACCTGCACCGACGGCACGGTCCTCGATGTGTTTCAGCTGCAGACAACAAAAAATGAGCTGGTCGAGGATTCGCGCCTTCTGGGACGGCTGAAGGGCAGCATCGATTCGGCCGTCACCGGGACGCTGCGCCCGCAGGCGGCGCTTCGTGAGCGCTGGCAAAGCCTGCCGGCGCGGGTGCGACGTCTGCCGGTGCCCTCGCGGGTGATCCTCTCGAACAGGATCAGCTCCACCCATACCGTCATCGAGGTCAATGGGCGCGATTTTCCGGGCCTGCTCCACCGGCTGACTCACACGCTTGCCGATCTTGGCCTGCAGATCCAGACAGCCACCGTGTCGACCTATGGCGAACGCGTTGTCGATGTGTTCTATGTGAAAGATCTGTTTGGTCTTCAGATTCACAATCAGGTACGGCTCGACACGATCCGCGACCGGCTTCTGGCGGTGTTCGATCAGTTTGACGAGGCGGCGGCATGAGCATGCAGCCCCGTTCGCAACCCCGTCCCCAGCCATTGGCGCGGGCGTTTCGCCAGATCAGCGGGCTGACCGGTGCCAGCCGTCTTCTCGGTTTCCTGCGCGATGTCACCTTTGCTGCCTTCCTTGGTGCCGGGCCGGCGGCGGACGCCTTTCTCGTCGCGCTGAAACTGCCGAACATGTTTCGCCGCCTGACGGCTGAGGGCGCCATGGCCAACGCCTTTGTCCCGGCCTTCACTTCGGCGCGCCAGGAAGATGGCGAGCCGGCGGCGATGGCGCTTGCCGGCGAGGTGCAGACAACGCTGATTGTCGCGCTGTGCATCGTGGTCGGGCTTGCCGAGATTTTCATGCCGGCCGTGGTGTCGGTCATCGCCCCGGGATTTGCCGACACGCCGGCGCGGATGGAGGCGGCGATCACGCTTGGCCGCGTCACCTTCCCCTATCTGCCGATAATCTCGCTTGTCGCCTTCTGGGCGGCCATCGCCAACGCCAACCAGCGTTTCATGGTGGCGGCGGCAATGCCGCTGATCTTCAATCTGTGCCTCATTGGCGGCGCGCTGGTCATCCCGATGGCCAGCGGCTGGCTGGCGGTCGAGCGCGCGATGCCGCTGGCGGTGGCGCTGCTATGTGCCGGGATCTTGCAGCTTGCCGTGATGGCGATGCTGTTGCGCCGGCACCGGATCATGCCGGCCTGGCGGGTGCCGCGTTTCGGGGTCGCCGCGCGGGCGATGTGGCGTCAGTTCGGCATCGCCTCGGCCGGCGCGGTGGTGATGCAGATCAATCTGATCATCGATCTTGTGCTGGCGTCGCTGTTGACGGTGGGTGCGATTTCCTGGCTCTATTTCGCCGACCGGGTGGCGCAGCTGCCACTCGGGATTTTTGGTATCGCCCTTGGCACCGCCCTGTTGCCACGCCTGTCATCACAGTTCCGAAGCGGTGATCTCGACGCGGCGCGCTCTTCATTGTCCGAGGCGCTGCTATTCGCCGCCTTTCTGGTGATTCCGGCGACTGTCGCGCTGATCGCCATCGCGCCGCAGATTGTCGGCGGGCTGTTCCGCTATGGCGCCTTCAGCGCCGCCGACGCCGCGGCGAGCGCCGCCGCGCTGACAGCCTATGCCATCGGCATGCCGGCGCATATCATGGTCAAGATCCTGCAGCCGGCCTTCTATGCCACCGCCCGCCCCGGATATGTCCTGAAGGTGTCGATTGCCGCTGTCATCACCAATCTGGCGCTGTCGCTGTCGCTGATGCCCGTTCTCGGGCATGTCGGGCTGGCGCTTGCCACATCGCTGTCCGGCATGCTGGCCGCCGGTGCGTTGATGGCCCGTCTCCTGCGGGACGGTCATATGGGTGTTCCCGCGCCGATGGTGATTGCCCGCATCTGTGGTGCGACGATGGTGATGCTGGCGGTGCTTCTCGTGATCCGCTCATGGCTTGCCGCGTCGCTGTCCGCCTGGCCGGCGGTCGGCCTTCTCGCCGCTCTGGTGGTCGCCGGCGGTGCGGCGTATCTTGTCACGGCGGTCGTGCTTCGCGCGGTGCCGCGACAACTGCTTCGCCGCTGAGAGCCGGCGAGGGCTTGACCGCAACCCATGCTGCCATCATAACGCAGGCTGACCTTTCAACAACGCGGCTTCAGGGAACGCCATCCGATCATGACGAGTGTTCAGCCCATGCCGGAAAACCGCCCGGAAAACCGGCCAGAAAACCGCCCGGAAAACAGAATTTTCTCGGGTATCCAGCCGACCGGCAACCTTCACCTTGGCAATTATCTCGGCGCGATCCGCAACTGGGTGACGCTGCAGGACAGTTTTGAGTCGATCTATTGCGTTGTCGATCTGCACGCCATCACCGTGCCGCAGGACCCGCAGCAGTTGCGCCAGAGCACGCGCGAGGTGACGGCAAGCCTGATCGCCGCCGGCATTTCGCCGCAGCGTTCGATCCTGTTCAACCAGTCACGTGTGCCGCAGCATTCGCAGCTTGCCTGGATTTTCAATTGTGTGGCGCGCCTCGGCTGGCTGAACAGGATGACCCAGTTCAAGGAAAAGGCCGGAAAGAACCGCGAGAACGCCACGGTCGGGCTGTTCGCCTATCCGACCCTGATGGCGGCCGATATCCTGGCCTACCGTGCGACCCATGTTCCGGTTGGCGAGGACCAGAAGCAGCATCTGGAGCTGACCCGTGACATCGCGCAGTCCTTCAATATGAATTACGGCGTGGAGTTCTTCCCGCTTCCCGAACCGCAGATCTTCGGCAGCGCGACGCGGGTGATGAGCCTTCGTGACGGCAGCTCGAAAATGAGCAAGTCCGAGGCATCGGACAATTCCCGGATCAATCTGACCGATGATGACGATCTGATCGCACAGAAGATTCGCAAGGCGAAAACCGACCCGGACGCCTTGCCATCGCAGGTGGAAGGGCTCGCCGGTCGGCCGGAAGCGCAGAACCTCGTTGGCATCTATGCGGCGCTTGCGGACAGTGATGTCGCGTCGGTGCTACGGGATTTTGGGGGACGCGGCTTTGGCGATTTCAAGCCGGCGCTAGCCGAGCTTGCCGTCGCGAAACTGTCCCCGATGGGCCGCGAGATGCGCCGTCTGCTTGCCAATCCCGGAGATATCGATGCTGTTCTGGATGATGGCGCGGCGCGTGCACAGGCCATCGCGGCGCCGATTATCGAGCAGGTCAACGAGATTGTCGGGTTCCTTGGGCCGGTTGCCCGGCGCTGACTCCGGCCTGCTGTGTCGGCAGCAGACCGGGGCAAACAAAAATTTCCCACATTCCGGCCATTGAAATGTGCTATTCTCGATAGAATATTCAGTCCTGTCGATGACAGCCTGTCAGAAGCGGGTTTGCCAGGACGCCCAACGACATGCTCCCGAATGCGCTGACGCTGTCAAGGCCGACGCGCCATGGCCGGGACGATGATGGTGGCTCAGGATTTTGCCTCAGGCGATGCCCGATCCGGCATTTGCCACAGGAGCGAAGAGGACAGACAGACATGTTCATTCAAACGCAGGACACGCCGAACCCGGCAACCCTCAAATTCATTCCCGGTGTGCCGGTGATGGATAGTGGCACGGCCGATTATCCAGCGGCTGACAGCGCCGCCAACTCGCCGCTGGCACGTCGCCTCTTCCAGGTTGACGGCGTCAGGGGGGTTTTCCTTGGTGGGGATTTCGTTGCTGTTACAAAGGAAGAGCAGCTTGACTGGTTCGCGCTGAAACCGTCCATCCTGGCCGGTATCATGGAGCATTACGCCTCCGGCATGCCGGTTGTCGAAAAGACCGATGCCGGCACTGACGCGGTGGATGAGGATGAAGACGAGATCGTAACACAGATCAAGCAGCTTCTCGACACACGCGTCAGGCCTGCCGTTGCCATGGATGGCGGCGATATAGTGTTTCAGGGATTTGATGACGGCGTTGTGACGCTGCAGATGCGGGGCGCCTGCCAGGGATGCCCAAGTTCGACCGCGACCCTGAAAATGGGGATCGAGAACATGTTGCGGCACTATATCCCGGATGTGCGTGAGGTTCGTGCCGCGGACTTCTAGACACCGGCCAATGCCGGTGACCTCTCCGTGAAATTTGTCCCGTGAAATT
>JAYQDX010000031.1:6657-13054 GCA_038138545.1 Rhodobiaceae bacterium | reverse complement strand
CACCGGCAACCGCGTCGCTGGAACGGCCTGCCATAGCCGCGCGGAAAGCGCGCCCGGAGCCGCCGGAGGTTGCCGCCGCACCCGAAAAGCCCACGCCGCAGGACATGATGACGGCCTCACTGGCCCAGCGCACGGCCAAGCTTTCGGCGATTCCGGGCGCGTCATCCACGCCGCTGGTGGTCAGCCGCAAGTTCGCCAAGCAGATACCGGAATCGCATGTGGCGCTGCCGGTCAAACACCAGAAGGAGAATTTCATAGCCATGACGCTGCCGTTGATTTTGGCGGCAAATGAGGAAATCCTGCAGCGGCGCAAGGCGATCAAGCGGGCGGTATCGCGCGGCGACCGGGCGACGGTGGAGCGCTGGGCGCGTCTGTATCGGATCAAAACGGAAGACCGTCCGCTTGCCGAGATCGAGAGGCAGTTGCTGCTGCGCGCCGATCTTGTTCCGGTGTCATTGGCGCTGGCGCAGGCGGCCATTGAGTCGGGCTGGGGCACCTCGCGCTTCGCGCTGCAGGGGAACGCGCTTTTTGGTCAATGGGCCTGGCAGAAGGATGCCGGGCTGAAGCCGGCGCGTGCCTCCAACAGCGAAGCGGTGGTCCGCAGTTTTCCCAACCTGTTCGGGTCGGTGCGGGCCTATATGCATAATCTGAACACACATCCTCGATATGCCGGGTTCCGCGCGCGACGGCATCTGCTGCGCGGGCGAACCGGGGCCGATCTCGGATATCAGCTGTCAAATTTCCTCGATGGTTATGCCGAGATTGGCGAGGTTTATGTCGCCAAGCTGAAGACGCTGATCCGGTCGAACGAATTCGGACAGTATGAGGCGGCGATCCTTCGCTGATCGCTGACGGCGGCGCCCGGCAGCTGTGGCTATTCGGTCAGAAACTGCCGGCCAAACCAGCGCCATCGTCCTTCCGGGCCCGGCATCGTGCAATTGACCCGCGCGCGCTTGCCGACAAGTGGTCCCGGCATTCTGATTTCGGCCCGCCGCCCGATGATGGCGACATCAAGCTTTCCATATTTGCTGTTGAAACACCGAAGCTGTCTTTCCTGGTCCATATCCGGTGACAGTGTGAAACCATAGAGCGGAGGATTCTCCGTCAGCGCCACGTCCGCCGGCACGATCTCGCTGACCTTCAATGGCAGGCCGTTGATCGCCAGTTCAAGCCGCTCGCGGTTGCCATATTGTTCGTTCATCGCGAAACGCGGCAATTCGAAGAACCCGTCATAGCCATGCGCAACGCCGGAATTCTGGCCGAAGGCAGCGACGAAACCGGCTTCCTTCACAAGCTCGACCACATCGAGATTATATTCGCCATACGGATAGGCAAACAGGGTTGGACGAATGCCGAGCTCGGCAAGGAAACGTTCATTGCTGACCCTGAGTTCCTCGCGATTGGCCTCGATCGATATCAGGTGCATGTGCGGATGCGTCTGCGTCTGGCTTCCAATGCCGAAACCGGCCGCCTGCCATTCGCGAATCTGGTCCCAGCTCATATAGTTGCGATGATTGCGGTCGACCGGGCGGGTGGCGATGAACAGGGTGGCATGAAAACCACGCTCTTTCAGCCGCGGCATCGCCACTTCATGGACCGACAGATAGGCGTCATCGATGGTGATCGCCACGGTGCGGTCCGGAACCGGCTTGCCAGCCTGAAGATGGCTGATGATCTCGTCAAGCGGCCAGACGGAATAGGGGCCGTTGGCGAGAATTTCGAGATGCTCCTCGAATTGCGCTATTCGCACATTGGTGCTTGGATACTGGTCCTCGCCGAACCTGTGATACATGAGGATGGTTGCATGATCGGCGGCGCGCGCGGCGGCAGTGGCACCGAGAATGATGCCAGCCAGCAGCACCGGCAAGAGGGACAGGCGTGTTACAAAAGGCATGGACATCACGGGTCGGGGCTGGGGCAGGTTGATAAGGCACTCAGCATACTGCGCTAGACATGGCCCGGCCAGAGGCAGTTTTCTCTGATCGGGTCTTTCATGGGCTGCCAATGGCGTTTGACAGTGCCGGTTTGCCTTGTGTTATCGGCCAGAATGGCGGAAAGGGTCTGTTTTTTCATGTCTGTGTTGCCAGGTGAAGCTGTCATTCTTGCACTTGAATCGAGCGCCGAGCAGGCCTCGGCCGTGATCTGGCGCGCCGATGGGCGGCACTGGCAGGAAGTGCATGCGGCGCGGCATGGTCATGCCGCCATACTGACCGAGCTGGCCCGCCATGTGATGCAGCAGGCCGGGGTGACCGCCGCGTCATTGACCCATGTCGCCGCCGGTCGGGGCCCCGGATCATTTACCGGCATCAGGGTTGGCCTTGCGGCGGCAAAGGGATTCGCGCTTGCCAGCGGCGCCGCCGGGATCGGCGTCTCCTGTCTGGCCGCGATGGCGCATGCGGTGCGCCGGCATCGGCCCGAATACGCCGAACGCCGTCTTCTTGCCACCGCCGACACGCGGCGTGGAAGTTATTTCTGTCAGATGTTCGGCCCGGCGGTTGACCCGAAAATTGGTTCCACCATTGACCCGGCCAACAGCACAGCGCCGTCCATTCAGGACATCGCCCCCGAGAGCGGGCAGCAGACGCCGGAAGACTGGCGGCAAGCGGTGGTGATTGGTCCCGGCGCGGCCGAGCTTGTGGCCGCCTTTCCGGATCGTGCCATGACGGCACTACAGGATGTGCCGCCAGTCGACGCCCTGCAGGTTGCCGATCTTGCCGCGCATCGTCTTCGGACAGGCCTTGCCGCAGAGTGTCTGACGCCGCTCTATGTGGCGCCAGCTTTTCTGGGGCCGGCGCCGTCGCGTCCGGCGATGCCGGCATCCGGCGGTGCCACCGGGTCGTGATCGGGCTGTGATCAGAGAGATCAAAGAGGCCGATCTTGACGCCATCGCCGCAATCGAAGCGGCGGTCTTCGCCCGCCCGCTGACGCGCGATGACCTTGTGTCACTGTATCGGAAGCCAGCCTTCCGGGGGTTCCTGCTGGCCCCGGATGGCGGTCCGCCGGCGAGTTATGCACTGTTTTTGACCGCTGGTGGTGCGGCCGATCTGGTCTCGACAGCCACCGCCGCGCGGGCCCAGCGGCGCGGATACGCAATGCGGCTTTTGCGCGAATCACTGTGCCGGCTTGCGGTGGATGAGGTCACGCTCGAGGTGGCGGTCGATAATGTGCCGGCGTTGGCGTTGTATGCGGGTCTCGGCTTCGATGAGGTGGGACGGCGTCCCGACTATTACCAGCGTCCGGCTGGCCGTGTTGACGCCCTGATCCTGCGATCGAGGCCCGCGCCGCAGGGTTCGGCTTGACCGCTGCTGTCGACCGGCATAGAAAAGCCCGGAAAAATATTCAGGACGCCCCGGGAAATTTCCTGAGCGAAAGCCCCTGAAACTGAACTGCCGGAAAAGAGCTGCGATCGTGTCAAAGAAACTGTTCATCAAGACCTACGGGTGCCAGATGAATGTCTATGATTCGGACCGCATGACCGATGTCCTGGCGCCGCTTGGTTACAGCACCACGATGAGCGCCGATGGCGCTGACATGGTGATCCTGAACACCTGTCATATTCGCGAGAAGGCCTCGGAAAAAGTGTTTTCCGAACTTGGCCGGCTGCGGATGATGAAGGAGCGCGCGCGTGACCAGGAAGGCCGCCATGTGGCGATTGCGGTGGCCGGCTGTGTGGCGCAGGCCGAGGGCGAGGAAATCACCCGCCGCGCGCCATGGGTCGATATTGTTGTCGGGCCGCAAACCTATCACCGACTTCCCGAGCTGGTCAGCAAGATCGATCCGGGCGCGCGCCAGCGGGTGATCGACACCGAATTTCCCGAAGAGGTCAAGTTCGACCGGCTTCCCGGCGAGCATGCCCCGCGCGGGCCGGCGGCATTCCTGTCCGTGCAGGAGGGGTGTGACAAATTCTGCGCCTTTTGCGTTGTTCCCTATACGCGGGGCGCCGAATTCTCGCGACCGGTGGCTGGAATCCTCGAAGAAGCCCGCCGCCTTGTCGCTGCCGGCACCTGCGAGCTGACGCTGCTTGGCCAGAACGTCAACGCCTATCATGGCGAGGCACCTGACGGTGGCAGCTGGAGCCTGGCACGCCTGGTCCGCCAGCTTGCCGAGATCGACGGCCTGGAGCGCATCCGCTACACCACATCGCACCCGCTGGATATGGAGGAGGATCTGATCCTCGCGCATCGCGATGTGCCAAGCCTGATGCCCTATCTGCATCTTCCGGTGCAGTCAGGATCGGATCGCATCCTGGCCGCGATGAACCGCCGCCATACCCATGATGTCTATCTGCGGGTGCTCGACCGGCTTCGCGCCGTGCGGCCCGATATCGCATTTTCCGGTGATTTCATTGTTGGCTTCCCCGGCGAGACGGACCGTGATTTCGCCGAGACGCTGGCCCTTGTCGACAAGGTCGGCTACGCCTCGGCATATTCCTTCAAATACAGCCCGCGGCCCGGCACCCCGGCCGCCAACGAAGCAGAGCAGGTGCCGGAGGATGTCAAGGCTGACCGGCTCGAGGCGCTGCAGCAATTGCTGAATGCCCAGCAGCTGGCCTTCAACAAGGCAAGCGAGGGCAAGGTGATGGATGTGCTGATCGAGCGGCGCGGTGGCCGCCCCGGACAGGTGGCAGGGCGCAGCCCCTATATGCAGGCGGTCAATCTTGCGGCAGGCGAGGATCTTGTCGGCAGCATCATTTCCTGCCGTGTGACCGAGGCAAGGCAGAACAGTGTCGTCGGGGCGGTCGCATGACTGGGTTCGCGTGGTAAAGGCGGTGAAATCCACCTCCATTCGCATGGAATTCGAGGATAATGGCACGCTTGCGAGGCTGACCGGCGAACACAACCAGAACCTCGCGCGTCTTGAAAAGGCGCTCGACGTCTCGCTTGACAGTTTCGGCAACAGCATCACCGTGTCCGGCCCTGCCGCGGCGGTGAAGACGGCGCGCCGCGCGCTTGAGGATATCTATCGGCAGCTTGGCAGTGGTGCGGAGGTTCCCGAGGATGGCTCGCTGATCAGTGACGCGTTGCGCTGGGTCGTGGCCGGTGATGCGGCGGCGGATGCCGGCCAGGGCCAGGGTGTCGAGACATGGCGCAAGAAAATCATCGCCAAGACACCGGGACAGGCCGCCTATCTTGATCTCCTTCGCAAGCGCGAGGTGGTTTTCGGTCTCGGGCCGGCCGGCACCGGAAAGACCTATATGGCGGTGGCAAAGGCTGTTGAATCCCTGAAAAAGCGTGAGATCGAGAGGATTGTTCTGTCGCGCCCGGCCGTTGAGGCGGGTGAACGTCTTGGCTTTCTTCCCGGTGACATGAAGGAAAAGGTCGATCCGTATCTGCGGCCGCTCTACGACGCGCTCTATGACATGATGCCGGCCGACAAGGTCGAGCGCATGCTTGTCAGCGGCGAGATCGAGATCGCCCCGCTTGCCTTCATGCGCGGGCGGACTCTCAGCGCCTCCTATGTCATTATCGACGAGGCGCAGAACACAACACCGGTGCAGATGAAGATGGTGCTGACCCGGCTTGGTCAGGATTCGCGCATGGTCATCACCGGTGATCTCAGTCAGATCGACCTTCCCGAAGGCCAGCCATCCGGCCTCGCCGATGCCGTTGCGCGGCTTGACAATGTCGAGGGTGTGGGGATCAAACACCTGTCAGGCAAGGATGTTGTGAGGCATCCGGTGGTGGCGCGAATCCTTCAGGCCTATGAAAGCGACAGCTGAAACAAGCAAGCCACTGGACAGATGGCGCAAAATCAGTCCAAATGGGGTATCGGCGCATGACGCCGACAGACCTGCAAGGAGCCGCAGAAGTTACTGGCATGATCACGATGCCCCTGGAGCCTGACAGTCCGGACCCGGACCCTCTCTCATCCGAACAATGGCGGACCGGTGGCGGCAGCCATCTGGAAATGGTCATCGACCGGCATGTATGGCCGGACGATATGATTGACGCTGTCCGGCCGTCGCTGGTGCGGGCAACGGATATCGCCTGCGAGACCTTCGACTGGCCGCCGCTTGAAGTGGGTGCGTTGTTCGCCGGCGATGAGCGGATCCGTGACCTCAATCTACAGTTTCGCGGCAAGGATGCGCCAACAAACGTGCTGTCCTTCCCGTCAGGCGATGATGGCGCGATGATGGCCGCCGCCACTGGCGGCCAAGGTGGGCTGGACGCGGGCAGGCTGGCACCGGGTGAAATCGCCCTTGCCTGGGAAACGCTGTGCCGCGAGGCGACGCGGGAATCAAAGAGCATCCCCGACCATCTGACGCATCTGTGGGTTCACGGTCTGCTGCATCTGATGGGGCATGACCACCAGACCGATGATGAGGCCGATCGGATGGAAGCTGGCGAGATTCATGTTCTGGCGAGGCTTGGCATCGCCAACCCCTATGCCCAGTCGG
>JAYQDX010000031.1:0-6557 GCA_038138545.1 Rhodobiaceae bacterium | reverse complement strand
GATGCATTGGTGACTGGCGCCCGTCCGCCCTGGCGGCATCTTGGCGTCGCCCTTCTGGCGGGTGCGGCAGCCTCGTTTTCATTGCCGCCATTCGGCCTTGTACCTCTGATTTTGGCGCTTGCCGTGCCGGCCGTGATGCTGGCCCGTGCGGGCTCGATGATCGAGGCGGGCCTGATCGGCGGTGTCGCCGGTTTCGGCTGGTTCCTGGCCTCACTCTGGTGGATTTCGCTGTCAATGGTGACCGGGGCGACAGGCCACTGGCCGTTGATCCCCCTTCCCCTGTTCGGCATTCCGGCGCTTCTGGCCCTGTTCTGGCTGCCGGCAGGCCTGCTGGCGCACCGGCTTGGCCGGGCACCGCTGGCGCGGCTGGTGCTGTTCGCGGTGATGCTGTCGCTGTGCGAATGGGCGCGCGGCCATGTCGCCACAGGGTTCCCCTGGAACGCGCCCGGATATCTGTTTTCGGCGCATCTGTCGCTGCTGCAGATGGCGGCGTTCCTCGGTCTTTACGGCCTGACCCTGATGGCGCTTGTCTGGGCCATGGCACCGGCGCTCTGGTGGCTTGGCTGGCGACGGCTGGCGGCTGTCACATTTCTTGTCGTGCCGCTGGCAGCGGTCGCGGGCATGGCGCGGCTTGCGGATCTGCCGCCGCTGGCTGAGGACGCCCTGCCGAAAAAGATTCGGATTGTGCAGCCGGCGATCCCGCAGCATGAAAAATGGGACCGCACGCTTCGCCCCGACCATCTTCAGAGTCTGGTATCCCTGTCACGCGACACCCTTCCTGTTCCGCAGCTGGTGATCTGGCCTGAAACCGCCTTTGCCGGCCTTCTCGATCGCGAGGAGGCGCTGCTTCGCGAGACCAGCTGGCAGGTGTTGCCATTCGATGGCTGGCTGATCACCGGCGTGCCGAGATTCGACTCGCAGGACCGGCTGTTCAATGCCGCCGCTCTGATCACCCCTCAGGGCCGCATCGAGGCACTCTATGACAAGCGCCGACTTGTGCCGTTTGGCGAATATCTGCCGTTTCGGCGGATTCTCCCCTTTGCTGACGCCCTTGTCGGCCCTACCGACTTTTCACCGGCTGACAGCAACAGGCTGTTCACCCTGCCGCATTATGGCCATCTGCAGCTTCTGATCTGCTACGAGACATTGTTTGCGGGGGAGGTCATCTCCCCTGGGCCGCGCCCCGACATGCTCGTCAATCTGACGAATGATGCCTGGTTCGGCCATACGCCGGGTCCCTGGCAGCATCTGGCCCAGGCCCGTATGCGGGCAGTCGAGGAGGGTATCCCGATGATCCGGGTGGCCAATACCGGCATCAGCGCCGTTTTCGATGGCGCCGGGCGGGTGCTTGGCGAAATCGGCCTTGGCGAGACAGGTTTTCTGGATGTAAAAATCCCGCCGTCACTGCCGCGAACAGCCTATGCGCGGTGGCGGGAGGCGGGCTTCCTGATGCTGCTTTTCATGCTTGCCGGCATCATCATCTGCCTTGACCGGCGCAGGTCGATGGGGCAGTAGAGCAGACGTTAAAGAAGCTGGAGATAGATATGGGTCATCTTTTCACCTCAGAATCGGTTTCCGAGGGACATCCTGACAAATTGTGCGACCGCGTGTCAGACACCGTTCTGGACCTGTTTCTGGCCGAAGAGGCCGAAGCCCGTGTCGCCTGCGAAACCTTTGCCACGACCAACCGCGTGGTGATTGGCGGCGAGGTTCGCGCGTCCAGTGAAAAGCTTGCCGGCATCATGAACTCGATCGAGGGTGCGGTGCGCGGTGCCGTTGCCGATATCGGCTATGAGCAGGACAAGTTCCATCACGCGCATTTCGAGTTCCAGAACTATCTCCATGAGCAGTCAACCGACATCGCGATGGGTGTGGATGAAGGCGATGACAAGGATGAAGGCGCTGGCGATCAGGGTCTGATGTTCGGCTATGCCTGCCGCGAGACCGACGTGTTGATGCCGGCGGCGATCCATTATTCGCACCAGATTCTGAAACGGCTTGCCGAGATTCGCAAGGCGGAAGCCGATTCCATCCTCGGGCCGGATTCGAAAAGCCAGATCACGCTTGCCTATGATGATGACGGCCGCCCGACCGGCGCGCACAAGATCGTGCTGTCGACGCAGCATGACGCCAGCGCAAGCCAGGATGATATCCGCCGGCTGGTCACGCCGGTGATCGCCGACATCCTGCCCGAAGGCTGGATGGTCGGTGCCGAGGATCTGCTGGTCAACCCGACCGGTAATTTCGTCATTGGTGGCCCTGATGGTGATGCCGGGCTGACCGGCCGCAAGATCATCGTCGACACTTACGGCGGCGCGGCGCCGCATGGTGGCGGTGCCTTTTCGGGCAAGGACCCGACAAAGGTTGACCGGTCGGCTGCCTATGCGGCGCGCTATTTGGCCAAGAATGTTGTTGCCGCCGGTCTTGCCGAGCGGTGTACCATCCAGCTTGCCTACGCCATCGGCGTGGCCGCGCCGGTTTCGGTCTATGCCAACACGCATGGGACGGGGACGGTTGATGATACGCGCCTTGAAGAGGCGCTGGTCGGCGCGATGCCACTGACGCCGCGCAACATTCGCCAGCATCTTGGCCTGAACAGGCCGATCTATGCGCCAACCGCCGCCTATGGTCATTTCGGCCGCATGGCCGGCGAGGCTGGCGAGGGCACCTTCAGCTGGGAAGCTGTCGATCTGGCCGACAAGCTGGCCGCCTCGGTCTGACGGGGTCGGCATTCCGGTGCCAGTGCGATGACCAGGCCTGAAGATGACGATTCCGGTTTCAAGGGGCCCCCTTCCCATGGTCTCCATTTCTATGGGCGCCGCAAGGGGCGGAAGCTCCGCACGACAATGCAGGGGCTGCTTGACGGACAGCTCCCGCTACTTCGCTATGATCCGGCAAAGCCGCCGCCGGCGCAGTTCGGCCATTCGCCCGATGACATATTCCTCGAGATAGGCTTTGGTGGCGGCGAGAATCTGGCGGCTGTTGCGGCGGCACGTCCGGATGCCGGTTTCATCGGCGCCGAACCCTTTATCAACGGCGTTGCCAGCCTGCTCCGACATATCGAGGACCAGGAGCTGTCCAACATCCGTATCTGGGATGACGATGTCCGCCTGATCCTGGCTGCCATGCCGAAGGCCAGCCTTGCCGGTGCCTATGTGCTGTTCCCCGACCCCTGGCCGAAGCGCCGCCATGCGGCGCGGCGGATCCTTGCTCCCGCCGTGCTGGATGAGCTGGCCCGGCTGATCAGGCCGGATGGCAGTCTTGTGCTGGCAAGCGATCATCCGGTGGCAAAGTCCTGGCTTCTCCGGGCGGCCTGCTCGCACCCCGATTTCCGCTGGACCGCGCGCCGGCCGGCGGACTGGCGCGAGCGGCCACAGGCACTGGTGCCAACGCGGTACATGAAGAAGGCGGAGCGCGAATCCCGCATCCCGAACTGGTTCCTGTTTGAGCGTCGGCGCACTGACACGGCGTCATGATCCGGCGTGCCGGTTTGCGCCGCTTCGCCCTTGCCTTGCCGCCGACAACCGATTATATACGTTGCAACAACATACTGTCGCATCAGACGGTGGGCCGCTGGCCCACTTTTTTATTGCCTGAAGATCTGGTCACGTCCGGTGCTGCCGGACACGGATTGAAAGGCGGAAACGGGAAGATCGGACATTGGTCGAATCACGGGTCAGCCAGATCATTGAAGATGCGGTGGAAGATCTTGGCTTCCATCTTGTCAGGGTGCGGTATTCCGGCGTGAAGACCGGCCGTAGCCAGCTTCAGATCATGGCCGAACCCAAGGAAGACCGTGACATGACGGTCGAGGATTGCGAACAGCTGAGCCGGCATGTCGCGGCGCTCCTCGATGTTGACGACCCGATCTCCAGCGCCTACACGCTCGAGGTCAGTTCGCCGGGGATCGACCGGCCGCTGACCCGTAGCGAGGATTATGAACGCTTTGCCGGTGAGTTGGCGAAACTCACGCTCCGCTTCATGCTTGACGGCCGCAAGCGATTCAACGGGCGTCTTGGCGGTCTTGACGGGGATGGAAAGATCATCATCGAAACCAGCTTTGGCAGGTTCGCCTTTGCCTTTGAAGAGATTGATTCGGCGCGAATCGATCCAACTGAAATTCTGGCCCGTGAGGCGACCGCCAGGTCCTGAACGGCAACATCTACACGTCCTGACGGACGCAACTGAGCAGGTAGAAGAAAAATGGATACATCATCGATCCCAGGGCTTGAGCTTATCCAGGTCGCCGATGTGGTGGCGCGCGAGAAATCGATTGATCGCGAAGAGGTCATGGTGGCCATGGAAGAGGCCATCCAGAAGGCTGGCCGCGCCAAATACGGGCTGGACCGCGACATCCGCGCGATGATCGACCGGAAGAGCGGTGCCATCACCCTCGAACGCTGGATCGAGGTCGTCGAGGAGGTCGAGGATGACGCCACGCAGATGAACAGTGAGGAAGGCGCCAGACAGACGCCGCCGCTGGCGGTTGGTGAATTCTGGCGTCAGCCCCTGCCCCCGATCGAGTTTGGCCGCATCGCTGCGCAGACGGCCAAGCAGGTCATCTCGCAGAAAGTCCGTGATGCCGAGCGGGCGCGCCAGTATGAGGAATACAAGGACCGGGTTGGCGAGATCGTCGTCGGCACGGTGAAACGCGCCGAGAGCTATTCGATCACGGTCGATCTTGGACGTGCCGAGGCGGTGATCCGCCGCGAGGAGATGATCCCGCGCGAGAATCTGCGCCAGGGCGACCGCGTGCGCGCCTATATTATCGATGTTCGCGAGGAACCGCGCGGCCCGCAGATTTTCCTGTCGCGCGCCTGCAACGAATTCATGGCCAAGCTGTTCACCCAGGAAGTGCCGGAAATCTATGATGGCATCATCGAGATCAAGGGCGTGGCCCGCGAGGCCGGAAGCCGCGCCAAGATCACCGTGCTGTCGAAGGACCCCGGAATCGATCCGGTCGGTGCCTGTGTCGGCATGCGGGGAAGCCGCGTGCAGGCGGTTGTCGGTGAATTGCAGGGCGAGAAGGTGGAGATCATCCCCTATACCGAGGATCCGGCATCCTTTGTCGTCAACGCGCTGGCACCCGCCGAGGTTGCCAAGGTGGTGATGGATGAGGTGGCAAGCCGCATGGAGGTCGTCGTTCCGGACGACCAGCTCAGCCTTGCCATTGGCCGGCGTGGCCAGAATGTCCGCCTCGCCTCGCAATTGTCGGGCTGGTATATCGACATCCTGACCGAGGCCGAGGAATCGGAGCGCCGCCAGGAGGAATTCCGCACCCGCTCCGCACGCTTCATCGAGGCACTGAATATCGATGATGTCATTGCCCACCTTCTTGTCGCCGAAGGTTTCGTTCTGCCCGAGGAAATCGCCGAGACCCCGATCGAGGAGCTGTCAACGATTCAGGGTTTCGATGAATCGATCGCCGGGGAACTGCAGACCCGTGCCGTCGAGTTTGTCGAGCGTGAATCACAGCGGATCAATGAGGCGCTGGATGCGCTGAAGGTTGCTGATGATCTCCGCAATTTCGAATATATCAGCCTCGGCATGATGCTGAAACTTGCCGAGAACGGCGTTGTCACGCTTGACGATCTTGCCGATCTCGACAGTGATGAGCTTGTCGCGCTGCTGTCGGAGCATGGGCTGGAGGATGATACCGAGGCCGGTGACATCATCATGGCCGCGCGCGCGCACTGGTTCGATGACGAGGATGCCGAAGCGGCAGAGATGCCGGCCGGTGACGCTGAGGCCGATGCCGGTTCCGGCGACGCGCCGGCGGCAAGCTAGCACCATGGTCCGGAGGAACGCATGGCCGAGCGCACCTGCATCCTGTCCGGCAAGAGCCTGCCACGTGACCGGCTGATCCGGTTCGTTGCCGGCCCCGAGGGGCATGCTGTCGTCGATCTGGCGGAAAGGCTGCCTGGCCGCGGCGCCTGGATCGAGCTGAGCGCCGAGAGCCTGCGCCGGGCCGATGACAGGAAATTGCTGAACCGCCGGATCGGCGCGGGGTTCGGTGACGCTGAAGCCGACATCAAACAGATTGCCAGGATGCTGAGGGCGCGGGCCATCGCCACTGCCGGCATGGCGCGACGCGCCGGATGCCTTGTTGGCGGGTCGGGAAAACTGGCTGCCGAGGCGGTCGGCTTTGTCGGGCTGCTTGCCGCACCTGATGCCTCGGAGCGGGAATTCCGGCGTCTGTCCTCACGGCTTTCTGTCGAGTGGACAAGCCGCAGCCTGGACGCCGGGGAACTTGGCCGGATCTTCGGCCGTGACAGCCTTGCCTTTGTCGGCGTTCGTCGTGGCAGGGCATCGAAATTGGCGGAGACACTCCGTCTTGAGCTGATGCGCATGGAGGTCTTTTCTGTGTCTTCGGCTTGTCAGGCACGGTGATACCGGTGTATCACCGTGCGCAGATGGGCGATGGGATGTGCGACACGCATTGCGGCGCACGCCAATCGCCAGGAAAGGGTTCGTAGATGAGCGACGATAGCGGAACATCCAAGAAGCTCAGCCTGTCCGGTGGTGGCAAGCTGACACTTGGCGGAATCGAGGCGGGG
>JAYQDX010000030.1:23355-25110 GCA_038138545.1 Rhodobiaceae bacterium | reverse complement strand
AACTCGTCGGCGATGGCCAGCATGTAGGATGGCGTGACCATGATGATGTCGGGCTTGAAATCGACAATCAACTGTACCTGCCGCTGTGTCATGCCGCCACTGACCGGGATCACCGTGCATCCCATTGCCTCGGCACCGTAATGCGCGCCAAGCCCGCCGGTGAACAACCCATAGCCATAGGCGACATGGACGCGGTCACCGGGGCGCCCGCCCGAGGCGCGGATCGAGCGCGCCACCAGATGCGCCCAGTTATCGACATCCGTCTGTGTGTAACCGACGACGGTCGGCTTGCCGGTGGTGCCGCTCGAGGCGTGAATCCGCGCCACCTTCTCAAGCGGCACGGCCATCATCTCGAACGGATAGCTCTGCCGCAGATCCTCTTTCGTCGTGAAGGGAAATCCGGCGATGTCTCCGATCGCCTTCAGATCATCCGGGTGAACCCCCGCCTCGTCGAACTTGCGGCGATAGAGCGGCACATTCTCATAGGCATGGGCAAGCGTCCATTTCAGACGCTGCAATTGCAGGGCCTCGATCTCGTCGCGCGAGGCGATCTCGATGGGGTCGAGAATGTCTTTTGAAGGTGTCAGGTCACGCATCTTGGTCTCGTGTTTTCGGCGGTTGGTCAGGGCTCATGCGGGGGAAGGTATGACAGGGTCGGTGAGGGTCCGTGACATACCCCTGAATTCGGCGATGACAGTGCCATCCTCGATGGCGATGGTCACGTCATAGAGGCCGGTGCGGCCGGATCGGGTGCGGCCGCGCGCGGTGGCTGTCAGCCTGTCGCCGGCCTTGCCCGGTTTCAGGAAATTCACCTGACATTGCTGCGCCACCGTCACGATGTTCTCGGAATTGCAGGCATGGGCGAAGGCGGTGTCGGCAAGCGCGAAGATGGCGCCGCCATGGGCGATGCCAAACCCGTTGAGATGCGGTGCGTCAAGCGTCATGCCGACGATCGCGAAATCCGCTCCGGAATCGACAATCTCCATGCCGAGAAGCTGCGAGAATCCACATTTCCCGATCATCGTCTCGGCAACGGCGCGGGCGGTTTTCGCCGCATTCACGCTGGCAGCCTTGTCGCTCTCATCCGACATTGTCGATCCCCCTTTGCCTGCCTGTATGCGGGCCTTTATTTGGGCTGATATCCGGGTCTGCATCCGGTGCCGGCGACCGGCTTGACCGGTCCTGCGAAACCGGCAAGGATCATGTCACGGTAAAGATCGACCGTCCGGTTAGTCAAGGGTGCTGGCCGCGATGCGGTGCCGGAAATAGCAGGGGATGGAGTGATGTCGGAAACTGGTAAAGAGGCACCGGAGGGCGCCTTCGATGTTGCCGCCGCGCAGGCGCTGCTCGATGAGGTGACGGCGCCCTGGGTGCGTGATCTGGAACTTCGGGTGACGTCTGTCTCGCCAGCGCGCTCCTGCTTTCACCTGCCATTCAGCGACAGGCTGACGCGCGACGCCGGCATGATCTGCGGACAGGCCATTGTCGCCGCCGCCGACACCGCGATGATCGCGGCGGTCACCGCGGCCATCGGCAGCTATGCCCCGATCACGACGGTGGATATCGCCAGCCGGTTCCTGCGTCCGCTGGGGAATGCGGGCGGTGATGTCACGGTCGACATCCTGAAGGCCGGACGGCGGCTGATTGTCGGCCGGATCACCATCACCGACAGCGCTTCGGGCAAGCTGGCGGCCGACCTGACAAGCACCTACGCGCGGCTCTAGCCCGGCCGGCGTTCAGCCAAGCGGTGCGGCG
>JAYQDX010000030.1:9869-23255 GCA_038138545.1 Rhodobiaceae bacterium | reverse complement strand
ACAAGCACCTACGCGCGGCTCTAGCCCGGCCGGCGTTCAGCCAAGCGGTGCGGCGTTCAGCCAAGCGGTGCGGCGATCAGATCGCACAGGCGGCTCCGCGGGTCGGTCATTGTCTCGATGATGGTGAAATGATTGTGGCCGGCCAGGAGCTGGCCATGGCCCGGCACCCCAAGCCCCTGCCAGACAAGCGGCAGCAATGCGTTCTGACGGATGAATTCCGGGCGCTCCTCGGCGCCGGCGACACAGACAAGATCGATGTTCTGGCGCGGACTGCGCAGAGCCGGGCTTTCCTGAACCGATTCATCATCATCAAGCCGCCACAGATCATTTTTTGCCAGCGTCCGCAACGGGCGCAGATCGTGAAGCCCGCTGATCGACACCACCCGGTCAAGCCGGTCCAGCGCCGCGGCGCCAAGATCCACATCGCGGCACATCACGCGGGTGACAAGATGGCCGCCGGCCGAATGCCCGGCAAGCCGCAGCGGACCGGTCCCGACCTCGCCAAGCGCGGTGACAGCGTTGGCGATTTCGCGGGTGATGTCGGCGATCCGGGCCTGCGGCGCCAGCGTATAGCTGATCATCGCCACGGCCCATCCGCGTGCCAGCAGGCCGGATGCAAGATGCGAGACATCACTCTTCGACAGCGCAACCCAATAGCCGCCATGAACGAAGGCGACAACGCCTGTTGCCGCCTGTATGCCGCCCTCAGGCAGGAACAGATCATAGGCGCTGCGTTCACCGGTGCCGTAGCTGCGGTCACAGTCGCTGTCAGGATGGCGGTCGCGAAAGGCGGCGGCGTCCACCGGCCAGGCTGACAGATGCTTGTCGGCATTCGGAATATGAAGCCTGTTCTCATAGGCGTCGTCAGGGTCGGCTGGCGGCCTGAAGGCAAGCGGCATGTCCGAGGCGGCGAATGGCAGGAGAGTGTTCATACGGGTTTGGTCCGTTGACTGAGAAATGGAACTGAAATGGAACAGGCGGCCCATGGGCCGCCTGTCAGAGTGTCTGGTGACAATGAGGCGTCCCGGCCTTACTTCAGCTGCGCGCGGAAATAGTCCAGGGCGGCCTTGGCGTCGACACCGCGCCCGTCAATGGCGGCAAGAACCGCGGCTTCCACGCCGGCGGTCTTCTCGCGGAAATAGGCCTGCTCGGCGGCGCTGGCATCGGTGACGGTGCCACCCATTTCGCCAAACTTCTCATAACCGAGCGCGTCGGCCTCATCCCACCATTTGCCGACCCGGCGCGCCATGTCGACACCGGTCATGCCGTCGATGCACTTTTTGTGCGCTGCCGACAGATCGTCATAGGTGTCGCTGTTCATGATCAGGCCGAAGGCGGTGGTGTACATGCCTTCCGGGTTGCGGAAGGTGTATTTGGCAACCTCGGCGACCTTGAAGGCATACATGGTTTCCATCGGGAAGAAGACGCCCTCGGTCACGCCCGACGATACGGCCTCGTAAACGGCCGGGGCCGGCATGTTGACACCGGCGACGCCAAGCGCGGTGCCGATGTCATTGGCGACACCGCCGCCAACACGAAGCTTCATGCCGACGATATCCTTGTATGAACTGACCGGCTTGGTCGTGTTCACATGGCCCGGGCCGTGAACATAGTTGGTGAGGATCTTGACGCCCTTGGCTTCCTTTGCCGCAGCGAGATACTTCTCATGCGTCATCTGGAAGGCCACCGACATGTCCTCGGCGTTGCCACCATTGCCCGGAAGTTCGGCGATCTTCGTGGTCTCGAACTTGCCCGGGGTATAGCCATAGACGATCCAGCCGAAATCCGCGACTCCGTCACGAACAGTGTCATATTGCGCTGGCGGCGGGGCCAGCCCGTATTCGATCTTTGCCGACAGGCTGCCGCCCGAACACCTCTCCATCTCGGAGATCATCCAGGGGAAAATATCCTTGTTCATGGTGTGAACAGGTGCCGCCCAGGACGAGATAATCAGCTCCTTGTCAGCGGCCATCGCCTGACCGGACGCCAGCATTGGCAGCGCCATGACCAGACCAGCAACAATCTTTTTCATGCAATTCCTCCTTGCAAGATAACGCCGGGCCGCATCAAGGTCCTTCATGGAGCCTCTTGTGCCATGCCCGGGTTGGACAAATAATCACTCGATAGCCTGTGATGGGTCTTTCGTTACAGTCAAGCAAAAACCGGCACTTTGGCAATCTTATGCCGCATCATTTTGGCGCACCGGGGATGATGCTGGCTGATTGCCCCATGCCGGGGTGTCTGTTACCGTCAGGCCCAGTCGCAGCGATTTCATGCCGAAGAGGTGAACAGATGCAGATGACAGCCGGTGTCACGAAGTCGAATGAGGGGATGGAGGATATTACCTGGAACATTCTTGGCCAGACCTATGTCCCGAAACAATGGAGCGAGCATTCCTTTTCCTGGCATGCGACGCTGCCGCCCGGCACCTTTGTGCCGCCGCATATCCATCCCGAACAGGATGAGTTCATCTATGTTCTCGAGGGAAAGTTCGATCTCATTCTTGACGGCTCGGAGGCCATCGCCACGCCGGGTGATCTGATCCGGCTGCCGCGGGGCATTCCGCACGGTATCTTCAACAATTCCGAAGAGACCAACAAATGCCTGTTCTGGGTGTCACCGGCGCGCAAGCTCTATGATCTGTTCTGGGGCATTCATAATCTGGGGCCGACCGCAAACCCGGCCGAGGTCGTCGAATTGTCCGCCAAGCATGAGGTAGATTTCCTGCCACCGCCCGAGGACGGCTGACATGAAGGTCATCATCGCCGGTGGCGGGATCGGCGGCCTGACCACCGCGCTGATGCTGCGGGCCAGGAACATTGATGTGCAGGTATTCGAATCCGCCGCGCAGATCCGCGAGGCCGGTGTCGGAATCAATATTCTGCCACACGCCATACGCGAGCTCGAGGCGCTTGGCCTTCTCGGCGCGCTGGATATGGTCGGCTTGCGGACCCGCAGCCTGACCTATTTCACCAAGTCCGGCCAGGAGGTCTGGTCCGAACTGCGCGGCATGCATGCCGGTCACGAGGTGCCACAATTTTCCATCCATCGCGGCAGGCTGCAGAAGCTTCTCTATGACGCATTGATCGAACGCGCCGGTCCCGAAGCGGTTGTCACCGGCAGGCGGCTTGCCGGGTTTGTGCAGAATGAAGCCTGTGTTACGGCGAATTTCGTCGACACGCTGGAAGGGGCCGGCGGCATGACGGCGAAGGGCGACATTCTGGTCTGTGCCGATGGCATTCATTCCTGCGGCCGGAAACTATTCTATCCCGACGAGGCAAGTCCAAGCTGGAACGGCGTGATGATGTGGCGCGGTGCGTCGCAATGGCCGTCCTGGCGTGATGGCGAGAGCATGGCCATCGGTGGCGGACTTGGCGGCAAATTTGTGCTGTATCCGATCGACACGCCGAAGGATGGCCGGCAGTTGATGAACTGGGTGGTCAATATCCGGACAAAAGATCCGGCGATCACGCCGCCGCCGGACAATAGCTGGTCGCGCGGCGTGTCGCTGTCGACAGTGCTGCCGCACGCGCTGCGATTCGCCATCCCGGATTTCGACATTGAGGGCCTGGTGCGGGCAACCGACGGGATTTTCGAATATCCGATGGCCGACCGTGACCCGCTGCCGCGATGGACCTTCGGGCGGGTGACGCTGCTTGGGGATGCCGCGCATCCGATGTATCCGGTCGGCTCCAACGGCGCCAGCCAAGCCATTCTCGACGCGCGCTGCCTCAGTGACCAGCTGCAACAGGCCGAACATCCGCGCGCCGCCCTCTGGTTCTATGAAAAGCAGCGCCTGCCGATCACTGCCGAGATTGTTGTAAACAACAGGAAGGGCGGGCCTGAAGGCGTGATCGACGAGGTCGAGAAGCTGGCCCCGGCCGGTTTTGACAATATCGATGACGTGCTCAGCCATGAAGATCGCAAGGCGATTGTGTCAGGCTATGCGGTGAAGGCCGGGTTCTCCCGCGTAAGGGCGGATCGCGCAAGCTGAAAAAAGGCGGAAAACCGGGTTGGTTGTCCGGCCAACAATTGCTATTCGGGTTCTGGAAGACTGATGCGCGGCGCTGCAAGGCGCGGCGCCGGGGAGGAGGATCACGACGATGAATGATGTCGCCAACGACCATCCGCTGATCGCACGGCTCAATCGGGTCGCCGGCAAGATTGCCGATATCTGCCTGATGCTGGCCTGTCTTGTGCTGCTGTGGCTTGTCGCGCTGACCTGTGTCGATGTGATTGGCCGTTACTTTTTCCGGGCGCCGGTGGTGGGCGCGACGGAACTTGTGCAGATCTCGATGGCGGGCACCATCTTCTTTTCGCTGCCGGCGATGTTTCTGCGTGATGACCAGGTTGTGGTCGATCTGTTCAGCTTCGTGCGCAAGGGCTGGTTCGGCTGGGCCGTCAGCGTGCTTTTCAGCGTTGCCACGGTCATCGCCGTCTTCATCGTCGCCGACCGGGTGTTCGGTTACGCGGTGCGTGCCTGGGAAGATGGCGACAAGACGATCTATCTTCATATCCCGCGCTATCTCATTGTCAGCCTGATCACCGCCATGATCTATCTGTCGGCGGTCTTTGCCGGCTTTCGCGGCCTTCGCCTGCTGCTGCGGCCGGGGCGGATGCTGCCCGATGAAACCGGCGGCCGGGCGCCGGGGGACTGATTCATGATTGTTTCGCTGATCGGCTTTGCCGCCCTGCTGTTCCTCGCCTTCCTGCGGATGCCGCTTGGCCTTGCGCTCGGCATTGTCGGCGGCGTCGGCTTCTCGCTTCTTGCCAGTGAACGGGCGGCGATTTCCAACGCCGCGCGGCTGGTGATTGATTCCGGCCAGAAATATGAATTGTCGGTGCTGCCGATGTTCATCCTGATGGGTCTTCTGGTCGAGCGTGGCGGCATGGCGCGCGAACTCTACCGCGCCGCCTATGTGTTCCTTGGCCATCGTCGTGGTGGCCTTGCCATGTCGACGATTGCCGCCTGCGGTATGTTCTCGGCTATCTGCGGATCCTCGCTGGCGACCGCGGCGACGATGTCAAAGGTCTCGATGCCCGAGATGCGGCGCTATAAATATGATGATTCACTTGCCACCGCCTCGATCGCCGCCGGTGGCACGCTGGGGATTCTGATCCCGCCAAGCGTGATGCTGGTGATCTATGGCTTCCTGACCGAACAATCGGTTGGCAAGCTGTTCGTCGCCGGCGTGCTTCCCGGCCTTCTCGGCATTCTGTTCTACATCCTTGCGGTGGTGTTCGTTGTGACGCGCAACCCGGCGCTTGGCCCGGCCGGTGAGCGGTCGAACTGGCGCGAGCGGTTTCTCGCCCTGCGCGATGTCTGGACGACGCTTGGCCTGTTCATCTTCGTCATCGGCGGGATCTATGCCGGCATGTTCACCCCGACCGAGGCGTCGGGCATGGGTGCTGCCGGCGCGCTGCTGATCGCCTGGCGGCGCGGCGCGCTTCGTGACGGCGCGCTGATGCAGGTGCTTCGCGAGACCACGATCACCACGGCGAAGCTGTTCTTCATTCTGTTCGGTGCGCTGATCTTCTCGAATTTCGTCAACCGGGCCGGTCTTCCCGACGGGCTGATCAGCATTGTGACCGCGTTCGATCTGTCACCGCTCGGGGTGATTTTCATCATCCTGCTGATCTATGTGCTTCTCGGGTGTGTGTTCGAATCGCTGTCGATGATCCTGTTGACCGTGCCGATCTTCGCGCCGGTGGTGGCAAGCCTTGGATTCGACCTGATCTGGTTCGGCATCCTGGTTGTCGTGGTGACCGAGATCAGCCTGATCACACCGCCCATCGGGCTGAATGTGTTTGTCCTGAAAGGCGTGCTGAAGGATGTGTCGGTCGGCACCATCTTCAGGGGCGTGACGCCGTTCTGGGTGGCCGACATCATCCGTCTGATCCTGCTGGCGGCGGTGCCGTCGATCGCGCTGTTCCTGCCATCCATGATGGGGTAGGGCGGGGTATCCGGGTCAGGATTCGAGTAGCGCCCGCACCTCGTCGGCAACGATCTTGCCAAGGGCGTTGCGCGGCAGCGCCGCGACGAACACCACATCCTTCGGCCGCTTGAAACGGGCCAGCCGCCCGTCGAAATGCGCCAGCACGGCGTCGCCGGTGACCGTCGCCTCGGCGCGCACCGCGACAATGACGGGAACCTGGCCCCATCTTTCATCATCCCGCCCGACAACGGCGAATTCGGCCAGCCCCGGCATCTCGCGAAGCACGCGTTCCAGTTCGGCCGGATAGATATTCTCGCCGCCGGAGATGATGACATGCTTCAACCGGTCGGCGAACCAGTACAGCCCCGCATCGTCGATCCGCGCCATGTCGCCGGTATGGAACCAGCCATCGGTGATGCTGGCCCGGCTGGCCGCCTCATTGTTCCAGTAGCGGGTCAGGATATTGGCACCGCGAACCCAGATCTCGCCAACCTCGCCGACCGGCATGTCGGTGCCGTCCGGACCGGTGATGCGGATTTCGCAGGCGCATCCCGCACGCCCGATCGACCCGGCGCTGTCAAAGGCGATATCGGCGGTCTGATAGATCGCCGTCGGCGCCGTCTCGGTGGCGCCATAGACCTGCACAACCGGAATGCCGCGGTCATGAACCGCCTCGATCAGTGGCACCGGCACGTCGGTCGACCCGATGGCGATCATGCGAAGACTGGCCAGATTTGCTGTCAGCCAGCCCTCCTGCGCCAGCAATGCCGCCAGCACCGTCGGCACCACCGTGACCTGGGTGATGGCATGGCCGTCGATCAGGGCCAGCGTGGCGGCCGGGTCGAAGGCCGGCGCGATGACGACATGCGCGCCAAGCAGCAGCGCCGGCAGCGGCTGGATGTTCAGCCCGCCGACATGGAACAGCGGCAGGATGTTCAGCACCACGTCATCGGGCCGCATCGCATAGGCGTCATGGCTCATCACGGCGTTGGCGATCATCGCCGGCTGCGCCAGCACCGCGCCCTTCGGCCGGCCGGTCGTTCCCGAGGTATAGACGATCATCAGTTCGGCGTCGGGGCTGCCCGTACCATCCGTCTCGGCAAGGTGATGGCCGTCCCGTGCCTCATCGAGCGGGCCGCCAAGCGCGATTCGCGGGCAGGCTGACTCCGTCGCCAGCCTTGTCGCCATCTCGGTGAAATCCGGACCATGGATCAGGAGTGACGGCGCGGCGTCAGCCATCTGCCAGGACAGCTCGGCCGGCGACAGCCGCCAGTTCAGCGGCACCATCAACGCGCCGAGGCGCGAGACGGCCAGCAGCGTGATGAAGCTGTCGGGGTGGTTGCGGGCATAGAGGGCGACCCGGTCGCCGGCGGTGATTCCCTGCGCCGCCAGCCATCCCGCCATCGCACCGACGGCGGTCTCCAGCGCCGCGTAATCCAGGCTCGCGCCCTCAAAGGTCAGGGCCGTCCGTTGCGGGGTCGCGGCGGCATGCGCCGCCACCAGGCTGTCAATCCGGCGGTTCAGCACCCTAGGCCTGGTCCTCGTCGGTCTCGCCGGTCTCGTACAACACGCCCTTACCAAGCATGTCGGTGCACAGCTCCGCCGTCCAGGGCAGCATCAGCGCACCACACCGGCTGTCACGATAGAGCCGCTCCAGAGGCAGCGATTTCAGCATCGCCTGCCCGCCACAGGTGCGGATCGCAAGCTGCGCGATCTCGTTGGCGTTCTCCATGACGCTGTATTGCGCCGCCCAGGCGCGCAGCAGCGACTCCTTGCCGGGGTTGGGGCGCGCCTCGCTGATCGACTGGAACCACAGCGACTTGGTCTGTTCCAGCATGATCTTCATCTGCGCGACGGCAAGCTGTTTGGTCGGGTACATGCGGCGCTTCACCGGCGGCGTGCCGGGCATCTCGCCGCGCAGATACCGTACCGTGAAATCATAGGCCGCCTGCGCGATCCCCATATAGCTTGGCGTCAATGTCATGAACATGTGTGGCCATTGCCTGGCGGCGTTGAAATAGACGCCGCGCGGCATCAGCTGTTCGCTGAACGGGATGAAGACATCCTTGAAGATCAATGTTCTCGACACGGTGCCGCGCATGCCAAGCGGGTCCCAATGCCCCTCGACGGACACGCCCGGGGTGTCGCGCTGGACCGCCACATACATGGTGTTGGCGCGGGACGGGCGGCTGTCCGGCGTGTCGAGCTCGGTACACAGGACGCCGTAATAATCGGCGTGGCCCGACAGCGAGGCGAAGATCTTGCGGCCATTGATGATCCAGCCGCCATCGGTCCGCAAAGCGGTGGTGCCGAAGGCCGCCTTGCCGGCCGCCGCGTCACCGCCCTCGGAAAAGGGCTGTGCGTAGATCGCGCCATCTTTGAGGATGCGGTTGTAATGGTGGGCCCGCATGGTCGCATGTTCCGCGCGCTGCGCCGCGCTCATATCGACACCGTCGGCCAGAACACCGGTCCACAGGCAGGAACTGACATGCATGTTGAAGGTCAGCGCGGTGGCTCCGCAATAGCGACCGATTTCGGCAGCCGCCAGCATATAGGCGCGCAGATCGGCGCCGCGCCCACCATGCTCGGCGGGAATGCAGATGCCAAGAAGGTCCTGCGCCTTCAGATCGGCGTAATTCTCGGTCGGGAAGCGCGCATCGCGGTCGATCTCGGCGGCGCGTGACGCGAATTTCCCCTGCGCCAGGGCGCGTGTCTCGGCGCAGAGTGCCGCCTCGAAATCGGTCAGGTTCCAGCTGTCCGGATCGAAAATCGGTGCGTCGACAAGCTGTCCGTCAAACCGTGATGTACCCCCGTCATGCATGCTGTCACCGGTCCCGATTGTTGATGCCATTGCCCCGCAGGCGCCGCAGAAAGGCGCTGATGGCCCTGTTGCAGTCCTGATGCGCCTCACTATTCACCAGATGACCGGCATTTTCAATTACCAGCAATGCCGCATCCGGCAGGCGGTCCGCCATCTTTTCCATCACCCGTGCCGGGCTGTTGTCATCCTTGCCGCCGGCGATCAGCAGGCAGGGGCAGGTGATGAGATGCTGGTCCTCGCGCCGGTTGAAAGTGACCAGCGTTGCCAGAACCTGCCGGTAGGCGGCTTCGGGAATGGCCGCCATCGCCGTAATGGCCTCATCTTGAATGGCGCTGTCGACCGCTGGGCCCAGAACCGCCGGGATGGCCTCGGCGGCAAGCGCCGCCATGCCGATTCCCTGATCAAGCGGCGCCAGCCGCGCGGCAAGGAAGGCATCGCGAAAGCTGTCATCGCGTCCACCAAAACCCGGCACGGTGGCGATCAGCACCAGCCCGGCAACGCGGCCCGGATGACGGATCGCCATCTCCTGCGCGATCATGCCGCCGATCGACTGGCCGGCGATGACGACACGGACCATGCCCAGCGCGTCCAGCGCGGCGCAGAGCCTATCGCACAGCGCGGCAAAATCCATCGCCGCCAGCGGTGCCGATTCGCCATAGCCCGGCATGTCCCAGGACAGCACAGGCTGGTCCGGGGCGGCCAGCCCGTCGATCTGCGCGCGGAAACTGGTCGCATCGCCGCCAATGCCGTGAAGACAGACAAGCGCCGGCGCCCCCGCCTTGCTGTCGGGGTCGCCACCGGCCAGAAAGCTGGTGCCGGCGGCGGTCAGCCGTTCCATGGCTGTTGTGGGGCCGGTCATACCGGCACGCCGTCACGTACTACGACAATATCATCAAGGCTGATGGTGCATCCCATCATCGGCAGATCGAAATGGCCCTCGGTGAAGCGCCCGGCGAATTCATTGGCGCCGGTCGAATAAAGGAAATTGCCAGCCAGCGCGCGCAGCTCGGTGCCATTGAGATCGGCCTTGTCATACATCGTCAGCGCCTCATAACGCGCTGCCGGGTTGAGGCCCCAGCCAACATGGCTGGTGGCGAAGGCAAGCGGGTCGTCGAACCCTTCGAGATAGCGTTTCATCAGCTGCGCATCGCTACCGTCGCCGCTGATCTCGGTGATGAAATCATCACGCACGACACAGCGCACCTCGCTTTCGAAATAGCGTTTGAAGGTCAGGTTTATGTCGCCCGGGGCAAAGACAATGGTGCCGTTGCAGCTGGCCTTGCGCGGAAAACTCACAACAAGGCCGCCAGGCCAGTGGGCCAGCGTTCCCGGCCGGTCGGTCCAGCCCCAGACGCCGACTGTCGGAATATCACTCATCGCCACGCTCAGCTCGGTGCCGGCCGGCGAGGTGACGGTCATCGTCGTGGCGGCGCGGCAGGCGGCGACGGCGCCGCGAACGACATCCTTCATCGCCGGGTCGGGGCGAAGCCGCGACAGGATCTCCGGATGCTCGTTCGAGATCGTCATGATCCGCGCCCCGGATTGCAGGATGCCGGCGGTTTCCGGCGCGTGCATCAGCCCCTCGACCGTCAAATCGATGACAAGGTCCGAATCGCACAGCTCGCGGATCGCCGCATCCTCGCCGGTCAGCGCCGTCGAGGCGCCGGTCGACCGGATGATCGGGCCTTGGCGTTGCGGCTTGCCCGGAACGGTGACGGTCTGATGGGGCAGCTGCATACCGGTCAGGGCGTCACGCGCCAGATCGATATTAATCTGGCGGCTCTGCGTCTCGGTCAGCAGGGTTATCGTCTCGTCGGCACGCGCCCCGCACAGGGCGAAAAGCTCGGCAAAGGACTCACGCCAGGCAGCTTCAAAAGGTGCTGTCGGCGGGGTGTTGGACGGCATCGGTCAGATGCCCCGGTCCTTGGTGAACGGATTGAAACAGACGATGGTGTTGGTGTCGCGCACGCCATCCACCTTCTGGATGCTCTCGCACACATAATGGCCGATATCGTCATTGTTATCGAGCCGGAACATGGTGAACAGATCATAGTCGCCCGACGTCGAATAGACGATCGGCGCCTCGGGAAGGTCGGCCAGTGTGGCCGCGACATCATAGGTGCGTCCGATCTCGCATTTCACCATCACAATCAGATTGCGCTTGTCCATTTTATGCTGTCCTCTTGGCCCTGTATCCTGATCTGTCGCGCCGTGCTGGGCGGCCCCCTTGAATATTGTGTCACCATGCCCTGCTTCGCGGCGCAAAGTCCAGTGCCCTCATGCCCCGCCGGCCAGCGTCAGCGGCATCAGTTCAAAGCCGCGGAACCGGACCCGCGGCGAGCGCTGCATGCCGGCCGCCACCTGCAGATCAGGCCAGCGACCAAACAGGCTTGCCAGTGCGATCTGGCCCTCGATTCGTGCGATGCTGTTGCCGGCGCAGACATGCACCCCGCCGGCAAAGGCAAGATGCGGATTGTCGCCGCGATCGAGACGGAATTCATCTGGCTGGTCGAACACCTGCGGGTCGCGGTTGGCGGCCCCCATGCCAAGCGTGACCAATGTGCCGGCTGGCCAGCTCCGGCCACCCATCTCGAAATCGGCGACGGCGCGGCGGTTGCCAAGCTGGTTCGGGCTCTCCATCCGCAGGATTTCCTCGATGGCGGCCGGCCACAGTTCGGGATTTTCGGCCAGGCGGGCAACAATCTGCGGGCGCTGCGCCAGCAGGAAAATTCCCGAACAGATCAGGTTGGTAGTCGTTTCATGACCGGCATTCAGGATGAAGATGCAGTTCTGAAGAAGTTCATGCGGCAACAGATTGGCATCCTCGTCGGCCTCGCCGGTCTCGCGGATCAGCCGTGCCATGATATCGCTGGCATCATCCACCCCCTCGGCGCGCCGCCGCGCGACAATCGCCTCGAGATAGGCCAGGAATTCGCGGACCGCGGCCTCGCCATCTTCGAATTGCCGGGGTGAGATTTCCGGCTCCAGCGCGCCAAGGATGGCAAGCGACCAGTCGCGCAGCGGCGCCCGCTCGGCCCGCGGAATGGCCAGAAGATTGCCAATCACCTCGATCGGGATGTTCTGCGCGAAATGCGCCACAGCGTCGATCTGCATGCCGGCCCGGTGGCGCGCCTCAAGATCTTCGATCAGCCCGTCGACAAGCCGCTGTACCACCACATCCATACCGGTGGTGGCGCGTGGGGACAGGGCGCCGGCAATGGCCCGCCGCACGCGGGTATGGAGCGGTGCGTCATTGAAGACAAGCGAGGTGGTGTGATGCTGATAGAGAAGCGAATCACCGAATTTCGGATAGAATTCGACCTTCTTGTCGGAGGAGAAGGTCCGGCGGTCCTTGTAGACACGGACAAGGTCGGCATGGCGTGACAGAAACAGCCCGCCGCCTGCCATTTCACAAACAGGATGACGTTCGCGCAGCGCCGTGTAATGCGGGTGCGGGTTGTCGATGAAATCGTCGGGAAGTCTTGTCAGGTCAAAGGTCATGGCAGGGCGGCGGTGTCTCAGCGTCCGGTGAAACGGGGTGGGCGTTTTTCAAGGAAGGCGGTGACACCCTCGCGGTAATCATCGGTGGCACCGGCGCGCGCCTGAAGCTCGGCCTCGAGGTCAAGCTGCGCCTCGAGATCATTGGCCGCCGCCGCCAGGATCGCCTGTTTCGTCAGCGCCAGGCCGGTGGTCGGGCCATTGGCGAGCCTGCCCGCCATGTCCCGCGCCTCGGCCATCAGCAGGTCATCATCGACCGCCCTCCAGATCAATCCCCATTCGGCGGCCGTCTCGGCTGGCAGCGGTTCGGCCAGCATCGCCAGCGCGCGGGCCCGCGCCGGCCCGACAAGGCGGGTCAGCGACCAGCTGCCGCCGGCATCCGGGATCAGTCCGATGCGGGCAAAAGCCTGCAGGAATTTCACGCTACGCGCCGCCAGAACGATGTCGCAGGCCAGTGCGATATTGGCACCGGCGCCGGCCGCCGCGCCGTTGACCGCCGCGATCACCGGTTTCGGCATCTCCCGGATCAGCCTGATATGAGGGTTGTAGAAATGGCGCAGTGTCTCGCCAAGGTCCGGTGCCTCGCCCTTTGCCGGGTCGCGGTCGCCAAGATCCTGGCCGGCGCAGAAGCCGCGCCCGGCACCGGTCAGCAACACCGCGCGGCAGGTGTCATCATCCCGCGCCGCTTCAAGTGCCGCACGAAAGGCGAGATGCATTTCCTCGTTGAAGGCGTTGAGCTTGTCCGGCCGGTTCAGCGTGACCATCCGCAACGGCCCGTCAGTCGTCACAAGAATGGTGTCACTCATAAGTTGCCTCCACTGTTCCGGAATGGGCTGCTTCAAGACCCGAAGCCTAGGCATGCCGCCCGGTCACTGACCAGCAAAAAATGTCGGTTGTCATGGCGGGTCTGCGTTCCATCATGCCATCATCGCCGCGCTGGATAACGGCATATCAAACACAATGATATGGCTTTACATAGACTGACCGGTCGGTCAATAATAGAAGATGATGGCGGCAATCACGTGTCAGGCGTCGACCTGTCGGCTGCCGCGAAGAAAGGGTCGCGAAGGAAGGGCCGCGAAGGAAGGGCAGGGTCATGAGCCTGATGCAGGTTCAGTCATTCGTCGCCGG
>JAYQDX010000030.1:4261-9769 GCA_038138545.1 Rhodobiaceae bacterium | reverse complement strand
CGCGAAGGAAGGGCAGGGTCATGAGCCTGATGCAGGTTCAGTCATTCGTCGCCGGTGATTGGGTGACACCGCAGGACGGTCTGGCACCGCTTCACAACGCCTTCACCGGCGAGGTGATCGGTCATGCCGGCACCGGCGCGCCTGATGTGATGGCGATGTACAGGCATGCGCTGGCGCATGGCGGACCGGCGCTGCGTGCGATGAGTTTTCACGACCGGGCGCGGATGCTGAAGGCGCTGGCCCAATATCTGTCAGATCGCAAGGCCGAGCTGTATGAGCTGTCCTATCTCACCGGCGCGACAAGATCCGACAGCTGGATCGATATCGATGGCGGCATCGGCACGATGTTTGTCTTCGCCTCCAAGGGCCGGCGCGAGATGCCGGATGCGCATGTCTATCTCGATGGTGATGTCGAGATGCTGTCGCGTGGCGGCAGTTTTGTGGGCCAGCATGTCTGCACGCCGCTGCAGGGCGTCGCCATCCATATCAACGCCTTCAATTTCCCGGTCTGGGGGATGCTGGAAAAGCTTGCCCCGACCCTGCTTTCCGGCATGCCGGCGATCGTCAAACCGGCCACCGTGACAGGCTATCTTGCCGAGGCGGCCTTTCGCATGATCCTTGAATCGGGCTGCCTTCCCGACGGCGCGGTGCAGTTCGTCTCGGGCAGGCTTGGCCCGCTTCTGGACCGGCTTGGCCCGCAGGATGCGGTCAGTTTAACCGGTTCGGCCGATACCGCGCTGGCGCTTCGCGGCACGCCGAACCTGCTTCGCAACTCGGTCCGGTTCGCGGCCGAACAGGACAGTCTGAATGCCACCATCCTTGGCGCCGATGTCGCGGTCGGCGACCCGGAATTCGATCTGTTCGTGAAGGAGGCGGTGACCGAGATCACTGCCAAGGCCGGCCAGAAATGCACTGCCGTGCGCCGGATTCTGGTGCCGGAACAGCTTCGCGGCCCGATTGCCGAGGCGCTGGCGGCGCGGCTTGGCGAGGTGAGGCTTGGCGATCCGCGTCTGAAGGAAGTCGGCATGGGCGCGCTGGCCGGTGCCGGGCAGAAGCAGGATGTTCTTGGCGCCTGCGCGCTGTTCGCCAACGAGGCGCGCCGCATCATCGGCGACGAGGCCCCGCGTCTGACAGGCGAGAATCTGCAGGGTGGTGCCTGGGTCGCGCCGACGATCTTTGACTGTGCCGACCCTGACGCCGCGGTTCATCTTCACGAACGGGAGGCTTTCGGGCCGGTGGCCTGTCTGATGCCCTACCGCGATGCCGACCATGCGGCGGCGCTTGCCAATCGCGGCGGCGGCGCGCTTGTCACCTCGGTGATAACCCGGGATGCCGCGCTGGCGCACCGGTTCGTCGCCGCCAGCGCCAGCCATCATGGCAGGCTCTATTTCAACAACCGCGACTCGATGGCCGAGGCCACCGGCCATGGCGCGCCGCTGCCGCATATGGTGCATGGCGGGCCGGGCCGGGCCGGCGGCAGCGAGGAGCTTGGCGGCATCCGTGCGGTCAAGCATTACATGCAGCGCACCGCCCTTCAGGGTCCGCCGTCCCTGCTGTCAGCGGCCGGCGAAACCTGGCTTGCCGGCAGCCCCACGCATGAGGGACCGGCGCACCCGTTTCGTCGCCGATTCGGCGATCTGGCAATCGGCGAGACGCTGGTCACCCGGCCGCGTCGGATCACCGCCGAGGATATCGCGCAGTTCGCCGATTTCACCGGCGACAGTTTCTATGCCCATACGGATGCAGAGGCGGCGGCGGCGAACCCGTTTTTCCCGGGGATTGTCGCGCATGGCTATCTTCTTCTCAGCTTTGCCGCCGGCATGTTTGTCGACCCGGCGCCGGGTCCGGTGCTTGCCAATACCGGGCTCAACGGGCTGACTTTTGAAAAGCCGGTGACCCCCGGCACCGACATCACCGTCCATCTGACGGTCAAACGCAAGACCAGACGCACCGACGAATATGGCGAGGTGCGCTGGCATGTCGAACTTCGTGACCATGAGGATGATCTCGTGGCGCGCTATGAGCTGCTGACCATGGTCGCCATTTAAGGGTGGCGATCTGAACGGAAAGGACCAATGGCCATGTATTCGCAAGGACTGATCGGCGCCGACGGGCGCACTGTCGAGGATGAGGAATTTCTCGCCCGCTTCCAGGCGCGGATCGATGACGAGCAGAAGATCGAGCCGAATGATGCGATGCCGGAAGGCTACCGCCGCACTCTTGTCAGGCAGATTGGTCAGCACGCGCATTCCGAGATTGTCGGCATGCTTCCTGAAGGCAACTGGATCACCCGCGCACCATCGCTTCGTCGCAAGGCCTCGCTTCTTGCCAAGGTCCAGGATGAGGGCGGGCATGGTCTCTATCTCTATTCCGCCGCCGAGACGCTTGGCGTCAGCCGCGAGCAGATGACCGAGGAGCTGCTCGACGGAACGGCGAAATATTCCTCGATCTTCAACTATCCGACGCTGAGCTGGGCCGATATCGGCACCATCGGCTGGCTTGTCGACGGCGCCGCCATCATGAATCAGATCCCGCTCTGCCGGTGTTCATATGGCCCCTATGCGCGGGCGATGATCCGCATCTGCAAGGAGGAAAGTTTTCACCAGCGCCAGGGCTATGAAATCGTCATGACGCTGGCGCAGGGGTCACCGGAGCAAAAGGCGATGGCGCAGGAATCGTTGAACCGATTCTGGCAACCGGTGCTGATGATGTTCGGCCCGCCGGACAGCGAATCACGCAATACCGACCAGTCGGTGAAATGGAAGATCAAGCGTTTCACCAATGACGAGCTTCGCCAGAAATTCGTCGACGCCACCGTGCCGCAGGCCGAATTTCTGGGGCTGACGATCCCCGATCCGGACCTTACATGGAACGAGGCGCGGCAAAGCTATGATTTCGGCCCGATCGACTGGGATGAATTCTGGCGTGTCGTCAAGGGCAATGGCCCGATGAACCGCGAACGTGTCGCCGCCCGCCGCAAGGCCTGGGATGAGGGCGCCTGGGTACGCGAGGCGGCGCTGGCGCATGCCGCCAAACGGCAGGCGCAGGCGGCCGAGTGAGCGCCTGGGAGATACGTGATGAGTGATGATGCCAAGAATCCCAAGCCCGAGAACCCGGTGTCCCAGAATCTGATGCCGTTATGGGAGGTGTTCATCCGCCCGCGGACCGGCCTTGCCCACAGCCATGTCGGCTCGGTTCATGCCAGCGACGAGGTGATGGCGGTGCAGGCGGCGCGAGATGTCTATACACGTCGCGGCGAGGGAGTCTCGATCTGGGTCGTGCCATCGGCCAGCATTACCGCCTCCGACCCGGACCAGCGGGACGAGAATTTCGAACCGACAGCCTCGAAGATCTACCGCCACCCGTCCTTCTATGACATTCCCGATGATGTGGGCCATATGTGATGACCGGCCGTGACGATCTTACTGACGATCCTGCCGTTGACCTTGCTGACGATCTGTTGGCATTGCTGCTTCGCATCGGTGATGATCATCTGATTCTCGGCCACCGGCTCAGCGAATGGTGCGGCCATGCGCCGATGCTGGAAGAGGATCTGGCGCTGCCGAACATGGCGCTCGACCTGATTGGCACGGCGCGGATGTGCTATGGCTATGCTGCCGAGATCGAGGGTGGCGGCCGCAGTGAGGATGATTATGCCTTCCTTCGCGACGGCACCGATTTCCGCCATATGCTGATGGCCGAACGGCCGAATGGCGATTTCGCCCACACCATGCTTCGCCAGTTCCTGTTCGCCGCCTGGATGCACCCGCTCTGGGACGGGCTGACTGGCGCGCCCGACGCGCGTCTTGCCGACCATGCCGGCAAGGCGGTCAAGGAGATGGCCTATCATATCAGGCACAGCGGTGAATGGGTGATCCGGCTTGGCGACGGCACCACCGAAAGCGCCCACCGGATGCGGGCGGCGCTGGATGATCTTGTCCCCTATATCGGCGAGATGTTCGAAAGTGACGACACCGCCGCGCGCCTTGTCGCGGCCGGCCTGCTTCCTGATCCGACCACCGTCAGGGCGGCATTCGACAGCACCGTTGCCCGCACCTTCACCATGGCGCAGCTGCCGCCCCTCGAAATCAGCACCGGCATTTCGGGTGGCCGTGCCGGCCGGCATGGCGAGGTGCTTGGTCATCTTCTGGCCGAGATGCAGTTCATGCAGCGGGCCTATCCGGGGCTGACATGGTAGCGGCGCGTGACATCGACCGGGATGTTGGCCGCGACGACGTGCTGGCCGATATCCGCCGCATCGCCGAATCGGTGCCCGACCCCGAGCTTGTCGTGGTGAATGTCGGCGATCTTGGCATCATCCGTGATTTGCGTCATGACGGCCATGCTGTCGAGATCGATGTCACCCCCACCTATTCGGCCTGCCCGGCGACCCTTGCCATCGAACTGGCCATCGAAACGGCCGTTGCCGCGCAAGGGCATGAGGCGCGGGTGAGGCGGGTGCTGGCACCTGCCTGGACAACCGACTGGATCACCCCGGCAGGCCGCGCGAAGCTGAAACAGGCCGGCATCGCGCCGCCATCGCCGCGCGGTGACGGCAGCGGGAGTCACGACTATTTCGCGCGGCCACAGGTGGCCTGTCCGCGCTGTGACAGTCTCGATACAACCGAGCTGTCGGCCTTTGGCGCGACCGCCTGCAAGGCGCAATATCGCTGCCTGTCCTGCCACGAGCCTTTCGACTATTTCAAATGCCTCTGAGATGACGAGGGCCCGCGACGAAAGATGTCTGCCAGCATGATTCCGAAATTCCACCAACTGACGATCAGCCATCTGCAGCGGTTCGGCGATTTCGCCGTGGCGCTTGGCTTTGAGGTGCCGGAGGAGCTTGCCGGTTCCTACCGGTTTCTGCCTGGCCAGTATCTGACACTGCGCACCGATATTGATGGCGAGGAGGTGCGCCGTCCCTATTCGATCTGCACGACACCGCATAGCGGCAGGCTGGGGGTCGGTATCAAGCATGTCGCGGGCGGGCGGTTCTCCGGCCATGCGCTGACCGGTCTTGCGGTCGGCGACAGGATTGACGTGATGACCCCGCAAGGGCGCTTTGTCCATGCTGGTGGCGATGGTGGCGCGCCGGAAGATATCCTGCTGCTGGCCGCCGGGTCTGGCATCACCCCGATCCTGTCAATTGCCGAGACGGCGCTGGCGACCGGCCACCCCGGGTCACGGGTGACACTGATCTATGGCAATCGCAACACCGCCTCGATCATGTTCCGCGATCGGGTGGAGGATCTGAAGGACCGTTATCTCGACCGCTGCCGCGTTCTGCATGTGCTGTCGCGTGAACCTCGTGATACAGCGCTGCTGAACGGCCGTGTCGATGCCGGCAAGATCACCGCCCTTGTCGAGGCCGGGCTGATCACGCCGGCGCGCCTGTCGGCGGCCTATCTGTGCGGGCCCGACAGCATGATGACAGACTGCCGCGCGGCGCTAGTCGCCGCCGGTATGGATGGTGGGCGGATTGCCACCGAACATTTCACCCCGGCCGTG
>JAYQDX010000030.1:0-4161 GCA_038138545.1 Rhodobiaceae bacterium | reverse complement strand
GCCGGGTCACCCGCCGCCGCGCCGCCGGTAAAGAGCAAGCCCGCCCCGGCTGGTGACGGCGCCGAGGGTGATTGCCGCGTCGAATTGCGGGCTGACGGCATCACCCGTCACTTTGCCATGGACCCGGCACGCCAGACGATTCTCGCCGCCGGTCAGGCTGCCGGGGTCGAGCTTCCCTATTCCTGCGAGGCCGGCATGTGCTGCACCTGCCGGTGTCGGCTTGTCACCGGCGAGGTCGATATGGACGCGAATTATTCACTCGAGCCGTGGGAGATGGAGGCCGGTTTCATCCTGTCATGCCAGGCGCGCCCGAAGACCGACAGCGTGACGGTGGATTTCGACGCTGTCTGATCAGCGATCTTCTGTCATATGTCAGCTGGTTGTCGCGCGATGCAGCCGCTGCGAGATCGCCAGCCCGATCAGGATCGTTGCCAACGCCATCACGAAATGGCCGGGAAGCGGCTCGCCGAGGATGCTGACACCGATCAGCACCGCCCATATCGGCACCTGATAATTGACAAGCGAGAGAAAGGGCGGGCCGGCGCGACGGATGATGATGGTCAGCAGGATCGTCGCCAGGCCGGTTGGCAGCAGCGCCAGAAACAGCACGCCGGTCAAGCTGACAGTGCTGACGGATGTCGGAACGCCATGCGTGATGAAGGCCAGCGGCAGGATCGCGAGGCTGGCGCAGACCAGCCCGGCGGCGGCGAAGCTCAGCGTGCCGACGGGCGGGCAGAGCCGGGTGATGATCGACCCGCAGGCATAGCAGCAGCTTGCCCCGACACAGGCCATCTGCGCCACCAGCATCAGGCCGCCGCTGCCGGCTGCCGATGAAAACAGCCTGTCGCCGCCAACAAGCAGCACCACGCCGGCGAACCCGGTCAGAAAGCCGATCACCCGTGCCGCGCTCAGACGCTCACCCGGCACCAGAAAATGGCTCAGCGGCAGGACGAACAGCGGCACCACCGCCATGGTGATGCCGGCAAAGCTGGAGGTGACAAGCTGCTGGCCCCAGGATAGCAGGCTGAACGGAATGGCGTTGGTGAACAGCCCCATACCAAGGCAATGCAGCCAGATCCGGCGCTGTGTCGCGGTGTCGAAACCGGGCAGCCGCTGGCCGGTCAGATACGCCACGCCGACAAGAAGCATGGCGGCAAGCGAGATCCGCGCCGCCGCCACCCAGAGCGGTGGCACGCTGTCGAGCGCCATCTCGACGCCAAGGAAAGCGGCGCCCCAGATCAGGCCAAGAAGCGCCAGCAATCCCCAATCGAGGGGCGCGGGTCCGGATTTTGATCCTGGCATCAGGTGACCTTTCGGCGGAGGTGAAATTCGGGCTGGTCCCAGCGCCGCTGATCGAGAATGTCGGCCAGCCTGTCAACCGCGTGCCAGACATCGACAAAGCGCGTATAGAGCGGCGCGAAGCCGAACCGCAACACATCGGGCGCGCGGAAATCACCGATCACGCCCTCGGCGATCAGCGCCGCGATGATGGCATGGCCGCCGGTCGGATGGGTGAAGGCAACCTGCGCGCCGCGCCGCATGGCATCACGCGGCGAGATCAGCGCGAGGTCATGTCCGCCGCAGCGCGCCTCGACAAGATCGATGAAATAGCCGGTCAGCTGCCGCGCCTTGGCGTGGATCTGCCGCATGTCGATTCCGTCCCACAGATCGAGCGCAGCCTCCAGCGCCACCATGCTGATTACCGGCGGGGTGCCGCACAGATATTGCGTGATGTCCCCGGCCGGGCGGTAATGCGGCGCGAAGCCGAACGGATCGGCATGCCCGAACCAGCCGCTGAGCGGTTGCCCGTCGCCGCCAAGATGGCGCGGCGCCACATAGAGAAAGGCCGGCGCGCCGGGGCCACCATTGAGGAATTTATAACCACAGCCAACGGCGAAATCGACGTCGCACCCGGCAAGGTCCAGCGGCATCACCCCGGCCGAATGCGCCAGGTCCCAGATCACCAGCGCCCCGGCATCATGCGCGGCGCGAGTCAGCCCGGCCATGTCATGAACGCTGCCATCGCGGTAATTCACATGCGTGAGCATCAGCACCGCCACATCATCATCCAGGAGATCGGCAATCGCCGTCACGCCATCGGCATGGACAAGCCGGTGCGCGCCGCCGGTCTGCCGGATCACCCCTTCGGCGATATAGTTGTCGGTCGGGAAATTGCGCGTCTCGGTGATGATCTTCTGGCGCCGCGGGCGCAGCGCCAGCGCCGCCGACAGCACCTTGAACAGATTCACCGTCGTGCTGTCGGCAGCGATGACATTGTCGGGGGCAGCACCGATGAGCGGCGCGATCTTCGCCCCGATACGGCGCGGCGCGTTGATCCAGTCAGCCTCATTCCAGCTGCGGATCAGCCCGTCGCCCCAGTCGCCGGTCACTGTCGCGGCAATCCGGTCCGGCACGGCGCGTGGCAGCGCCCCCAGCGAATTGCCGTCGAGATAGATCACATCCGCCGGCAGCGTGAAGCTGTCACGCAGCCCGGCCAGCGGATCGCCGGCGTCGAGGGCGCTCGCATGATCGATGCTGGCGTGATCGATGCCGGCGTGTTCGGGGTCGAGATGGGAGGTGGTGGCGAAGGTCATATGCCGGCTTCTGGACAGGATGATGTTGCTGGACAACAGGTAGCATGCGCGCCATATGATGCCCAAGATGAAAACAGGCCGGCCGGACCCGGCGCACAGATCGCGATGGAGATGAAGATGGGATATGCAATGGCGGCACAGGCACCGGGCGGCGCCGAGGTCATTCACCGGATCGAGATTGGCGAGATCACCCCGGCACCTGGCGAGGTGGTGATCGCGCATGAGGCCATCGGCGTCAATTTCATCGATATCTATATCCGCACCGGTGCCTATCCCTGGCCGGTCGACAAGGATCTTGTCCTTGGCAGCGAGGGGGCCGGAACCGTCACCGCCGTCGGCGCGGGCGTGACGCATCTGGCGGTTGGCGACCGTGTCGGCTACACGCTGCCGAACGGGGCCTATGCCACGCACCGGGCGATCAACGCCGACATGGTGGTCAGGCTTCCCGACGCCATCGCCAGCGATATCGCGGCGGCGATCATGCTGAAGGGGCTGACGGTCGCCTATCTGGTGACGCGAAGCTACGCTGTCGGCGCCGGTGACACGGTGCTGTTCCATGCCGCGGCTGGCGGGGTCGGGCTGCTCGCCGGGCAGTGGATGAAATCGCTTGGCGCGACAACCATCGGCACCGCCGGCGGGGCCGAGAAATGCGCGCTGGCCAAGGCCAATGGCTATGACCATGTGATCGACTATCGCAGCCGGGATTTCGAGGAAGAGGTGATGAGGATCACCGACGGCGCGGGGGTGAATGTCGTCTATGATTCGGTTGGCAATGACACCATGGCGAAAAGCCTGAAATGCGCCCGCCGGCATGGCACGGTGGTCAATTTCGGCCAGTCATCCGGCGCCTATGCCGATTTCCGGATCAAGGATCTTGCGGCCGGCTCGCTGTTCCTGACGCGCCCGACCCTGTTCCATTTCGCGACCGAGCGCGACTGGCTGGAATCGGCCAGCGCCGCGATGTTCGCCAGGGTCGCCGACGGCACGCTCAATGTCAGCATCAACCGGCGCGCGCCGCTGGAGAATGTGGCCGAGGTGCATCAGGCGCTTGCCGCCCGCCAGACCACCGGTTGCACCATCCTGACAGTTTAGATAAAGCGGGTCCGACGGTGCCGGACTTGACGGTGCCGGGTCCGCCGGTGCCGGGCCTGACGATACCCGGTCCGCCGGTGTAGCGGGCGCGCCGCTCTCTGCTATGGCAATACCGACCCGCCGCCCGTTGTGGTGGCGGTGATATCGGCATCGCTTCTGGCGAGAGTCCCCGTGGCTGAATTTTCAAGGGCCGAATTTTCGAGGGTCGGCTTTCCAAGGGCCGGATTTTCAAGGGCCAGATCCTCGGCCGCGCTGGCCTCGCCGCAGTGCCAGTAATCGCTGGCGTGGCATTGTCTTGCCAGCGCCTGCGCGGCGGCGATTTCGGCCGGGGACAGCCGCGTCGCCATCCGGTGGCGCGCCGGATCGGCCGAATCATGCCCGGCCGTCGCCGCCAGCAGATACCACATATAAGCCAGCAGGGCGCGCTGCCGCACCCAGTCGCCGGCCTCGTAATTCTCACCAAGCACAAACAGCG
>JAYQDX010000029.1:0-25497 GCA_038138545.1 Rhodobiaceae bacterium | reverse complement strand
ACCGAAGTGGTCGAATAGACAGCCATTCTCACTCCAGCCTTCATGGCATACCGCCAGGGTGACTTCCATGGATCAGTACAACGCGTCCGCCGTCGAGGCCAAATGGCAGGAACGCTGGGACACCGACAAATGCTTTGTCGCGGAAACCGGGTCTGAGAAGCCGAAATATTACGTTCTCGAGATGTTTCCCTACCCGTCGGGACGCATTCATATGGGGCATGTCCGCAACTACACGCTTGGCGACGTGGTGGCACGCTACCGCCGCGCCCGTGGATATAATGTCCTGCACCCGATGGGGTGGGATGCGTTCGGATTGCCGGCGGAAAACGCGGCGATGGAACGTGGCGTCCATCCGGGCCACTGGACGACCGAGAATATCGCCGCCATGCGGACACAGCTTCGCGGCATGGGCCTGTCCTATGACTGGGACCGCGAGCTTGCCACCTGCACGCCTGACTATTACCGCCATGAACAGCGGATGTTCCTGAAATTCCTGGAAAAGGGCCTTGCCTACAGAAAGGAAAGCTGGGTCAACTGGGATCCGGTCGAGAATACGGTCCTTGCCAATGAGCAGGTTGTCGATGGCCGTGGCTGGCGCTCCGGGGCGCCGGTCGAACGCCGGCTTCTGTCGCAATGGTTCCTGAAAATCACCGCCTTCGCCGATGAGCTTCTTGACTCGATCGAGGGGCTGGAGCGCTGGCCTGATCGGGTCAGACTGATGCAGCAGAACTGGATCGGCCGGTCCGAAGGCGCGCGCGTGCGCTTTGACCTGACAACGTCCGGGCCCGGATCAGGGTCCGGGTCCGACGCCGCGCGCCATATCGATGTCTTCACAACCCGCCCGGATACGTTGTTCGGCGCGTCCTTCCTTGCCATCGCCGCCAATCACCCGCTGGCGGTGGCACTTGCTGAATCCGATCCCGACGCCGCCGCCTTTATCGCCGAATGCGCCAGGCTGGGCACCTCGGAGGCCGCCGTCGAAACGGCCGAGAAGAAAGGATACAATACCGGCCTTGCCGCTCAGCATCCATTGATCGCGGATTGCCAATTGCCGGTCTATATCGCCAATTTCGTGCTGATGGAATATGGCACCGGTGCCATTTTCGGCTGTCCGGCACATGACCAGCGCGACCTTGATTTCGCCAACGCCTATGAGCTGCCGGTGATCCCGGTGGTGCTGCCCGATGACGCTGATTCCGGCAGCTTCACCATCACGGACACAGCCTATACCGGGCCCGGCAAGCTGTTCAATTCGGGTGAGTGGGACGGGCTCGGCGTCGAGGAGGGCAAACGCGCCGCCATCACGGCGCTGGAATCCCGCGATGCCGGCACCGGCCAGACAACATACCGGCTTCGTGACTGGGGCGTGTCGCGCCAGCGCTATTGGGGATGTCCGATTCCGATCATCCATTGTGAGAGCTGCGGCATGGTGCCGGTGCCGGAAGCCGATCTTCCGGTCGAGCTGCCCGACGATGTGGATTTCGACCAGCCTGGCAACCCATTGGCCAATCACCCGAGCTGGAAACACACAAGCTGCCCGACCTGCGGCGGAGCCGCCATTCGTGAGCAGGACACCTTCGATACCTTCTTCGAGAGTTCCTGGTATTTCCTGCGCTATGCGGATCCGGCGCATCCGGAAGGTTTCAGCCGCGAGGCGGCGGCCTACTGGATGCCGGTCGATCAATATATCGGCGGGGTCGAGCATGCCGTGCTGCATCTTCTCTATTCCCGTTTTTTCACTCGGGCGTTGCGGGAGACCGGCTATCTCGAGCTTGACGAGCCGTTTGCCGGGCTGATGACCCAGGGCATGGTCTGTCACCAGACCTTTCAGGACCAGCAGGGGAAATGGCTGTTCCCGACCGAGGTCGAGCGGGCGGGCGATGACTGGCGCGAGATCGAGACCGGCAGCCCTGTTACCGCCGGCCGCATCGAGAAGATGAGCAAGTCGAAGCGCAACGTCATCGACCCGGAGTTGATCATCTCGACCTATGGCGCCGACACGGCGCGCCTGTTCATGCTGTCGGACTCGCCACCGGAACGTGACATGGAATGGACCGAAGCCGGGGTCGAGGGGGCATCACGCTTTCTGAAACGACTCCATCGTATGGCCGGTGATCCCGATCTCGCACCTGTCGGCAGTGCCGTGCCGACTGACGGTGCGCCAGCCGACCTTGTGCGGGCCGCGCATCGGGCCATCAAGGCGATTTCCGAGGATATCGAGGCATTCCGCTTCAACAAGGCGGTGGCGCAGCTCTACACGCTTGCCAACGCCATCGCCGATCTTTCGGACGATTCGGCGGAAGCCGGCGCCGCGCGCCGCTTTGCTATTGAAACACTGACCCGACTTCTGGCCCCGCTTGCCCCGCATGTCGCCGAGGAGATGTGGCAGATGCTTGGCCATGACACCATGCTCGCCGCGTCACCCTGGCCGGAAGCCGATACGGCACTTGTGACCGAGGCCCGTGTCGAAATTGGCGTCCAGGTCAATGGCAAACTTCGCGATACCGTGTCACTGCCGCGCGACGCCGCAGAGGACGAGGCCCGCGCCGCCGCGCTGGCTTCGACCGGTGTTATTCGATATCTTGACGGCAAGGAGCCGAAGAAAGTCATTGTCGTGCGGAACAGGATCATCAATGTGGTTGTCTAGGGCGTTAGTGATCGTCGGCATGTCCCTGCTTGCTGCCTGCACCAACATGCAGGTGCAGACGGTTGGTGAGGTGCTGCGAGAACAGGATGTCGGGATCAATGTCGTGCAAAGCGGCGAGCGCAAGGGGCAACTCTACAGCCGCCAGCTTCGCGACAGGCTCGATTCGGATGGTCCGGCAACACATGATCTGTCATCAAACCTCAGCCAGTCCTCCACATCTGTTGTATCGGTTCGCGGCACCGGCTCGAACCTGAAAAAAATGACCATGACAGCCGAGATCACACTTGTTGACCGTGGCACGGGGGAAATTGTGCTGACGGATTCGGTCTCCTCCACCGCCACCCTTGGCGCGGTATCGGCCTATTTCGCGCAGACGCGCTCCGACCGGCATGGCAGTGAGCGTCTCGCAATGCTTCTTGCCGACCGGGTCGCCGCTCGCGTCCAGCTCTTTTTCCTGAGCAATAACGACTCCTGATGAAGGTCGCGCCGCGACAGATCCAGAATTTCCTGTCCTCCATTCCCGCGCCTGTCCGCGCAACACTCCTTCATGGCAGCGATATAGGCCTGATGGGAGAGCGAGCGCGGAAGATCGCCGCGCATTTCAACGATGATCTGGATGACGTGTTTTCGGTGACCCGTCTTGATGGCGAGACACTGTCATCCGATCCCGGCGCGCTTGGTGATGCCGCCGAGGCACTTGCCATGACAGCTTCCTGCCGCCTGGTCCTGGTTCGCGGACGCGGCAGTGAAATGCTTGAATCCTGCAAGCTTGCCCTCGCCCGTAACCTTGAAAACGCCTTTATCATTGTCGAGGCCACCGAAACCACGACGCGGCATGCGCTGGTGAAACTGTTCGAGACAAGCGACCATGCCGCCGCCATCGGCTGTTATCCTGACGAGGCGCGCGACATCGGCACGCTGCTTGGTGAGGTGCTGGCACAGGACAATATCAGCATCACCGATGATGCGCGTGCCGCGGCCATCACGCGGCTTGGCAGCGACCGCGCCGCAACTCGGCGCGAGATTGAAAAGCTTGCCCTGCTTGCCGGACCCGGTGGATCGCTGACGTTGGAGGATGTGAGCATGGCGCTTGGCGACAGCGCCACCCTGGCAATTTCGGACATCGCCATGGCCGCAGCGGACGGCAAGGTTGACGCGCTTGAACGTGCCATCGACAAGGCGTGGAGCGAACAACAGGCAAGTGTGACCGTGCTTCGCGGATCACAGGCCCATTTCCGGCAATTGCTGCAGGCCGCCCGCGCGATGCGGCAGGGCAGCTCCGCTCAGCAGGCCGTCAAATCCCTGCGCCCACCAGTGCATTTCCGGCTTCAGGACAGGATGACAGCACAGCTTCGCCATTGGTCGGCTGACACCCTCATGGATGCTGTCAACAGGCTGCAGGATGCCGAGCTGGCGGTGAAGACCGGCGGCGCCAATGACACCGCGATCTGCGCGCAAACAATGCTTGGTCTGTGTCTTCGCGCACGCACACTTCGCGGCTAGTCGACCCCCAGCTTCGCCATCACGGTTTCGAATTGTTCAAGACTGGTGAAGCTGATCGCCATACGGCCCTTGCCGGCCGCCTCGTCCCAGTCAATGGCAAGACGCAGTCCGAGCGCCTTTTCAGCCTTGGCTTCAAGCGCCCTGATATCGGCGGATTTGGCGGCGCCGGCCGCGGATTTCGGCGCATTGCCAGCACCTGCCTTGCGGCGCGCCACCATGGCCTCAACCTGGCGCGCCGACAGCCCCTTTGCCGCCACCTCTCGGGCCAGCGCCACACAGTCGCTATTGCCAATCAGCGGGCGCACCTGACCCATGCTCAGCGCGCCATTGACAACCATATCGCTGACCTCGCGTGGCAGTGACAACAGACGAAGCAGATTGGCGATATGACTCCGCGACTTGCCGATAATCTGTGACAGCTGTTCCTGCGTATAGCCGAAACTGTCAATCAGCTGCCGGTATCCCTCGGCCTCCTCGACCGCGCTCAAATCGGCACGCTGCACATTCTCGATCAGCGCCAGCTCGTGGGCTTCCTCATCCTCCAGATTGCGGATGATGGCCGGCACGCTATGCAGCTGCGCTATCTGCGCGGCACGCCAGCGACGTTCACCGGCGATCAGCTCATACCGGTTGGAGGCACCGGCACGCGGGCGCACCAGAATTGGCTGGACGAGGCCCTTGCTGCGGATCGAGTCCGCCAGCTCGGACAGTGATGCGGTATCAAAGCGACGGCGTGGCTGCCAGGGTCCGGAATTGATCCATTCGATCGGCAGCTCGGTCAGACCCGTCTGTGCGGGTGCGGTTGCCGGTGATGCAGGACCGGCTACAGCGCCCAAAGTGGCACCCGGTACCGACCCGGTGGTCGCGGCGATCCCCGCATCACCAAGCAGCGAGGACAGGCCGCGGCCAAGGCCGCGACTCTTGCCAGCGGATGGCGTGGCTGGCTTTGCCGTTCCGGATGGGGCACGGCCCCCTGTCTGCGCCGCAGCGGATTTTCCCGCCTTGGCTGATCCTTTACGGGGCTCGGATGTCTTTGCCATCGTTCGATGTCTCCATTCTTGCGTCTACCGGCCGGACGACCACTCACTGCGAGGTTCCGGGCCCATCTCCGGCCCATATCAACTGCCCATCATCCAGGGCTCGTCTCAGGCCGCTTCACTCTCCTGGCGCAACAGCTCCGCCGCCAGCGCGGCATAGGCCTGTGAGCCCGGGCATTTCAAATCATAGATCAGAACCGGTTGACCGAAAGACGGTGCCTCCGAAACCCGCACATTTCGCGGCACGACGGTTTTATAGACAAGATCACCGAAATGCGTGCGCACGTCGTTCGCCACCATGGCCGAGAGCTTGTTGCGGCTGTCAAACATCGTCAACACGATTCCCTGCATTTGCAGATCACCATTCAGGCCGGCACGAACCGCCTCGACCGTCCGCATGAGCTGTGACAGCCCTTCCAGCGCGTAGAATTCGCACTGCAGCGGCACCAGGACAGAGGTCGCGGCTGTCAGCGCATTCACCGTCAGCATGCCAAGCGAGGGAGGACAATCAATTATAACATATTGATATTGTTTTGAAATCTTTCTAATTGCCATCTTCAGCCTGAATTCCCGGTCAGGCATGTCCGACAATTCCACCTCGGCGGCGGACAGATCGACAATGGTCGGGATGATGTCAAGCCGGGGCACTTGTGTCGCCTGAATCGCGGCGTCGGCAGTGCTGCCGCCGGCGATGACGCTGTAGCTGTTGTGAATCCTGTTCTCAATCCCGAGGCCGGTACTGGCATTGCCCTGCGGGTCGAAATCGACAAGCAGCACCGAGCGGCCACAGGCGGCCAGCGCGGTGGCAAGATTGATCGAGGTCGTTGTCTTTCCCACGCCGCCCTTCTGGTTGGCGACGGCAATGATACGCTGGGCTTGCGGCATGGTCTGACACGGCTCCGGGCTAGGACACCATCAGGTCTATCACAGATCCGTTCGGGTTGGTAAGACTCGGATGCAGGCGCCAGGCAAGATTCGCCGGATCGCCAAGCGCTGCCAGCTCGGCCTCGGCCTGCGCGCCCTTGAGGAACAGACAGCGTGTTCCGGGACGAAGCTGGGTTGCCAGAAGCGGCAGCAGCCGGTCAAGTGGTGCCAGCGCCCGCGCCGTGATGACTGACGCTTCAAGGCATGGCATATTCTCAATGCGTTCATTATGGACTGTCGCCGTCAGCCCACATTCGCGGATCACTGTGCGGAGAAAGACCGCCTTTTTCTGATCAGATTCGACAAGATGGCATTCGGCATTGGTCAGGATCGCCAGCACAAGCCCGGGAAATCCGGCACCGCTGCCAACATCGACAAGGCGCGGGGATCCCCGGGGAACAAGCGGTGCCAGCTGCGCCGAATCCCAGATATGACGCATCCAGATATCCCGAAGGCTTGCCGGCGATACCAGATTCACCCGCGGCTGCCATTTCTCGACAAGCCCGACATAGGTTTCAAGCTGACACATTGTTTCACGTGAAACATCGATCTGCGCGGGGATCTGCGCGGCGATTGGTGCTGGGATTTTCATCCCTGCTCCACTCCAGCCCGCTCCACTCCAGCCTGCTCGACTGTCTGCTGGCGCTTCAGGTGGCGAAGCACCGCCACCACCGCCGCCGGCGTCAGCCCCGGCAGGCGGTTCGCCTGGCCGATTGTCTCGGGGCGCAGTCGCCTCATCACGTCACGGGCCTCGGCCGACAGACCGCCTACAAGCGAATAATCCAGCTCGGCGGGAATGGCGATGGCCTCATCACGTCGCAGCGCGTCGATATCCGCCTGCTGGCGATCAATATAACCGGCATAACGGCAGTCAGCCTCGATCTGCGGGCGAAGCGCCACCGGCACCGCTGCCAGCTCCGGCCACAGGCTGATGATCCGGTCAAAACCGATTTCATCCAGCGCCAGCATGTCGGCGGCACTGCGCACCGCGCCGTCCCGCGGCGCCGGCAGGCCGGCATCACGAAGGACATTCGGGCGGGCCTTTGCGGTTTCGATCAACTCGCGGGCGGTTGCCAGCGCTGTTTTCTTTTCGCGCCAGGCTGTCTGACGAGCCGGTCCGACACAGCCGATTTCGATTCCGCGGTCGGTCAGCCGCTGGTCGGCATTGTCAGCCCTCAGCAGCAGCCTGTATTCGGCCCGCGAGGTGAACATCCGGTAGGGCTCCGGCGCGCCGCGCGTGATCAGATCATCAATCATCACGCCGGTATAGGAATCGGCCCGGCCAAGGGTGAAACTGTCAGTCGCACCGGCCGCCAGCAGCGCCGCGTTGATACCGGCGACAAGACCCTGCGCGGCGGCCTCTTCATAGCCGGTCGTGCCATTGATCTGACCAGCCAGAAACAGTCCGGGCATGGCTTTCAGCGCCAGCGTTCGGGACAGCGCCCGTGGATCGATGAAATCATATTCGATGGCATAGCCATATTGCAGGATTCGCGCCTCCTCCAGACCCGGAATACTGGCCACAAGCGCATCCTGGACATTCCGTGGCAAGCTTGTCGAGATGCCGTTCGGATAAACCGTATGGTCTTCCAGCCCCTCCGGCTCGAGAAAGATCTGATGCGACTCCCGGTCGGCGAAACGCTTCACCTTGTCCTCGATCGACGGACAGTAACGCGGCCCCTGGCCGGCGATCTGGCCGCTATAGACAGCAGACAGGTGGATCGACGCGGCGATGATCCGATGGGTTTCGGCGGTGGTGCGGGTGATGCCGCATTCAATCTGCGGAACCGTGATGCGGTCGGTCATGGTCGAGAACGGCACTGGCGGGTCATCCGCCGGTTGCCGCTCAAGCCGGTCCCAGTCGATGCTGCGGCCATCAAGGCGCGGCGGCGTGCCTGTCTTCAGCCTGCCAACCGGCAGGTCGAGGGCGCGTAACCGGTCCGACAGCATGTTCGACGGTGCCTCGCCAATGCGGCCGGCCGGCGTGATGTCCTCACCAAGATGGATCAGCCCACCAAGAAAGGTGCCTGTTGTCAGCACCACCGCGCCGGCATGATGCGCAGTGCCGGACTCATCGACAACGCCGCGGCACACCCCGTCCGTGACCAGCAGATCGCCAACCGCCGCCTCAATCACCGTCACGCCGGCCTCGGCGACAAGTCGTTGAACAGCCGCACGATACAGCGCCCGATCGGCCTGCGCGCGCGGGCCGTGGACAGCTGGTCCCCGCGACCGGTTCAACATACGGAACTGGATACCGGAGGCATCGATAGCGCGGGCCATGATCCCGTCAAGAGCGTCGATCTCGCGTACCAGATGGCCCTTGCCAAGCCCGCCAATGGCCGGGTTGCAGCTCATCTCGCCAATCCTGTCGGCGCGCATTGTCACCAGCGCCACCGACGCACCCATACGGGCCGCGGCCGCGGCCGCCTCGCAGCCGGCATGCCCCCCGCCAACAATGATCACGTCCCACATCATTGGACAGTCCCATGTTCCCAAAAGAAAATCATGCGCGTCGTCTCAGACCAGGTTCCCGAAAGCGCGCTGTGTGCGCTTTTTCAGGTTATTTTCCCCAACAGGGCGCTTTATGCGCCCTTTCAGGCTATTTTCCAATGCAAAAGCTGGAAAAAATGCTGTCAAGCAACTCCTCGACATCAACCTGGCCGGTCAGCCTGCCAAGGCTATCGGCCGCCCGCCGGTATTCCTCGGCGGCCAGTTCCGGTGCCGATCCAAGATCGATCTTGTCGGCTGCGCGAAGCGCCTCCAAGGCACTGGTCAGCGCATGGCGATGCCGGGCCCGCGTGATGATACTCTGCGTCTCCGGCCGGTTTGCCGGCACGACCAGCCGGCGCAACAGCTCAAGAACCTGTTCAAGCCCACCGCCATCGGCGTCATCTTCCAGCGAGACGAGACAGCTGGCCGTGGCGAGGCCGGTCAGATCGGCAAGCACATCGGCAGATTCCGCAAGGCCAAGAAGATCGCGCTTGGACAGCAGAACAGCCTGCGCGGCACCGGCAAGATCCTGCAGCCGCACAAGCTCATCCCGCCATGCGGGTGTTGACGCGTCGATGACAAGAAGCACCACATCCGAATCGCGTGCCGCATTCCTGGCCCGGCGCACCCCCTCGGCCTCGATCACATCCTCGGTGTCGCGAAGCCCGGCGGTGTCAAGAAGCGTCACCGGAATGCCGTCAAGATCGATCCGCACACTGACAATATCACGCGTGGTGCCGGGCTGTGACGACACAATGGCGACATCACGTCCGGCCAGCCTGTTCAGCAAGGTGGATTTGCCGGCATTGACCGGTCCGACAAGGCTCACGGTCACACCGGCGCGCACCCGCTCCCCTTCATGATCATCATCAAGGACCATACCCATGGCATCGGCAAGCGCGCGCGTATCGGCATGAATCCGCGACTCGATATCACCCGGCAATTCCTCATCGGCAAAATCGATCACCGCCTCAAGCTGCGCCGCCAGACGCACCAGCGCGTCGCGCCAGCCCTCGACCGGGCGGTGCAGGACACCGTCGCGTTGACGCCAGGCCTGAAGCCGCTGCCGGTCGGTCTCGGCGTCAATCAGATCGGCCAGCGCCTCGGCACCAAGGAGATCGATCTTGCCATTGGCGAACATCCGGTGCGTGAACTCACCGGGTCCGGCCGGCCGGAAACCCTCAGCCTCGGCAAGTCGCCGCATGATGGCCGCCGTGACAGCCAGCGAGCCATGGGCATGAATCTCGACAACATCCTCGCCGGTGCTGGACCGCGGGCCCTTCATCGCCAGAATGAGCGCTTCGTCCAGCGCGGCACCGTCACCATCGACAAGCCGCGCCAGACGGAAACATCCCGGCGGCGGCACGTCACAACCAAAAAGTGCCGGCGCGGCGAATGCCAGGCTGCCACTGATCCGAATCACCGCGATGGCGGCCCGCCCCGGCGGTGTCGCCTGCGCAAAAATCGTGTCGCTTTCGTCTCGCATCCGGTTAGTGCCTTCCCTTCAAAGCTGATATAACCTGATCAGCGGCGAACGTCTTCACCAAGTTTCATATCATGTCGCGGCGTCGCCGGCACTGACGCCAGACCGACAATGCAACATGAAGAGTGATGACGATGACCATTCACATACCAGCGCCAGGCATTTTCCACGCAACCCTCCACAGCGAACTTGGATATATGCGGGCCGTCAGTGACGGCCACCATCTGATCCGACTGGACTGGGATCAGAGCCCCTTTGCCGCGCCCGACAGACCGGATGATGTTTCACGTGAAACATGCCACCAGCTTGCCGCCTACCTTGCCGGCGAGAGGCAGACATTCACCTTGCCACTGCGCGCCGCGGGCATATCGGCGACGGGGCAGTCCTGGCTAACGGCCATGGCGCGGATTCCCTATGGCACAACGATGAGCTACACAGACTTTGCGACATTTGCCGGCAAGCCAAAGGCGCCGCGCACCGCCGGCACAGCCTGTTCGACCAACCCGATACCGGTAATTTATCCCTGCCACCGGGTCGTGCGCTCGGACGGGAAGCTCGGCAATTATGGTGGAGGGAGCAGCCTGCCTGCACGGCACCCGGACAATCTTGGCCGCAAACAGGCGCTGATTGATCTTGAACGGCGGTTCGCCTAGCTGTTCATCTGCTCGAAGAAATCGTCATTTGTCTTCGAGTGTTTCAGCTTGTCGACAAGGAATTCCATGGCGTCGACCGGGCCCATCTGCATCAGAATGCGGCGCAGCACCCACATCTTGGCAAGGGTTCCCTTGTCGACAAGAAGCTCCTCCTTGCGAGTGCCGGAGCGGGTGATGTCGATTGCCGGGAAGGTGCGCTTGTCCGACAGCTTGCGGTCGAGGATGACCTCGCTGTTGCCGGTGCCCTTGAATTCCTCGAAGATCACCTCGTCCATCCGCGAGCCGGTCTCGATCAGGGCTGTCGCGATGATCGTCAGTGACCCGCCTTCCTCGATGTTCCGCGCGGCACCGAAGAACCGCTTTGGCCGCTGCAGCGCGTTGGCGTCAACGCCGCCGGTCAGAACCTTGCCCGATGACGGCACGACGGTGTTGTAGGCCCGCGCCAGACGGGTGATGGAATCAAGCAGGATCACCACATCACGCTTGTGCTCGACCAGTCTTTTGGCTTTTTCTATAACCATTTCAGTGACTTGGACATGTCTGGCTGCCGGCTCGTCAAAGGTCGAGGAGATCACCTCGCCACGGACGGACCGCTGCATGTCGGTCACTTCTTCCGGACGTTCGTCGATCAGCAGCACGATCAGATAGACTTCCGGGTGATTTTCCGAGATGGCATGGGCGATGCTTTGCAGCATCATCGTCTTGCCGGTCCGCGGCGGTGCCACGATCAGCCCCCGCTGGCCCTTGCCCATCGGCGAGACAAGATCAATCACCCGCGGGGTGTTGTCCTTCTTGTCGGGGTCGAAGGGAAGTTCCAGTGTCAGCTTGTTTTCCGGATAGAGCGGCGTCAGATTGTCGAAATTGATCCGGTGCCGAACGGCATTCGGCTCCTCGAAATTGATCGTCTCGACCTTCAGCAGCGCGAAGTAGCGCTCACCATCCTTGGGCGCCCGGATCTCACCCTCGACCGTGTCACCGGTGCGAAGCCCGAACCGCCTGACCTGGCTTGGCGACACATAGATGTCATCCGGACCGGGGAGATAGTTCGACTCCGGCGCGCGAAGAAATCCGAAACCATCGGACAATACTTCCAGCACGCCACTGCCATAAATGGCAACGTCATTCTGGGCAAGCTGCTTGAGAATCGCGAACATCATGTCCTGCTTGCGCAGGGTGCTGGCGTTCTCGATCTCCAGCTCCTCTGCATAGGCGAGGAGATCGGCAGGCGATTTCTGTTTCAGTTCCTGAAGATGCATGGTCTCGACACGCTGGTAAAGGCGGGGAAAACGGGTTGGCCCGTTGAAATTTGGGGAAAGCCAGTGTCTATCATCAATCTATGACAGATTTTGCCAGTGTCCGTCAATCGCAATGTCGATGCCACCTGATTTTCAGAACGGCTTCACCACGGCCATGACAACAATGATGATCATCAGGACCGTCGGCACCTCGTTCCAGATCCGGTAGATACGGGCCGGTCGTGGCTGCTCGTCATTCTCCAGTTGCCGGCGCATCTTGGAAAAGATCCCATGACAGGCAGCCATGCCAAGAACGCAGACCACTTTCACCTGCATCCAGATCTCCAGCAGAAGTTGCGGTGCCAGAACAAGCATCCAGATGCCGAACAGGAAACTCGCGATCATTGCCGGGTTCATGATCGCCTTCAGCAACCGCCGTTCCATCACCTTGAAGGTCTCCGCGCGGACCGATCCGATCACCGTATCGGCATGATAGACATAAAGCCGCGGCAGATAGAGAAGACCGGCCATCCACGCAATGATGGAAATAATGTGAAGCGCCTTGATGATTTCGTAACTCATGACATCTGTCCTCGTACCCGGTTGACCAGCTCATGCACATGCGCTTCCGGCGTTTCCGGTGTTATGCCGTGCCCAAGATTGAAAATATGTGGTCTGCCGGCAACAGCCTCGAGAATTGACCCGATAGCATGATCCATCGCCTCGCCACCAGCGATCAGGCTGAGCGGGTCAAGATTGCCCTGCAATGTGATGTGACGTGGCAGATGCTTGGCCGCCCAGGCGATATCAACTCCATGATCAAGGCCGACACCATCAACCGGCGTGTCATCACAATAAGCGATTAGCCCGTCACCGATGCCTTTCGGAAATCCGATGACCGGCTGCGTGACACCACGTTGTCTGAGGGTTTCGATAATCCGTGTGGCCGGTTCACTCACCACGCGCCGCCTGAAATGTGCCGGCACAGCGCCAGCCCAGCTGTCGAACAGCATCAGGGCATCCGCGCCGGCCCGCGCCTGGATCTCAAGAAACTCAATGGTTGCCACTGTCACGATATCAAGCAATTCATCGAACTTGCGGTCATTATCCCACATCCATTTCCGCGCGGTGGCGAAATCGCGGGAGGACTGCCCTTCCAGCATGTAGGTGATGATCGTCCAAGGCGCGCCCGCAAAGCCGATCAGCGCCTTGTCACGCGCTAGTTTTCCGCGGCAAAGCGAGATCGATTCAGCAACAGGTGCCAATTTGCTGGCAATGAGACCAAGATCATCTTCATCGATGTCGGACGGATCAACAAGTGGGTCCAGCAATGGGCCCTGTCCGGTGACAAATCTTACATTCCTGTTCATTGCCCATGGTACCAGCAGGATATCCGAGAAAATGATCGCGGCATCAAAACCGAATTTGTCTATCGGTTGCAGCGTGACTTCGACAGCCTTCTCGGGGTTCAGGCAAAAGGAAATAAAATCGGGCTGCGATGCCCGCACCTTTCGGTATTCAGGCAGATACCGGCCTGCTTGGCGCATGAGCCAGATCGGTGGTGTCTCATGGGCGGTGCCGGACAAAGTGTCGAGGAAGATATTTGTCATGACGATACTCTCTATACAATAGATAGATATTTATAAAGGAAATGATGGATTGGTAGAGCCTGTGGAAAAGCGGTGTCGCAGTTTGATCCCCGGCTTATCCACATTTTCATCAACAGGGCTGATAGTATCCTTATCAAGCTGACAGCAGCCTGACAGCCGTTTGATGGAGGTGTGGCAGGATCATCCCCATAATTCACCGGGTCACAAGGCGATATAGTCCTCAAAGGGATAGAATCTGCCTGTCTCTTTGTTTCTCCACAGCTCCTCGCCGGCCTGTATGTTTCATCCCCAGAAAATGGCAACTGACTCACATCAAATCCCCAGCGCGTGAAAACCCGTGACAGCCCCGACCGGACATCCTAATTTCACCGCATGAATGACGCGACCCTGCATATCCATCTGGTGTCTGATTCCACCGGCGAGACCGTGCATCAGATCACCCGTGCCTGTGTCGCGCAGTTTTCCAATGTGCGTACAACCGAACATGTCTGGACACTTGTCCGCAGCCACAACCATGTCGACGCTGTCTTTGCCGGTGTTGACCGCAATCCGGGCGTGCTGTTGATGAGTGTTGTCGATGAGGATCTGCGCGCCGAATTCGAGCGTCGTTGCACCGAGCGCGGGATCCCACATGTGTCGGTCCTTGATCCTGTCGTCGATCTGCTTGGGCGGATCCTTGGCAAGCCGATGCGCAACCGCCCCGGCGGCCAGCGTCAACTCGACACCGCCTATTTCGACCGTATGGCCGCGGTTGATTTTGCCGTTCGTCATGATGACGGGCTGAACATGGGCGAACTTCATGATGCCGACATCCTGCTTGTCGGTGTCTCCAGGACATCGAAGACACCGACATCGATGTATCTGGCGCATCGCGGATACAAGGTGGCGAATTATGCGCTGGTGCCGGGAGTCCCCTTTCCAGCGCATTATATCGACAGGCTGAAGCTGTTTGTCGTTGGTCTCACCAATGATCCGAAACGCCTCAGTGTTGTCCGCAAGACCCGTCAGATCGCACAATCGGATGAAAGCAATGTCACCTATACCGACCTTGAGCGGATCACCGAGGAGGTGCGTGACGCGCGCCGGCTTTTTGCCCGCAATCAATGGCCGGTGATCGATGTCACCAGACGCTCGGTAGAGGAAACCGCCGCCGCGGTCATCCAGCTTTATACCAACTGGCAGGAAGAAAACGCGTGACCACAGAAGCGCCGTCTTCAGAGTTCGCGGCCGGGGCCACCCCTGCCAAGGATGTGCCTGCTGTTATATTGCCAGCTGGCCCGCTGCTGCTGGCGTCGGCCAGCATGACGCGCCGCCGCCTGCTCGAACAGGCCGGGTTCGAGATTGCCATCCGCGCCGCGTCGATTGATGAACAGGCCATTCGCGGCAGTTGCGCCGAAGAGGGCATTCCGCCGGGCGAAGTGGCGGTCATTCTTGCCGAAATGAAGGCGCAGGCCGCGCTGTCGCGTGTGCCATCACACACCCCGTTTCATGCCGGGGCCGGACCGGGCCAATTGCTGCTCGCCGCGGATCAGATATTGGAGGTAGACGGTCAGATGCTTGGCAAGCCGGCTGACCATGCTGCTGCCGTGCAACAGTTGAAGCGTCTGCAGGGCAAGACGCATCACCTTCATACCGCGGCGGTGATCATGCGCGACGGCATGCGGATCTGGCACCATCTTGGCGTCAATGAAATGGTGATGCGGCCGCTTTCGGAAGGTGAGATCGAGGCCTATCTTGCCCGGCTTGGCGAGGCGGCATTCTGGAGCCCCGGTAGTTATCAGATCGAATCCATCGGCATGCACCTCTTCACCCGCATTGGGGGCTGTCACTACACCATTCTTGGTCTGCCGCTTCTGGAAATCACCGCCTTCCTTCGCGAGCATGGCCTTCGGTTGACCGTACCCGAAACGCCCGCGGGTGGCGGGTCATGATCATCATCGGACTGACCGGCGGGATCGCGTCGGGAAAATCCACCACGGCGGCCATGTTCCGCGAGCGTGATATCCCGCTTCATGATGCCGATGCGGCGGTTCACGAGATGATGGCCCCCGGCGGCGTTGCTGTCGACAGGGTGGCGGCGGCGTTTGGGCGCGAGATTCTGGCACCTGACGGGTCAATCGACCGGCAGCGGCTTGGCAGGCAGGTATTTGCCAATCCAGACCGGCGGAAGTTGCTGGAATCGATCATCCATCCGCTGGTCGCGGCCTCGCGTGACAGCTTTCTTGCGCACAACCGGCAGGCTGGTGCACCGCTTGTTGTTCTCGATATCCCGCTACTGTTCGAGACCGGTGGCGAGGCAATCTGTGACTTTGTCATTCTGTGCAGTGCCGATCCCGATATCCAGAAACAGCGAGCGCTGTCCCGGCCCGGCATGACACAGGACAAGCTTGACGCCATTCTGCAAAGCCAGATGCCGCTTGCGACGAAACGCGCGATGGCCGACGCCGTGATCGAAACGGATCATGGCCTCGAGGCGGCGCGACGATCGCTTCAGACCATTCTCGACGGACCGGTACGAGAGCTTGGCGAAACCAAAAACCGAGGTGGGCGTGATGCGTGAAATCGTTCTTGATACGGAAACAACAGGCATTGACCCGTCAGCCGGGCACCGGATCATCGAGATTGGCGCGCTCGAACTTCATAATCAGACGCCGACCGGTGAACAGTTTCATGTCTATATCAACCCGGAACGTGACATCGAAGCCGGCGCGGTCAATATCCATGGGCTGACCGGGGAATTCCTGTCTGACAAACCGGTCTTTGCCGATGTCGTGGGCGGATTCATGGAGTTCATCGGTGAATCACGGCTGGTGATCCACAACGCGCCGTTCGATATGGGTTTCATCAATGCCGAACTGGTCCGTCTCGGCATGGCGGCGATGCCAATGGAGCGGGCTGTCGACACGCTGGCCATGGCCCGCCGCAAATTCCCCGGCGCGCAGGCCAGCCTCGACGCGCTGTGCCGTCGTTTCGAGATCGACAATAGCCATCGTGACCTTCATGGCGCGCTTGTCGACGCCGATCTTCTGGCCACTGTCTATATCGAACTTCTTGGCGGACGGCAGCGAAACCTGTCGCTGGAGCCGGAAAAAGCCCGGCCCGCCACAAAGGCGGCGGCTGATATCGGCGCGCCCGCCTTCACAGTCAATGGCGATCCGTCAAAATTCGATCGACCCCACGCCCCGAGCGATGATGAGCTGGCGGCGCACCGAACGCTTCTGGAGCGCATCAAGGACCCGATCTGGGACCGGTGAGAACCGGCCAGTTTCGGCTAAACTTGTCATTTGAACTTTTCAGTTGAACGTGTCAGCTGACCTTCTCAGGCCTCGCCATCAGCCTCGCTTGCCGCCAGCGCTTCTTTCTGGCGCTCGATATTGGACTGGTAGACAGCGACGAAATCAATCGGCTGGATGCTCAGCGGCATGAAACCGCCATCGCGTGTCATGTCCGAAATGATGGCGCGCGCAAAGGGGAACATCAGGCGCGGCGCCTCGATCATGATCAGTGGATTGAGATCATCACGCGACGCCCCCGGGGCCGACACGATCGCGGCATAGGTCAGTTCCGCCAGAAACAGCGCCTTGTCCTCTGTCTTGGCGCTGGCGGACAGTGACAGGACCACCTCATACTGTTCGCTGTTCAGACCGCGCGCGCCGACATTGACGCCGATCTGCACGTCTGGCTGCTGCGGCGGGTCGATCAGGATGTCGGGCGCGTTCGGATTCTCGAAGGACAGATCCTTGATATATTGCGCATGAACGACAATCTGCCGGCCTGCCGCTTCTGCCTGCCCGTTGCCGCCTGCCTGTGTCTCGGTGCTGTTCTCCGCCATGCTCTGGCCCCTTTCCTGTTTTCCGGCCCGCCGGCCTCGCCAACCCGGGTCAACGTCACTTCAAGACGCCGCGATAGCACGCCCGGGGTCGGTGCGACTAGTCTTTCCTGTCAATTGGCTTGCGATCGGCCGGCCGTTCCTCGAAGTCGCCCTCGATAATGTCGTTGTTGTCGTCCCTGTCGTCGCTTCGGTGGGGTGGGTGCCGGTGGCCCGGACGGTCGCCCTGACGGTGGCCGAACGACATCCCGCCGCCAAACGGCATGCGTCCCCCCATCATGACACTGCCACGCGCTGAAATCCGTTTCAGGATCAACGCGCCGATCAGCGTGCGGATGCCGGGAAGAAACAAAACCAGCCCGATGGTGTCGGTCAGATAGCCGGGGATCAGCATCAGCACGGCGCCGACCAGAATTGACACCCCGTCGGCAAGCGAGGCGACAGGCGCCTCGCCGCGGGCCAGCTGCGCCTGCAGTGATCCGGTGATTCGCCGTCCCTGTGATCGCAGAAGCGAGATTCCGATCATTCCCGTGACGAAAATGCCGATCAGCGTCAGCAACACGCCGGCAGCGCTGCCAAGCGCGACAAAAACCTCGATTTCGGCCCATATCCAGAGGATGAACCCGATTATATAGACAATTGGCACTGTTATTCCGCTCGATTCAGGAAAAAATTACCATCAGCAGCTTGCTGGATTCTCAAGGCAACATATGTATCCTATGATCCTGCATTGTAAGAGGCTTTGCAGAGAAGACCAAATCATCCCGCTGGGGGGTCCCGTGCCTTTCATTGATATCATCATTTTTGCCGTGATAGCCGTCCTGCTGGTCCTGCGCCTGCGGTCCGTCCTTGGTCAGCGCACCGGCTATGACGAACAGCCCTCACGCCGCGAGCAGATGGATGACAGGTCAGCTGAGGTTATTTCCATCGATTCGGGAAGACGCTCGGATGCCGGCGATGGCCATGGACTTGCCGCCTTGAAGAAGGCTGACCGGCAATTCTCGGAGAAACAGTTTCTGAATGGCGCCGCCGGCGCGTTCGAGATGATCCTGTCCGCCTATGCAGACGGTGATCTTGCGAAGCTGAAACGCCTTCTTGGCTATGATCTGTTGCAGAGCTTCACACAGTCGGTCCAGCAACGTTCATCGGATGGCGAAACGCTGAATATCTCGCTTGATGAGCTGCGCGACCTGCGGATCATCGACGCCAAGGTCTTCGACAATATCGCCTCGGTAACCGTTGAGTATCAGAGTACGCAGACACGCACGCTGACCGATGCGGACGGCAATGTCATCGAGGATGAGGATACAGGAACGCGTGACCTGATCGATATCTGGACCTTCGAGCGCGATCTGACGCTTGATGACCCGAACTGGAAGCTGGCTGAAACCGAAACACCCGACGGGGAGTGACGCCCCGGCCGGGTCGTTGCGACTGGGGATATGACCAAACATCGTGACAATCAGGCCGATGATGATGCCACTGTCTGGAAGCGTCTGACAGATGGCGTGAAGCCTTATCGTGCCGACCCGCCCGCTCCGGTCCGCCCGAAAGCATCACCGCCAGCCCGGCGCCGCAGCAGAACGGCGATGCCAGCGGTGCGGTCAACCCCCGCCACATCACCCGCAAGGACACCCAACCCGGTTGATCTTCGCGCCGGCGAACATGCGGGGATCGACAAATCGACACGCCGCCGGCTTGCCCAGGGCCAGCTGGCAGTCGAATCTCGTCTCGATCTTCACGGGCTGACGGCTGCCCAGGCTGAACGCCGCCTCGCCGGCTTCATCGATTCCGCCGCCAGACAGGATCAGCGTTGTGTTCTGGTGATCACCGGCAAGGGCGCCGACGGCACCGGGGTTCTGCGCCGCCTGGTGCCGGAATGGCTGAAGGCGCCGCCGCTGGCACCGCGCGTGCTGGCCATTGCCGCGGCCCGCCCAGGCGATGGCGGAGATGGCGCGCTCTACGTCCTGCTTCGTCGCCGTCGGCAGGCGCCATGACTCCCTTTGGTGAAAGAATGCGCGAGCTTCGCGCCACCCACGGCCTGACGCAGCAACAGCAGGCGGACCAGCTTGGTGTGTCCAAGGCCTATATTTCGGCGCTGGAGACCGGTGCGCGTGGCCGGCCATCGGCGCCGTTTGTCGATCAGATATGCGCCTGGCTTGGCCTGATCTGGGATGATGCTGAAGAACTGAAGGCACTTGCCGCGATGTCGCATCCGAAACCAACCATAGACGCCAGCCGTTCGCACGCTGCCGCGGTCGAGCTTGCCAATCTTGTCGCCGCACATATCGGGTCTCTCGATGCGGCGGCCTGTCGGCGCCTGATTGCCGCGCTGCAGGATGAAGTGCAAAATCGGGACCGGTAGAGGCCGAGCCGACAGCGCATAACTGCGGAACAGATGGCTTTTGTGGTCGGGTAACTTGTGTTAGGACAACGCCGACTGGGACGGATGCCCCGCCACCCCTTCTTTTCACCTGCCGAGATTGCCACCTCAGATGACACCAAGGAAATTGTCCTCACATGTGCCCCGCATTTCGGTGGAAAGCCCGTCGCGGCTCAGCAGCGTCGATATCGACGAGCTGTGCGATTCGGCTGAGGGCGCCATTCGCTCGGGTGGTGGCTTCGGCTGGCTGACGCCGCCGCCACGGTCGGTGATGGAGGATTACTGGCGCGGCGTGCAGATGATCCCGGAACGCCACCTCATTGTCGCCAGGCTCGATAAGGTCATTGCCGGGTCATGCCAGATTGTCAGCCCGCCCCGCAATAACGAGGCGCAGGCCTTCATGTGCCAGCTGACGACATTCTTCGTGGCCCCCTGGGCGCGTGGCCATGGTCTGGCGCAGATGATCGTCGCCGAGGCCGAGGCACTGGCCAAATCCAAGGGCTTCACGATGATCAGCCTTGATGTCCGCTCGACCCAGGACCGCGCCATCCAGTCTTTCGAGGCGCGTGGATTTGTCCGTTATGCGGTGAATGACTATTATGCCCGTGTGGGCAGTGACTATGTGTCCGGTTTCTACTACCACAAGGAGCTGACATGACGGGTTATGACGACCAGAATGTGTTCGCCAGGATCCTGCGCGGCGAAATTCCCTGCAACAGGGTCGCCGAGGACGAGCACACCCTCGCCTTTGCCGACATCAACCCGGCGCGGGCTGTTCATGTGCTGGTCATTCCCAAGGGCGCCTATGTCGACTGGCGGGATTTCGCCGCCAACGCCTCGGCCGAGGAGCAGGCAGCCTTCACCCGCATGATTGCGCATGTCGCCGAGGTGACAGGCATTGCCGAAACCGGATTCCGCGTGATCTCGAACATCGGCGTCAATGGACATCAGGAAGTGCCCCACCTTCATATGCATGTTCTTGGTGGTGAACCGGTCGGGCGCATGGTGAATCGCGGCTAAATATCAGAAAAATCTAATAATCTTGCAGGCTTGTCGGCCACTGGTCATCATGGCTGATCCAAAAGTATGGGATCGCGCGCCATGCATGCAAGCATCAGGACTGTGGCCTTTCGGGGCGTCGACACCATTCCGGTGGATGTTCAGGTGCATGTGGCGAACGGTCTGCCATCGATGGCGATTGTCGGACTTGCCGACAAGGCGGTGGCCGAATCGAAGGAGCGCGTCCGCGCGGCGCTGGCCTCGATCGGTCTGGCGCTGCCGCCGAAGCGGATCGCGATCAATCTGGCGCCGGCCGACGTCGTCAAGGAAGGCGCGCATTTCGATCTGCCGATCGCGCTTGGGCTGCTGGTCGCCATCGGCAGTATCCCCCGTGACGCGGTTGACGGCCATATGGTGCTTGGCGAATTGTCACTTCACGGTGCGATTGAACCGGTATCGGGTGTTCTGCCTGCCGCCATGGCGGCTGTGGCCGCCGGTCTTGACCTGATCTGTCCGGCCAAATGTGGCCCCGAGGCGGCTTGGGCAAGCGAGCTGTCGATTGTTGCCGCGCCTGATCTGATGGCGATGCTGAACCATCTTCGCGGGGTGCAGCATCTGCCACCGCCGAAGGCCGAATTGCTGCCGCCGGTGCATCAGGCGCCCGACCTTGCCGACCTCCGGGGACAGGAAACGGCGCGCCGCGTTCTGGAAATTGCCGCCGCCGGCCGTCATAACCTTCTCATGATCGGGCCACCCGGCGCTGGCAAATCGATGCTGGCGGCCAGATTGCCGGGCCTGTTGCCCCCCTTGTCCGCGCGCGAGGCTCTTGATGTGACGATGCTGCATTCCATTGCTGGCCAGCTTCCCGCCGGCGGGCTGGTGCAGACCCGCCCGTTCCGTGACCCGCATCATTCCGCCTCGATGGCGGCGCTTGTCGGGGGCGGCGCGCGGGCGCGGCCGGGGGAAATTTCCCTGGCGCATGGCGGCGTGCTGTTCCTCGATGAGCTGGCGGAGTTCGCCAAGCCGGCGCTGGACGCGTTGCGCCAGCCTCTGGAGACCGGGCAGGTCGTGGTGGCGCGGGCCAATCACCATGTCACCTACCCGGCGCGCTTTCAGCTGATCGCGGCGATGAATCCCTGCCGTTGTGGCTATCTTGGCGATCCGGCACGGGCCTGTACGCGGGCACCCGATTGCGGGCGCACCTATTGCGCGCGTGTCTCGGGCCCGATGCTGGACAGGTTCGACATGGTGATCGAGGTCCCTGAGGTCAGCGGCCAGCTGCTGCTTGACCGCACTCCCGGCGAGGCAAGCCTTGAGGTGGCGCGGCGGGTCGCCGGCGCACAGGATTTCGCCGTCCGGCGGGCTGCGGAATCTGGGGATTTGGGTGAAAATTCCAATGTGCCGCTTTGTGATGTCAGCCCCGATGCGACATCCCTTCTTGAGCTTGCGATCGAGAAGAAATCACTGTCGGCACGCGGGTTCCATCGCGTGTTGAGAGTGGCGAGGACAATTGCCGATCTGCAGCAGCAGCCGGTGATCGATCGCGGGCATCTTGCCGAGGCGCTGGCCTACCGAGCCATGCCGTTGCTTGCGTGACCGGACTTCTTGCGCTCGATCGCGTCCCAGGTCATCGCGGCGATATCGATTCCGGTCAGCCGCTGGATCTCGCGGATGCCGGTCGGCGAGGTGACATTGATCTCGGTCAGATAATCGCCAATCACGTCGATGCCGACAAACAACAGCCCGCGCTGGCGAAGCTCGGGGCCGATTATGGCGCAGATTTCCCGGTCGCGCGCGGTCAGCCCGGTGGCTTCGGCGGTGCCGCCGACATGCAGGTTTGACCGCGCCTCGCCGGCCGACGGCACGCGATTGACCGCGCCGACCGGCTCGCCATCCACCAGGATCACCCGTTTGTCGCCCTGCCGCACTTCCGGCAGATAGCGCTGCACCATCACCGGTTCGCGTGACACGGCAAGGAACATCTCCAGAAGTGCGTTCAGATTCTGGTCATCGGGCGTCAGGCGGAACACGCCGGCGCCGCCATTGCCGAAAAGCGGTTTGACGATGATGTCGTGATGCCGCTCCCGAAAGGATTTTATAGCTTCGGTATCGCGCGAAATCAGCGTCGGCGGCATCAATTCGGTGAACATCGTCACCAGCAACTTCTCCGGCGCGTTCCGCACCTCGGCAGGATTGTTCACCACCATGGTCGATGGCGGCAGCATCTCAAGAAGGTGCGTCAGCGTGATATAGGCCATGTCGAAGGGGGGGTCCTGACGCATCAGGATCACATCGAAACTGTCGAGACCGCGTCGTTCCGAGGCGCCAGCGGTAAAATGATCGCCGGCCCTGTCGCGCAGGGCAAGGCTCTGTCCAACCGCCTCGACCCGCCCTTCGTTCAGCGACAGGCTGTCCGGTGTATAGTACCAGAGGGAATGCCCGCGCCGCTGCGCCTCGAGGGCCAGGGCAAAAGACGTGTCACCTGCAATGTCGATGGATCCGATGGGATCCATCTGGAGGGCAATGGAGAGCGGCATCGCCGGCGCCTAGTCGCGAAGATCGCTGCGAAGTGATATGTAGTTGACCACCTGCTGCGCGAAGCGAAGCTCCCGCGCATGGCCGACAACGCGGTTCATTTCATCGGCATCGGCGGCGACGCCGGAGAGATATACCGTGCCATTCACGACATCGATGTTGAAATTCAGCGACGAGATGTCGGAATCGGCGATCAGCTTGCCGCGAAGCTGGGCACTGGCGGCAAGATCCTTGGCCACATCCTTCAGCGAGCTGCGGTCAATGACCTGAAGTTCGTTCACCACCTCGCGAACCCCGCGCACCTCCCAGGCAAGCTTGGTCGCGAGAACCTTTTCCTCCGGTGTTTTCACCTTGCCGGTCATCAGCACCGCACCATCATTCACAGATACGTCAACATCGAGAAACAGGCTGCTATCATTCTGAATGAATTTGTCATTCAGCTTTGTTGCGATGAGATTGTCCGATACCGAGGTCGACAGGCCCTTGTCGGTCGACGAGGCGGCAACCGCCGCGGTGCCGGCACCGATCACCGCCGGCGCGCAACTTGATGTGACAAGGCCGGCAAGGGCAATCATGGCGATTGGCAGGGCGAGCCTTGCGCGAAGACGAGGGGCGGCGCTGGAGGTCCCGCCTGGCGTTGCTGCTGACATTCTGGGCTATTCCCTGATTTGTGAGTGATGTTTCTTGTGAGCGACGTTTCTTGTGAGTGACAACATGCGGTCAATGTGCCGCCTGCCGAATCGACGGTCAAGAGGTGGCGCGGCAAGGTCTTTCACCACGGGGTGGTTCACAGCGGGAGTTTTCACCGTGAATTCTTTCACCACGAGATTTTTCATCCATCGCACCGCCATGCGTCCTTCAGATGGCGAACCGGCAAGACACTGCCACGTAAAGGTGGCGAAATCTGGACAAGATCGAACCGCCATTCGACATTGCCGGACAAATGCCGGCGTGATGCGAATTCCTGTGCGGCGCGGCAGATCCGGCGCCTCTGCCGCGGTGTGGGAATGCCTGATTCACTGGCACGCCGCTGGAATTTCACTTCGCAGAAAATGATCACCCGGCGGCGGTATGCGACAATATCGATCTCGCCGCCCCGGCCGCGCCATCGATGGGCCAGGATACGGTGCCCGGTCAGAAGCAGCCAGATCATCGCCAGCGTCTCGGCACCGCGCCCCTGACGCTCGGATTGTTGGCGGTCACCCATCCCGGTCCGGTACCGCCTTTGCGCCAGCGTTTGTATCAGCGTTCAATTGCAGCGCCAGCCGATAGATCCGGTTGCGCGGCAGGCCGGTTGTCTCGACCACCGATTTTACCGCGTCACGAAGCCGCCGACCGTCAAGCTCGGCACGCAGCATGGCCGTCAGCTGGTCATCGTCAAACGCCGGCTCATCATCCGATCTGCCTGCCACCAACACCACGATTTCGCCCTTCAGACGTGGCATGCCGGCGATTTGCGTGGCCAGTTCGGCAAGATCGCCGCGCAGCACTTCCTCATGCATCTTGGTCAGCTCGCGCGCCACGACGGCCCGCCGCGGGCCCATGATCTGGGCCATGTCAGACAGGCTCTGCGCCAGGCGCGCCGGTGTCTCGAACCAGATTGTTGTCGCCGCAAGATCGGACAATTCGGTGATCTGGCTTCGCCGCGCGCCGCCCGCGCTGGCAAGAAAGCCGGCGAACATGAAGCGGTCGCTTGGCAGCCCGGAGACAGCCAGCGCCGCCAGCACGGCGCTTGGTCCCGGAACGGACTGAACCGGAATGCCCTGCTCGCGGCAGGCGGCGACAAGCTTGTACCCGGGATCGGAGACCAGCGGCGTGCCGGCATCGCTGACAAGCGCGACGGATCTTCCCTGTTCAAGCTGCGCGATGATCCAGGGCCGCATCTCTGCCCCATTATGGTCATGATAGGGGACCATCCTTGCCGTGCTGTTGGTGCCGGTCAGCCGCAACAGCTTGCGGGTCATCCGCGTGTCCTCGCAGGCGATCACCTCGACCGACGCCAGCGTGTCGGCGGCGCGGCGCGAGAAATCGCCGAGATTTCCGATCGGGGTTGCGACAAGGATGAGGGTGCCGGCGGCGGTCATGTCATTTCCGTCATGGCGAGCGTGCGGGTCAGAAGATATAGCCGATTAATGACTTGCGCGCAAAAACAGGTCATCATGATGC
>JAYQDX010000028.1:0-25500 GCA_038138545.1 Rhodobiaceae bacterium | reverse complement strand
ACGGTTGGACGACGTTCTACTGGGCCTGGTGGATCGCCTGGTCACCTTTTGTCGGCATGTTCATCGCGCGCATTTCCAAGGGCCGGACGGTGCGTGAGTTCGTGCTGTGCGCACTGATCGCGCCAACGCTTGTCTGCGCGCTGTGGATGTCCACCTTTGGCGGCGGAGCGATCGACATGCTGAATGCCGGTGGCGCGGAAGGCGTCAGGGCGACAGTCATCGATTCCTACAAGCCCGAAGGCGCCTAGAAGGGCTTGTAGCCATCGCGTTGCTTCTTGGCGGCGGGCTGAACGCGCTACAGGGTGCCGCCGTATCGACAGGCATCCCCTTCACGCTGATCATTCTGGTCATGTGCTACTGCCTGTGGCTGGCATTGAAACAGGAACGCGCCAAGCTGTAGACAGTCTGCTTCGTATCTCTCGACATTTCGGTATTGTGTCGCCACAGTAGATAGCCTTTCCACTTGCAGCGCCTTGGACAGTAAGGCACTGCATGATCGAAATTTCGGATTTCCTGTTTTCCCGGCGCAATCTCTCCGCCATTATCGATTCCCGGCTTGCGCGCGTCAGGATTGCCAGATGAGGCAGGACCGGTATGTTCACCCTGCGGAGTTGATAGATGCGCCGGTTCTTTCCCATCCTGATGCTGACAATGCTCGCCTCAATCTTTGTCATGCCGGCGCTAGCGCATAAATGCGTACTCGGCGGCGGCTCGACCACCGACATCCAGATCTACAACAGTTGCAAGGCCGACCTCGCCGCCGGCATTGCCGGCCATGATCATCAGAATGCGGACATGTCCGGCGAGATCCTGCGGCTGAAAACCGAGAATGAGGCGTTGAAGGCGCAGCTGACGATAATTCGGCAGCGTCTTCTGGCCATTCTTGGTGATCTCTAGTCCAGGCTGGCGATCCGGGCTGGAAGCCAGGGGTTTCCGGGCACATCTTCACCGTCGCCGCAGCCATGTTCCTGCTGATCATCACGCCGGGATATCTTGACGGGCTGAGCCGGCAATTCATCAACGCCAAAGCCTCTGCTGTCAACGGCGCGCCCTGAACATAGGTGGGAACGGCTAGCCCCTCGCGGCAAGCGCTTTCTTGGGGTCATAGAAAGGCTTTGGCACGATCTGACAGCTTCGCGCCTCTCCCGCCATATCGATGATAGCCTGGGTTCCAATATCGGCATGGTCGGCGGCCACGAGAGCAAGAGCGATGTTTTTCTCAAGCCGCGGCGAGTGAACCGCCGAGGTGACATAGCCGACCTCCTCGCCGTCCCGCCGGATTGGCCAGAATTCGTCATTCGAGCCGACAAGAGGTGGCCCGTCGAATTCAATCCCGACCTGAAGCTGCTTTACGCCCTCGGCCCGGATACGGGTGAGCGCGGCTTTGCTGACAAAATCTGCCTTCATATCGAGATCGACAAGCCGGTCCATACCCAGCTCGAAGGGATTGTTCCGCAGCGTCATGTCGGCATGGTAGGACAGCATCGCTGCCTCGATCCGGCGGATGCTGGAGGTGTGGCCGGGATGAAGACCCATCGGCCCGCCAACCTCCATCAGATAATCCCACAACCGGTCGCCATATGATCCGTCACGAAGGAAAATCTCATAGCCAAGCTCGCTTGACCAGCCGGTCCGTGAAATAACAAGCGGCACACCGTTCCAGTCATATTCCATGAACCGGTAATATTTCAGTTCCGCCGGCGCATCGCCAAAGGCCGCGCGCAGAATATCGCGCGACTTGGGCCCTTGGAGCTGTAGCGGTGAGACATCGGGTTCGCGCACCTCGACATCCATGCCGGCGGTTGCGGCAACCCCCCGCGCCCAAAGAAGCACATCACTGTCGGCAATCGACAGCCAGAAATGGTTCTCGCCAAGCTTCAGCAGGATCGGGTCGTTGATGATGCCGCCATCCTGATCGGTGATCAGGACATATTTGCACTGGCCGACGGCGCAAGTCGACAGATCACGACAGCTCAGAAACTGCGTGAAACGCGCCGCGTCCGGCCCGGTGATTTCCACCTGACGCTCCACCGCCACGTCGCAAAGAATGGCGTCATTCACCAGATTCCAGAAATTCTGCACCGGGTCGCCGAAATCACGCGGGATATACATGTGGTTATAGACCGAGAATCCCTTTGCCCCCCACCGCAGGGCCGCATCGGAAAAGGGTGATTTGCGCACCTGCGTGCCAAAGCTGAATTTCTGGAAGGCACGATCATTGGCGTGTTCATTGTTTGGCGCAGTCGGTGTCATGATAGTGGATCCGGTGATGTGGCATGGACCTGCTTGATAGACCAGAAATGAGTCCGTTCACAGGAAATTGCTGAAACCTGTCCTGCGACGGATCGCGGCGGGCGAGCGGTCAGGTTTCGGCACGACACAGATCGCGGGCAATCCTCTCGAAGATATGCGCACCCATGGGGATCAGATCGTCGGGGAAATCATAGCCGGGTTGATGCAGCGCCGGATGATCAACGCCTGAACCAAGGCACAGCATGGCCGATCTGGCGTTCCAGCCGAAAACGCCGAAATCCTCGGAGGCGCGCATCGGCAAGCCGTCGCTGCCGTGAAGAATACCAAGCTGATCCAGAGCCCGTGTCGCCACCGCGACAGCCGCCTCGTCATTGATCGAGGCGGCGAATTCATCATGTATGCTGAAATTGACGTTCAGTCCTTCCTTACTGGCCAGTTCAACAAACTGCCGCCGCACCGCCGCTTCCATGTCGTCTACACCATCATCGGTGCTGGCGCGCAGTGTCACCATGATATCGGCACTGCCTGGGGTGATGCCGAAGCTTGGCTCGCCGACACTCACATGCGTCACCGTGGCAAGTCGAAAGTGTTCGTCAAGAACGCCGCCGCTGCCAAGCGTTTCAAGATGAGTGATGATCGTGCCAAGCAGACCGACCGGCGAGCATGCCAGTTCCGGTTCGGCGGCATGGCTGGTTCGCCCCTCGATTCTGATCGCAACCCCGCGGGAGGCGCAATTGATCAGCCCTGCCCGCGTGCCGACATAGCCGAAGGCAAGACCTGGTAAATTATGGATGGCAAAGACCCAATCCGGGGCAATATCGGCAAAATGCCGGTCGGCCACGACAGCACGGGCACCGCTGCCATTTTCTTCTGCCGGCTGGAACATCAACACGACGCGCCCAGATTCGATTGGCCGGCGATGCAACAGCCGTCCCAGACCGACCAGAATCGTCATGTGACCATCATGCCCACACAAATGCGCAGTGCCCGGCACAAGCGATGTCCAGGCAACGCCGGACTCCTCGACGATGGGCAGCGCGTCCAGCTCGGCACGGAACATCACCGTGGGGCCTCGATTGCCGCTGTCGAACACCGCCGCAACTCCGTGCCCGCCAAGCCCGGCCACCAGCCTTGTCGGTGACAGAGCCTGTAGGGCCGATGAAATGGTCGCGGCGGTTGCCTGTTCCTGCCCGGAAAGTTCCGGTCGCCGGTGAAGCTGACGACGAAACGCCACAAGCTCGGCGATGTCAGCAGTCGTCAGCATCAGGCCACCTCACGCATTCCCGGAAGTCGCAAGCCTTGCACCGTCGGCGATTGTCGGCGGCGCGGCGTTCAGGCTGTCACGTGCAAACCCGGCGGCGGATTTGTATTTTGCCATGAAATCCTCACGTTCGGCCTGCGGGATGACATCCTCGATATCCTCGAACTCGCCACCGCACCGGTCATTGACCATATTCAACAGCCCGAACGGGCCAGCGCCACGGTTCCGAAGCACGATCTCGGAGACAGGTTCGCACAGATCAGCGTTGAACGCCGCAAGCGCCGCCGCGCCAACGCCATGCGAAAGGAATTTCGCGCCAAGAACCCGGGCGTCAACAATCGCCTGGCTGGCGCCGTTTGATCCGGTTGGATACATCGGGTGCGCCGCATCACCCATCAGGGCCACCGGCCCGTCATTCCAGAACGGCACCGGGTCGCGGTCAATCATCGGATTTTCATAAGCGGCATCGGCGCCGCGGATCAATGCCGGCACATCCAGCCAGTCATAGGTCCAGCCCTCGAAATAAGGGAGGAAATCATCCAGCCCGACACGGTTGAACCAGCCGGTTGAATCACGGGCGGACGGATCATCATAGGTGACCTCGGCGATCCAGTTGATCAGCGCCATCCCGGTCTCCGGATCAGGATGCGAGATGGGGTAGATTACCATGCGCTGGCGATGTGTTCCCAGACCAATGAAGGATGATCCCGTACGGATCGGCCTTGCCAGCGAGGTGCCGCGCCACATGACCGCGCCACCCCAGTGGATTGGCGGCTGATCCGGATGCATCTGCGCCCGAATGGCGGAATGGATGCCATCCGCCCCGATCAGTACACTGCCGACAATGGTCTCGGCACCGGACGCTGTATCGAGCGTTGCCGCAACGCTGCCATCGTCCCTGATTTCATATCCGGTGACGCGGCACCCTAGCCTGACCGCCTGATTGCCGGCAAGGTGGCAGAACCGGTCATACAGCGCCACATGGAAGTTGCCACGATGCGCCGCATATTGCGGCCAATGATACCCGGCATGCCGGCCCCGGCCTTCTGCGTAGATTTCCTGCCCATTCATTCCGACAAGCGCCCATTCCCGCGCCGGCACGCCGAACCGGTCAAGGTCGGATTCGGAAAAACCGAGCTCCAGCAATTCACGAACCGCGTTTGGCTGCAGATTGATGCCGACGCCAAGGGGTTTCATCTCCCTGACCTGTTCGATGACAAGACAGGGCACACCGATCTGGTGCAGGGTCAGCGCCAGTGTCAGCCCGCCAATACCCCCGCCGGCGATGATCACGCGCGCATTTTCACCAGTCACAGAAACCATATCAGCCCGCCACGTCCCTACCGGTTCGACCCGCGAATGGACTCGATCACCGCGTTGGTCACTTCGCGGGTTGTGGCCGTGCCTCCTACATCCGGCGTCATGATGCCGGCGGCGCAAACATCCTCGATCGCCTTCATCAGACGCTGCGCCGGTGCGTCCTGTCCAAGATGCTCCAGCATCTGGCAGGCGGTCCAGAAGGTGGCGACAGGATTGGCAATCCCCTTGCCGGTGATATCGAAGGCCGATCCATGGATAGGCTCGAACATCGACGGGAAACGCCCCTCAGGGTCGATATTGGCCGTTGGCGCGACACCAAGGCTGCCCGCCAGCGCGCCGGCAAGGTCCGACAGGATATCGGCATGAAGATTCGTCGCAACGATGGTATCAAGGCTTGAAGGGTCAAGCGTCATCCTCACCGTCATGGCATCGACCAGCATCTTGTCCCAGGTGACATCGGGAAACTCGGCCGCCACCTCGGCGGCGATCTCATCCCACATCACCATACCGTGGCGTTGGGCATTTGACTTGGTGACAACGGTCAGCAACCGACGTGGGCGGGCGCGCGCGAGGGAAAAGGCATAGCGCATGATCCGCGTAACCCCGACGCGGGTGAAGATGGCCGTCTCGGTGGCCACTTCCTCGGGCAGACCGCGGTGCGCACGTCCACCATGGCCGGCATATTCGCCTTCCGAATTCTCGCGAACGATCACCCAGTCGAGATCGCCCGGGCCCCGGTCACGAAGCGGCGCCGAGATGCCGGGCAGGATGCGTGTCGGCCGGACATTGGCATATTGATCGAATCCCTGACAGATCGGCAGGCGCAACCCCCAAAGGGTGATGTGGTCGGGCACGTCCGGCGCGCCGACGGCACCAAAGAAAATGGCATCCTGACCCTTCAACCGGTCAAGGCCATCCTCCGGCATCATGCGGCCATGTGCCTTGTAATAATCAGATCCCCAGTCAAAATTCTGGAAGTTGAAGGAGAACCCGCCATCGCGGGCCGCCAGCGCGTCCAGAACGGCAACGCCAGCCTCGATAACCTCGGGTCCGATGCCGTCTGCCGGGATGGTTGCAATGTTAAAAGTTTTCACCTGATCTTCCTGTGTCGTCTGAAAACTGTAGTTTGTGAAACGGGCTTTTGCTTGACGCCTGTCTAGCATCATATAGCTTTTGAAATCGAGGGCCACGGTGCCGCAACAAGGTGGCTTCAGGGATATTTCTCTCTGTTTCCTGAAGGTACGCGCGGTGCGTTTCAATCCATTTTCCAATGCACAGGAAAGACCCCATGTTGCCAAACCCACAGCTTCGCCATGTCGCCGACTTTGAAGTGGGCCTCAGCCCGATCACCGAAATGGGCCGTGGGCGTGGCGGCCAGCGCCGAATTATTCCCATTATTGGCGGGCGGGTAACCGGCCCGTGCTTCAGTGGTGAAATCCTGAATGTGGGTGCCGACTGGCAAACCGTGTTCGATGGCGGCCTTGCCGAACTTGATACGCGCTACGCCTTCAGAACCGATGACGGGGCTGTGATCGAGATCCGGAATTACGGGTTCCGGCATGGTCCCGAAGAGGTCATGAAACGCGTCGCCGCCGGTGAGGAGGTCGACCCGTCATCCTATTACATGCGTACACATGCGCGCCTTGAAACCGGTCATCCGGACTATGCCTGGGTCAACAGAACGTTGTTTGTCGGGGTTGGCGCCCGCTTAAGATCAAACGTCATGATATCACTTTATGCCATTGAATAATATATTTTATATCAAAAAATTGATACAGAAACAAGAAAGTGGCGACGCAGAGATCGCTCCTTCCCTTTGGGAGATAAATTGGGTTCCGGTGTGCTATTCGGCCGCGAGAGCCGGCGGCGTTTGTGCCCGGATGAGCTGACACTGCAGTCACCATGGCCGAACAGAGTTCAGGCCGCCGAGCGCTATTGTGAAGACCTCAGGCCCCGACGACAGTGTTTGTTGTTATTTCAACAAGGGTGTTTTTTATTGAATTTTGAATTAAATCCGGGTCGCGATGCGCTAGCCTTTGATCATGAAAAAGACCTTCATTGGACCGCGGTTGCGGCAACTCCGCAGGGAGAACGGACAGACTCAGGCAGCGATGGCTGAATCCCTCGGGATCAGCACCGCCTATGTGAATATGCTGGAACGAAATCAGCGAACCCTGTCGGTACCGGTTCTCATCGCCTTGTCCGAACAATATGGGATCGACTGGCAGGATGTCGTACCGGAAAACAGCTCAACCATGCTTGCCGATCTGCGGCACGCGTTCCAGCATCCGGTTTTTGCGGACAAGACGCCCGACATTCATGAATTGCAGGCCGCCCTCGACCATGCACCGGTTCTTGTTCAGAGCTTTCTGACGCTATTCCAGAACCACCGCACGACACTGGACAATATCATGCGCATCGGCGGTGAGCGGATGCCGCAGGAGCTTGTCTCCCTGTCGTCCGAGACCACGATCCATGATTTCTTCCGGCGTCATTCCAACCATTTCGATGCGCTTGAACGTGCCGCGGAAAGGCTGGCAGAAGAGCAGCCCTGTCCATCAGACGAAATGCATATGATGCTGAAGAACCGGCTTCGTGATCGTCACGGGATCGACGTGATCACGTTGCCGGTGGATGACATGCGCGATGCGCTGCGGATCTATGACGCGCCGGCCGGAAAACTCAAACTGTCGGAGGCGCTGGACTTCCCGAACCGAACCTTTCAGATGGCGCATGTTCTGTGTTTTGTTGAATGTGGCGACATTCTCCAGGACATCACCAATGACAAGTCCCTCGATACCGAGCGCAGTGTCGCGCGCTGCAAGGTTGAACTGGCCAATTACTTTGCCGCCGCGCTTGTCATGCCCTATGAGCGATTCCTCGGGCTTGCCCAGAAAACGCATTATGATATTGACCGGCTGGCCTCGGCCTTCTCGGTATCGTTCGAGCAGGCGTGCCAGCGACTGACCACCTTGCAGCGTGAGAATAGCCGCGGTGTGCCGTTTTTCTTTCTTCGTGTCGACAAGGCAGGCAATGTCACCAAGCGGTTCAACGCAACCAGCTTCAACATCGCCGAACAGGGCGGCTCCTGCCCGGTGTGGAATCTTCACAACACCTTCCGCACACCGGGGGTCATCCTGCCACAATTCGTCGAGCTTCCGGATGGTGAACGCTTCTTCACGCTGAGCCGCACAACGGAGAGGCCTGTCTATTCCATCAACACGCAGGACCGACGTCTCGCCATTTCGCTTGGATGCGAAATCCAGCACGCGCGACGATTGATCTACACCTCAACCTCGCCACAGCCGACCGAGGAAGGGTTCAGCAAGATCGGGATCAACTGCCATTTGTGCCCGAGATTGAATTGCTCGCAACGCGCGCACGACCCGCTGGTCGTGGAACTGCCGACCGACACCAGCCGGCGCGGTGAAACAAGATATGAAAGCTAATCCGAGCATTGACCGAATTCTGGCATAAACATATCTTCGACCACCTTTGGATTCTTGATAATTAAAAGGCAGCTTGTTTCTTATGCAGTTCCACTTAAACGGGTTTCGCGGTGGCAATCCCGAAATTCACCCCGACAAATCAACAAGGCGCCAAGGTGACCCGCTCCCCGACCGAACCGATGTTCTGATCGTCGGCAGTGGCCCTGCCGGCCTGACACTTGCAGCGCAGCTTGCCGGATTTCCCGATATCAGCACCGTTTTGATTGAACAGAAACCGGGGCCTATGGAAAAGGGACAGGCCGACGGCGTGTCCTGCCGGTCGATGGAGATGTTTCAGGCGTTCGGGTTTGCCCATCGGGTGTGCGAGGAGGCCTATTGGGTTAACGAGACGACATTCTGGAAGCCCGATCCCGACAATCCGCAATGCATCATCCGGACTGGACGTATTCAGGATGTCGAGGATGGTCTTTCCGAGATGCCGCATGTGATTCTGAATCAGGCGCGTGTTCACGACATGTATCTCGACAGCATGCGGCACTCGCCAACAAGGCTGGAGCCGGATTATGGCTGCCGCGTCGCAGGCCTGACAGTCGATGAGGATCCAACCCATCCGGTCAGAATCGAGATTGAACAGACGCATGACGTTGGCGCGCCAGTGGCCACGACAACGCGAGCGCGCTATGTCGTCGGATGCGATGGCGCCCGCAGCACGGTGCGCAATGCCATCGGGCTTCAACTGAAGGGTGATTCCGCCAACAAGGCATGGGGTGTGATGGATGTCCTCGCCGTCACCAGCTTTCCCGATATCCGCCAGAAAACCCTGATCCAGTCGGGAAGTGGCGGTACTTTGCTGATCATTCCGCGTGAAGGCGGCTATATGGCGCGAATCTATGTCGAGATGGAAACGCTTGCCGAGGGCGAGCGTGCGCGGAACAGGAATATCTCCGAGGCGGACTTGATCGACGCCGCCAAGGCAATCTTCCACCCCTACCCATTCGATGTTCAGGAAACCGTCTGGTGGTCGGTCTATGAAATCGGCCAGCGTTTGACCGACCGGTTTGACAATCTTGATGATGCGGCAACGGATGACGGACACCCGCGGGTGTTCATTGCCGGCGACGCCTGCCACACCCACAGCCCAAAGGCCGGCCAGGGCATGAATGTCTCGATGGGCGACAGCTTCAACCTCGGTTGGAAGCTGATATCGGTGCTGACGAATCGCTGCGATCCGAGCCTTCTTCGCAGCTACTCGGCCGAGCGTCAGGACGTGGCGCAGGCGCTGATCGATTTCGACCAGGAATGGGCGCGGATCATCAGCCAGCGTGACAGCGACAGTGACACAGATACCCCGACATTCCAGAAATATTTCGTCGAGCATGGTCGCTACACCGCCGGCCTTTCGGTTCGCTACAAGCCGTCACCTCTCACCGGTGAAGCAACCTGGCAGCATCTTGCGACCGGATTCGAGATCGGCATGCGCTTCCATTCCGCGCCAGTCATCAGGCTGGCCGATGCGAAACCAATGTCGCTTGGCCATGTCATTGATGCCGATGCGCGGTGGCGCCTGTTCGTCTTTGCAGATAGCGCGGCACCGTCATCAGGCGACAGTCGGCTGAGAAAACTGTGTGCCTTCCTTGCCGAAGACCCCGCCTCACCTATTCTTCGTTACACGCTGGATGATGCCGATATTGATGCGGTGATAGATTTTCGCGCGGTGCTGCAACAGGGTTTCCGCGATGTGAATGTTAATGACCTTCCGCAACTGCTACGTCCGACCAAGGGCGATTTGGGGCTTGTCGATTATGAGAAGGTTTTCTGTTCGGCATTCAATGACGGCGAGGATATTTTTGACATGCGGGGCATCGATCTGGACGAAGGCTGCATGGTGATTGTGCGCCCCGACCAGTATGTGGCACATATCCTGCCGCTTGATGCGCATGCTGAGCTTGCGGCGTTTTTCGGCGGCATCCTGCGTCCCTGCGATCACAGGCACGCCCCAGCCTGAGGTCATTCATTTCTGTCTGTAAAAAGAACACCGGATTCTGGCATTGCTTTTGCTGGAGGTTGCGGAACAAAATGAATGACAGACTGGCGATATGGCACAATCTGGCGGCATATCGCCATTTGTTCGATGTAAAGACAGGAGACGGTTATGAAGGTGGATGACCAGCAGGACAGGCTCGTGGCGATCCTTCAGGAGGTGCTGAAGGAATTCGACAACTATGCGGCACCACGCGTGCGCGGCGATGGCGACATTCAGATCGCGCTCGATCCAGACCTGAAAAAGGCCCGGTCGCGCCGCAGCAATCTTGCCAGCGCCTTCAGTGCCATGATGTCGGATGATCTTGGCCCGAAGCGGAGTTCCACCTGGATCAAATAGCCGTCGGATACGACAAAAAAGTAACCCCCACCGGCACAAGGCCGGCGGGGGCCTTCGTCACGCAAACGAACCGCGCAGTGACGAAACTGGGGGACCGGTCCATATCTCCGGCCCTGCACCCCGTAAACGACACTTGCCGCCGATTGTTTAGCCAAAACTGACGTCAGGCATGGCGCTGCTGCAACACCTTCAAGGCGTCGGCAAGCGACATATCGGAATCCGCCAGCAAAACCAGGATGTGATATAACAGGTCGGCCGCCTCATTGGCGATTTCGGCGCGGTCATCCTTCATGCGCGCCAGAGCCAGTTCAACGCCCTCCTCGCCGACCTTCTGGGCGATCCGTGCGGAGCCTTCGGCAAACAGCGATGTTGTATAGCTGCCGTCAGGCATTTCGGCACGGCGCTGGCGGACAATCTGGTCAAGATGGCCCAGGAACCCGGCAGTCGCTGGCAGATCATCGGTGAAACAGGTCCGCGCGCCGGTGTGGCAGGCCGGCCCCGCCGGGGTTGCCTGAACAAGGATCGTGTCACGGTCACAATCCAGCACAGCGCCGCAGAAGACAAGATGATTGCCCGAGGTCTCGCCCTTCGTCCAGAGACGCTCCTTTGACCGGCTGTAGAACGTCACCTTGCCGGATGTAACCGTCATCTCGGCCGCCTCTTCATCCATATAGCCAAGCATCAGCACCTGCCCGGTATGCACATGCTGAATGATCGCCGGCAACAACCCGCCGCCCTTGGCCCAGTCAGCCCGGCGCCAGTCCGGTGCGGTCTTCTGGTCTGCGTTGGTGTCGCTCATCTCACACTCTCACTTCAATGCCACGCTTGCCGAGATATGCCTTCAGCGAGGGGATCGGAATCTGACCACTATGAAAGACCGAGGCCGCCAGCCCACCATCGATTCCGGTGTTTTCGAACAAATCGGCGAAATGGCTATAATCGCCGGCACCGCCCGAGGCGATCACCGGAATGGACACGGCCGCGCGAACAAGCGCCAGCTGTTCCAGATCATAGCCCCGCTTCACGCCGTCATTGTTCATACAGTTCAAGACAATTTCACCAGCCCCAAGCGCCTGCGCCTCGCGTGCCCAACTCACCGTGTCACGTGTTGATGAAATGGTTTTTGTTTCGTCGCCAGTGTATTGATAAACAACATAATTCATTTGACCATCATCTTGTCTTTCAACGCGGCTGTCGATCCCCACCACAACACATTGCGTGCCGAACGCCTCGGCGAGTTCGGTGATGAAATCCGGTCTCTCAAGAGCCGGGGAATTGACCGAAATCTTGTCCGCGCCGTCATTCAGGATGGCGCGCGCATCAGCGATCGTGCGGATCCCGCCAGCAACGCAGAACGGAATGTTGATCCGTCGCGCGACATTGTTCACCCAGCTCTTGTCGACGACGCGGCCGTCACTGCTGGCGGTGATATCGTAGAACACAAGCTCATCAACACCCTCATCGGCATAGCGCTGTGCCAGTTCCAATATGTCGCCCATATCCCGGTGATTGCGAAACTGCACCCCCTTGACGACCCGGCCATCCCGCACATCGAGGCAGGCAATAATCCGTTTTGTCAGCATTGGTCACCCCCCAGCGCAATCGCCGCCCTCAGGTCAATCGCCCCTTCATAGATGGCGCGGCCAATGATCACGCCGTCAGTCTGTAGGTCCGCCAGGTCCTCGATCCCCTTCACGCCGCCCGAGGCCTGAAGGTGAATGTTCGGAAAAGACGCCTTTACAGTATGATAGAGATCGGCGTTCGGACCCTGCATCGTGCCGTCCCGATCGATATCGGTGCATAGAACATGTCGCAAACCGACCGCCTCGAAACCCGACAGGAACGCTGTCAGCGTCAGCTCACTCGCCTCCTGCCATCCGGAGATGGCGATCAGGAAATCGTCATTCGGACGCACCACATCGGCGGCAAGGCAAATGGTGTCCGGGCCGAAATCGCGGATCATCGCGGCGACCAGCTCGGGCTCACGCACCGCCAGCGAGCCGATCACCACACGGCTGGCGCCAGCGCTGACAAGCGATTCGACATCGGCGCGGCTGCGGATCCCGCCACCGGTCTGCACCTTCAGCCCGGATTCTGTGATGATGCTGCCAATCAGCGCGGTCTGGCGATGTGCCGGATCCTTCGCGCCATCTAGATCGACAAGATGCAGCCAGCTGGCCCCCGCCTCGGCATAGGATCTGGCAACAGCCACCGGATCACTGCCATAAATTGTCTTCTGCGCAAAATCACCCTTGTGAAGACGCACGACCTCGCCGGCAATCAGGTCAATGGCAGGATAGATGATCATGACGGGTCAGCCTTCTCTGCCAGCCGGCAGATTGATGAAATTCTGCAGGATCGTGGCACCGACAGGGCCGGACCGTTCCGGGTGGAACTGCGCCCCCATGAAATTGCCGCGCGCCACCAGGGCGGTGAAGGCACCGCCATAATCACAGGCCGCGACGGTATCCTCGGAAACCGGTGCCGCGTAGCCGTGGACGAAATAGACATGCGCGCCTGGCGCTATACCGGTCAAAAGCGGATGCGCGCCGGCCGCGTCCTGCGGGATCAGACGGTTCCACCCCATATGCGGCACTGTCAGGCCGCCGGACGCATCAAACGCCGCGCAGGTCCCGCCTATAAGACCGAGAAGCGGCGTATTCCCCTCCTCCGACCGCTCAAACAGCAGCTGCATGCCGAGGCAGATTCCCAGAACCGGCTGGGTGAGGCCCCGGATACAATTCACAAGGCCGGCCTGATCAAGCCTTGCCATCGCCACCGGTGCGGCACCGACCCCCGGCAGGATCACCCGCTCGGCCGCGGAAATGACCGCGGGATCGGCAGTCAACTCCGCATCGACACCAAGCCTTTCAAGGGCGAACCGGACCGAGGCGATATTCGCGCCACCGCTGTCGATGATTGCAATCATGCCACTCCCTCACACCTTACCATTGGCTCACAACATGCCCTTGGTGCTTGGCAGGTCGCCGCCATCCTGGCGAATTGCCTGCCGCAGCGCTCTCGCGAACCCCTTGAAACAGGCCTCGACCATATGGTGCGCATTCTCACCCTCAACTTCGATGTGAAGATTTGCCTGCAGATTCTCGGCAAGTGAGCGAAACACATGTTCAATCATGTCGGTCGGCAGGTCGCCGACATGATCGGCTGGAAAATCTCCCTTGAAATCGAGGTAGTAGCGACCACTCAGATCGAGGGCCACGGTAACAAGCGATTCATCCATCGGCAGGCAGAACCCATAGCGCCCGATCCCCCGCTTGTCGCCAAGCGCCGATCGGAGCGCGACACCAAGCGCGATCGCACAATCCTCGACCGTGTGGTGCGGGTCAATATGAAGGTCGCCGTCACATTCGAGTTGCAGTGAGAATCCGGCATGTTTGGCGATCTGGTCCAGCATATGGTCATAGAATCCGACACCGGTGCTGATCTGCACCGGCGCCTTGCGGTCCAGATTGACCTCGACCGAAATCGCGGTCTCGCTGGTCCGGCGGACATGACGCGCCACACGTTCCTCACCACGGGCGGGAACAGGTTCACCGCGCAGGATAGCCAGCAGACCGGTCATCTCCTCATCGGTGCCGATCGACACGCGCACCGCATTGGCCAGCCCCGGCTGATGTGACTGGTTGCGCAGAATATAGCCCGCCGCGCCCGCCCGTGCGCACAACGCCTCCGCATCATCGACAATCATCAACAGATAATTGGCGTCGGTTGGCAGCACCTCACGGACCGGCGCCGTCTCCAGCGCGGCTGTGGCAAAAGCGTCACGGCGGGTGATGATCTCCTGCCGTTTGACTGCCAGTTTTGCCCGGTTGGATGGTGCCATGATGGCCATCACCGCCTGCACGACGGGTTGCGGGATCGGATAGGGTGCCAACACCTTGGCCAGCACAGCGCTGACATCGGCCCGCGCCACGGCAACGCCGCACCGCACGCCTGCCGCCGCATGTGACTTCGACAGGGTGCGCAGCACAACAAGATTGGCATGGTCTTCCAGCGCGGCGGCGACACTCTCGACACCGGCATATTCGATATAGGTTTCGTCAACGACAACCAGCGCGCGCCCGTCCAGCGACATACACAGGTCCAGGACCGCGTCACGATCCATCAGATTCGCCGTCGGATTGTTGGGCGAGCAAACGAAGACCAGTTTGGTGTTGTCATCGCATTGCGCCAGCACGGCGGCGTTATCAAGGGCGAATCCGGCGGCAAGCGGCGCTTCGCGCACCTCGACACCCTGCAGGATCGCGGATTGCCGGTACATGGCGAAGGTCGGCGGGCAGATGATGATGTTGTCACGCGCCGGCACACAGAAGGCTCGCATCAGGCAGTCAATGGCCTCATCCGCCCCGCGCATGATCGTCACATTCCGCGATGACAGATCGAGCCAGTCACAGATGACACTCATCAATTCGGGCGGTTGCTGCATCGGATAGCGCGCCAGACCGGACGCGCCGACATAAGGCTCATACGGGCATTCATTGGCATCAAGAAACACCGTGCTGTCACCACTCGCGACAAGCGAGCGCGCCGACACATATCCCTTCATGGCCAGAATTTCCGGACGCGCCCGGCTGGCCATGCCGCCCCCGGAATCAGATGGCGTGCCAGTTGGTGCCTCGGATGGTTTTTCGGGGATCATCGCGGCCTCTCAATCAAGCATCTTCTCGATGGGAACAACGAGGATGGATGTGGCACCGCGATCCTTCAGCGCCTCCATCGTCGCCCAGATTACTTCTTCGTCACAGACCGCGTGGACGGCCACCATGTCATCATTGCCCTGCAATGGCATGACGGTCGGTGATTGCGATCCCGGCAGCACAGCTTTGATCTCGTCCAGTGCGCCGACCGGGCTGTTCAGCATGATGTAGCGGCTCCGCTCGGCCCGCAGAACGGCGTTGATGCGCGCCAGAAGGGTTTCACTTAATGATTTAAGATCATCCTGCATTTCATTGTTTTGTATGATAACAGCCTGACTTTGCAGAATGATATCCTTCTCGGCAAGCCCGTTCGAGATCAGTGTATTGCCGGTCGAGACAAGATCGCAGATCGCATCGGCAAGATGCGTTCGCGGTGCCACTTCGACAGCCCCCTCCATCGTCACGATGTTCGCGGCGACACCGCGCTCGGCAAGGAAAGCCGCCAGCAACCCACGATATGAGGTGGCGATGGTTCGTCCGGCGAGACTTTCCAGTCCAGTATACGGCATGTCGTCCGGAACCGCGATGGACAGACGGCACCGCCCGAACCCAAGCTCAATCACCTGTGACAGTCCGTCATAGGTCTCGGCTTCGAGCTTTTGCGTCTCAAGAAGCGTGTTCTGCCCGATGATGCCAAGCTGGCATACCTGATTGGTCAGGAAGGCCGGAATGTCATCATCGCGAACAAGGAAGATGTCGAGCGGGAAATTGCGCGCCCGGCACAAAAGCTGATCCTTGCTTTTCTGTAGCGAGATACCGGCCTTTTCCAGCAGGACAAAGCTCTTTTCCGAAAGACGCCCCGATTTCTGGATGGCGATCTTCAGCCTGCCGTCATTGCGATGTGATTTTGCTGTCATCAGTCGTATCCTGCTATGCGGGCTTCAGCCCTCGATTTTTCCCTGCCGCCGCATGATCGTGCGGTATCCGTCATTCCCGTTATTCAGAAACCGCGCCACGCGAACAATGGTGGCGGTGCTGACATTCGTTTCCGCGGCGATCTGCCGGTAGGGAATGTTCTGTACCAGCATCTGCGCGACACGCCAGCGGTCAACCAGCCCTTCCAGCTCGGCCGGGGTGCAGAGATCATGAAAAAAGCTGCGCACCTCCTCCAGCCCGTCCAGCTGCAGGACAGCCTCATATAGATCCTCTTCATGCGCCTTGTCGATCTGCGCCCGCTTCATGACAGGTCCTGTCGGTTGATTTGTGATAGCGATTTAATACGCTAAAACGTTTCTGTCAACAGCGCTTCAGCTGAAAACCTGGCTACAGACAAAAAATCCGATGACAAACAAATTTGGAGACAAGAGAAAATCGCGGCAAAGCCGTCAAGAGAGTTCCCGCACCCGAATGAAAGACAGCAACCGGCCGGATTCCGGCTGAATATCGCGGATATGCGGGACATCAAAGCCGATATCGGCAACACAGCTTGTGGGAAAATAGGACATGTTGAGCCCGGATGGCGGCGAATCAACGAGATTGTGAAGAAGCACCACAAGACCGGGATTATGGCCGATCACCATCACCCGCTCGTAATCACCGCCATGTGCCTCGATGGCGGCCATGACCGTTGTCGCACTTGCCTCATAGATGCTGTCGAGGAACAGCACGGGAATGTCCGGCCAGTCGCGCGAGGCAAGCTCGAAGGTCTCGCGCGTGCGTGCCGCCGTCGACACGATGACAAGATCGGGCAAAAGCCCCTTTTCCCTGATAAAGCGCCCCATCCGTATCGCGTTGCGTTGCCCCCGCGAAGCCAGACGGCGGTCAATGTCCGCCTTTTCCATATCCGGGGTCTCGGCCTTTGCATGCCGGAATAATGTGATACGCGCCATCAGCAGACTCTCCGAGGTCAGCCTTGCATGTTAGGTCGCCACCTGCCAAGCCACAAGGCGCGGGAGGCTGGATAAAACTGGGTGATGACAGCCCCTGCCCGACACTCTAGATTGAAGCCAAACAGGGACAGAGATCATGCAGCATAACACCGGCGCCCAGGAACTTCTGAACGCCATCGGCAACACACCGTTGATTCGTCTTCGCGGGGTGTCCGAGGCCACCGGGTGCGATATCTATGGCAAGGCCGAGTTCATGAACCCGGGCGGATCGGTCAAGGATCGCGCTGCCCTTGCGATCATCGAGGAAGCCGAGGAAAGCGGTGACCTGCGGCCCGGCGGCATGATTGTCGAGGGGACAGCCGGCAATACCGGCATCGGTCTGACGATGGTCGGCAATGCCAAGGGCTATACCTCGGTGATCGTGATGCCGGAAACGCAAAGCCAAGAGAAAAAGGATGTGCTTCGGATTTTCGGGGCCGATTTGCGGCTTGTCCCCGCCAAACCCTACAAGGACCCCGGCAATTATGTGCGCTATTCGGAACAGTTGGCGAAGGAACTGGCGCAATCCCACCCGGGCGGTGTGATCTGGGCCAACCAGTTTGACAATACGGCCAACATGCGCGGGCATTATCGCACAACCGGACCGGAAATCTGGCGGCAGACAGACGGGCATATTGACGGCTTCACCTGCGCTGTCGGGTCCGGCGGTACGATTGCCGGCGTTGGCCGGTTCCTGAAGGAGCGGAATCCCGATGTCCGGATTGCCCTGTCCGATCCGGACGGCTCGGCGCTGTATGGCCATTACATACATGGTGAGTTGAAAGCCGAAGGCAATTCGATCTCGGAAGGTATCGGCCAGGGGCGGATCACAGCCAATCTCGCCGAGGCACCGATAGACACCGCCTACCGATTGTCCGACATCGACGCCCTTCCCTACATCTATGATCTGATGCGTGCCGAGGGCCTCTATCTTGGCGGGTCGACAGCGATCAATGTGGCAGGCGCCGTCGCCATGGCTCGCGAATTGGGGCCCGGCCACACGATCGTGACGATCCTGTGCGACAGCGGCCAGCGCTATCAGTCAAAGGTCTGGAATCCGGAGTTTCTGCGCTCAAAGTCGCTTCCCGTTCCCTCCTGGCTCGAGGACAACTCATGATCCCGACACTGGTCTCGGCTGACTGGCTGAAGACAAATCTCCATCAGCTGGTGGTGTTTGATGCCAGCAGCCATCTGCCGACCGCCGGCAGGAACCCGCGTGAGGAGTTCCTTGCCGCGCATATTCCCGGAGCGCAGCGCTTTGACATCGACCGGATCGCCGATCCGGACAGCCAGCTTCCCCACATGGCGCCATCACCGGATGATTTTGCCATACACATGCGCGCGCTCGGCCTCACGAATGACGATCATGTGGTGATCTATGACGATTCCGATGTCAAAAGCGCGGCTCGCGGCTGGTGGATGATGCGGCTGTTTGGCCATCGGGGAGTATCGATCCTCAATGGCGGGCTGGCCGCCTGGAAGGCTGCCGGCGGCGATCTCGATTCCGGTCCTGAACGTGAACGCCCGGCGGGCGATTTCACGGCGCGCCCCGCCGCCGGAGTCGCTGCGGTCCACATGGCGTCGCTGCAGGCCGGCATTGAGTCCGGAACGGCAGGGCAAATTCTCGATGCAAGGGCGGCTGCCCGCTTTGCCGGCGCGGCGCCGGAACCGCGTAAGGGCCTTCGCGCCGGTCACATCCCGGGATCGCGCAACCTGCCCTTTACCGACTTGCTGAACGAGGATGGCACATACCGTGATGCCAGCAGCATGCGGGATCTGTTCGTAGCGTCGGGAATCGCGCCGGACGCGCCGGTCGTGACGAGTTGTGGATCAGGCGTGACAGCCTGTGTGCTCGCTGTCGGCCTGCATCTTCTCGGCAATGAGGCGGTGTCCGTCTATGACGGATCCTGGACCGAATGGGGCGCCAGCGACGCGCCAATCGAGACCGGCGCAGCAGAATAGACGTTCGGCCTCCAGCGGGTCAGTGATCGAGGATCTGGCTGAGAAACAGCTTGGTCCGGTCATTTTCCGGGTTGTTGAAGAAGGATTCCGGGTCCTTTTCCTCGATGATCTGACCTTCATCCATGAAAATCACGCGGTTCGCCACCTTGCGGGCAAAGCCCATTTCATGCGTGACGCAGATCATCGACATGCCGTCCTCGGCAAGGCCGACCATGGTGTCGAGAACTTCCTTGATCATTTCCGGATCGAGCGCCGAGGTCGGCTCGTCGAACAGCATCAGCTTGGGTTCCATGCAAAGTGCCCGCGCGATCGCCACACGCTGCTGCTGGCCGCCTGACAGCTGGCCCGGATATTTCAGCGCCTGCTCGGGAATCTTCACGCGCTCGAGATAATGCATCGCGATTTCCTCGGCCCTGGCCTTTGGCATGCGCCGCACCCAGATCGGTGCCAGGGTGCAGTTCTCGAGGATCGACAGATGCGGGAACAGGTTGAAATGCTGAAACACCATGCCAACTTCACGGCGGATTTCATCGATGTTCTTCAGATCGTTGTTCAGTGTTATTCCCTGCACCGTGATGTCGCCGGCCTGATGTTCCTCAAGACGGTTCAGACAGCGGATCAGCGTCGATTTTCCCGATCCGGACGGCCCGCAGATAACGATCCGTTCACCCTTGTAGACGGTCAGATTGATGTCTCGCAGGACATGGAAGCTGCCGAACCATTTATTAACGCCCTTCATGCTGATCATGATGTCGTCAGCATCTATCTGCGCGTTCTTGCTGGTGTTCTGTGCCATTTAACCCTCTCTCGCCCGAATAACGGAATCAATGTCTTCGGGATTTGCTGAGCTTGTTCTCCATGTAGATCGAATATCGGGACATCCCGAAACAGAACACGAAGAAAATGATGCCGACATACAGATACATCGTGATTGCCTGAACCGGCGTCGACCAGGCGGCATCCGCGATGGCTGACTGGCCGGCACCGAGAAGATCGAAAATCCCGACAATCGAGACAAGTGTCGTATCCTTGAAAAGACCGATGAAGGTGTTGACGATCCCCGGGATCACATGTGTCAGCGCCTGCGGCAGGATGATAAGACGCATCTTCTGCCAGTAGGACAGGCCAACCGCGTCAGCGCCTTCATACTGCCCCTTGTCGATGGCCTGCAATCCACCTCGGACAACCTCGGCCATATAGGCGGCGGAGAACAGCATGACGCCAATCAGGGCGCGCAGCAGATTGTCGAAATTCACCCCTGCCGGCAGAAATAGCGGCAACATCACCGAGGCCATGAACAACACGGTGATCAGCGGCACGCCACGCCAGAATTCAATGAAAATCGTGCAAAGGACACTGATGACCGGCATGTCGGACCGGCGACCAAGCGCCAGAATAATGCCAAGCGGCAGCGAGGCGACAATACCGGTCACGGCAACCACAAGCGTGATCAGGAGACCGCCCCAGTCGCCCGTATCGACAGGTTCGAGATTGAAATCAAAAGCTGCGATAGCGGCAACGGTGCTGAAGGCCACGACAAGCCATCCCGCACCGGCAAAGATTCCGGCGAATTCATTCATCACCGGCCCGAGACGCCCCGCATTGCCGAGGCGTCCGATAGTGATCAGGGCCAGACCGAAAACAAACCAGATCGCGACCTGCGTCATCGCAACCTCGATATTACCGCCGGTCAACAGGATGAAGGTGGCCAGAGGGTACACGGTCAGCATCAGCAGTCCGGCCTGGCGTCGGAACGGCAAGCGTTCGATCAACACCCAGGCAAGTCCGGCCGCACCGGCAAAAAGCGCCAGATAAACGCGCCATAGTTCTTCGGACGGGAACGGGCCAAAGAGCGCGAATTTCTGTTTCGCCACAACAAATGGCCAACAGGCAGCATGCCAGCCATCCGGCAGCGATCCACCCTGCTGCACTGTCCAGCAGGCCTGACGCTTGACGCCCTCCGGATCCGCAAACACGGCGGAAAAGATGGCGAAATCCAGCAACCCATAAATCTGTGTTCCGAACACATAGACGAGGATCAGCGAGAACAGGATCATGAAGAGCGAGCGAATGGCCGCCAGAGGCGAATTAAAGTCGGCCATGCTTTCAAAAATGTTATGCCACAACCAGCCGGTGATGCCGGCTTCGGTCGCCGGCGGTGGCAGCAGCGGCGCCTCTTCGGTGCGCACAAATTCGGGTGTCTTGGCTATGGGTGTCTTTGCCATGATATATACCCTGTCCGCCGTCTATCGCTCGATCAGTTTAACGCGGGCGTTAAACCAGTTCATGAAGGCCGCCGTCGCCAGTGAGAAGGTCAGATAGACCATCATCATCATGAAAATCATTTCGATTTCCTTGCCGACCTGGTTCAGCGCTGTGCCAGCGAAAACGGACACCAACTCGGGATAGGCAATGGCAACAGCAAGCGACGAGTTCTTTGTCAGATTGAGATATTGCGAGGTAAGCGGCGGAATGATCACCCGCAGCGCCTGCGGGATGATGACAAGACGCAGTGTCAGACCGGGCTTCAAGCCGATGGAATAGGAGGCTTCGGTCTGTCCCTTGTTGATGGCGAGGATGCCAGCGCGGACGATTTCGGCGATGAAGGCAGCCGTGTAGAGGGTCAGCGCCAGCCAGACCGCCATCATCTCGGGCACCAGAACCATCCCTGATCCGGACTGGAAACCGCGCCGCAGCATCGGGCCATCCGTCTTGAATTCGGGGAACGTCCATTCCAGCGGCGAGCCGGTCATTGCGAAGATTGCCAGCGGAAGCAGCAGAAGAATACCGCAGCCGGTCCAGAAGACCGGGAATCGCTGGCCGGTTTCCGACTGCCTCTTTTCAGCCCAGCGCTTCATGATGAGGGTCATGACGATGGCCACACCAAGGGCGATCACGGAATAGATGAAACCGGATTCGACAACCGGTGCCGGCAGATACAACCCGGTGATATTCATCGAGATGAAATCGGGGATTATATCGATCTTTTCGCGCTTTGACGGCAGCGCGCGCAGCACCGCGAAATACCAGAAGAAAAGCTGTAGCAGCAGCGGCAGGTTCCGCAGCAATTCGATATAGACGGTGGCAAATGAGCGGATGATGAAATTGCGTGACAACCGCATGATGCCAATGGTGAAACCAAGGAATGTGGCTCCGACAATGCCGAGGATCGCGACAAGGAAGGTATTGATGATGCCGATGAAATAGACATCCAGATAGGTGGACTGGCCAACGCTGTAATCCATCGCCCAGGTGCCGAGCGTGTCACTGATCTGGAAGCCCGCATTGGCGGTCAGGAATCCGAAACCGACCGTTTTGCCGCGCTCGGCCAGATTGGTCACGGTGTTGTCAACCAGCGACCATACGCCAAAGACGATCAGCGCGAGGATCAGAAACTGGAATACATAGCCGCGAAGGCGCGCGTCATAGATCAGGCTTGTCAGAGATGAGTTCGACATTGTTTCAACTTTTTAGCGATACGTACCGGCTAAAAAATACCTGACCCCTCTTGCGAGGGGTCAGGCCGTATTTCCTGTGGCTTAGCGGATCGGGGCAGCGTAGAGAATGCCACCATCGCTCCACAGAGCGTTGACACCGCGGGCAAGACCAAGCGGGGTCACATTTGCATCATAGCTTTCAGCATAGTTACCAACCTGACGGATGATGTTGTAGGCCCACTTGTTGTCCAGACCCAGCTCTTCGCCGAAATTGCCTTCCTTGCCAACAAGACGTGCAACGGACGGCGAAACGTCGTTGAACTCGGTGGCATTCACGTTTGCGGAAGTGATGCCAAGCTCTTCAGCGTTGATCATCGCGTTCAGCGACCAGCGAACGATGTTGAACCACTGATCATCACCCTGGCGGACAACCGGACCAAGCGGCTCTTTCGAGATGATCTCGGAGAGAACCATGTGGCTGTCCGGTGCGGTCAGCTTGCCACGCTGGGCGGCAAGGCCGGAACGGTCAGTGGTGTAGACATCACAGCGGCCCGAATCATAGGCAGCCACAACTTCGTCGGCCTTTTCAAAAGCAACGAGGTTGAACGACATGCCGTTCGCACGGAAGAAGTCGGTGATGTTCAGCTCGGTGGTCGTACCGGTGTTGGTGCAGATGTTTGCGCCATCAAGCTCGAGAGCCGAGGTCACACCAAGCGCGGTCGGGACCATCATGCCCTGGCCATCATAATAGTTGACGCCGGCAAAGTTCAGGCCCAGCTGCGTGTCACGTGTCATCGTCCAGGTAGTGTTACGCGACAGGATGTCGATCTCACCCGACGCCAGCGCGGTGAAGCGCTGCTTGGCTGAAAGCGGGGTAAACTTGACAGCGTCCGAATCACCGAAAACAGCGGCGGCTACGGCGCGGCAAAGATCGACGTCAAGACCGGTCCAGTTGCCGGAATCGTCGGCATTCGAGAAGCCTGGAAGGCCCTGCGATACGCCACACTGAATGAAGCCTTTTTCCTTGACCTGGGCCAGGGTGGAGTTGCCATGGCCATCGGCCATTGCTGTCGATGCGATCATCGCACCGGCAACACCAAGGGCAGCAAGCGTAAGTTTTTTCATTGTGTCATCCCTTTACATACAATGAGGAGAGTAGTGGCCGAGGCTCTAGCCCCAGCGTGAGCGGTAATTTAGAGATAATGACTGCATTCCGCTACATATTTTTGGCAAATTTGTCGCAGCTCCACCGATAATGTTCATCGGGGACGTAAAAAATGTCAAATTTACTGCACGAGAACCGATATAACACGCCGATTTCCGGCAACGCGGCCTGTTCTTGATGACAGGCAACAGATATCTTGCATTCAAGTCTTTTCCTGCTGTTACATGGAGCGGACTCAGGCTCGGTGAGCCGAATATCATCTGGAGGGGGAACAGATGGCCGGGGACGCATTCCTGAAATCGATTGAAGCCAATTTCCAGAACGCGGTGAGATGCCTCAACGCGACCCATGCCGACGACCAGCTTGGCGAGGATCTCGCCACCAAGATCATGGTGGCGAATTCGACCTATGTGGTGCGCTTCGGGGTCAGGCTTCGCGGCAAGCTGTTCACCTTCACCGGTTACCGTTCGGTTCATTCCGAACATTTCGAGCCGGTCAAGGGCGGCATTCGGTTCGCACCGGACGTGAACCAGGCGGAGGTCGAGGCGCTGGCCGCCCTGATGAGTTACAAATGCTCGCTTGTCGAGGTTCCTTTCGGCGGCTCGAAGGGCGGGTTGATCATCGACCCGCGCGAATGGAGCGAGACCGAACTGGAACGAATTACCCGCCGTTTCACCCAGGAACTGGCGAAGCGTGACCTCATTCACCCGTCGCAGAATGTGCCGGCCCCCGATGTCGGCACCGGTGAGCGCGAAATGGCCTGGATGGCGGATGAATACAAGCGTCTCAACCCGGCCGAACTGAATGCCTGGGCCTGTGTCACCGGCAAGCCTGTCAGCAAAGGCGGCATTTCCGGCCGGACCGAGGCGACCGGACGGGGTGTTGAATATGCGCTTCGGGCCTTTTTCGATCATCCGCGCGATGTCGCGAGGACCGGCCTGACCCCCGGCCTGAAGGGCAAGCGCGTGATCGTCCAGGGGCTTGGCAATGTCGGCTATCATGCCGCGCTGTTCCTGTCGACCGAGGATGGGGCGCTGATCACGCATGTTCTGGAACGCGACGGGACCGTCGTTGATGAAACCGGAATCGATATCGCCGCGCTGCGGTCCCACATCACGCAAACCGGCGGCGCGAAAGGGTTTCCGGGGCATATTGAAAGCGGCATGGAAATGCTGGAGGCCGATGCCGACATCCTGATCCCGGCGGCGATGGAACTTGTGATCACCGAGGACAACGCCCCCAAAATCAGGACCCCGCTGATCATCGAGGCTGCCAACGGCCCGGTCTCGGCGGAGGCGGATGTGATCCTGCGCGATCGCGGGGTGGTGATCATTCCCGATCTCTATGCCAATGCCGGCGGCGTGACCGTCAGCTATTTCGAATGGATCAAGAATCTCAGCCGCATCCGCTTTGGCAGGCTGCAGCGCCGCGCCGAGGAGGCCAGGTTCAACGCGCTGATCGATGGCATCGAGACCATGCTTGGCAAGCAATTCCCGCATGAGATCGCGGCGCGCGCGGTCGAGGGCGGCACCGAGATCGACCTTGTCCGCTCGGGCCTCGAGGATACGATGCGCAACACCTACGAAGTGATCAGCAAGGTCTGGAATGGCGAGAAGCTGGCCACCGACCTGCGCACCGCCGCGATGATGGTGGCCGTGCGGCGCATCGCCCAGAGTTACCAGACACT
>JAYQDX010000027.1:8793-25662 GCA_038138545.1 Rhodobiaceae bacterium | reverse complement strand
GAATCCTTGATGCCGCCGAAGGGCGACATCTCGATCCGGTAGCCAGGCTGTTCCCAGATATTCACCGTGCCGACATCCAGCCCCTCGATGTAATTCGTCGCCCGGATCAGGTCGTTCGTGCAGACACCGGATGACAGGCCGAAATCGGTACTGTTGGAAATCGCCATCACCGCCGCGTCATCGTCAGGAACGCGCACGATGGGCACGATCGGGCCGAAGGTTTCCTCCATCACCAGCTCGCTGTCATGCGGCACCCGGTCGATGACAATCGGCGGCAACAGCGCACCGTCGCGCCCGGGGTGGTAGAGGATTTCCGCGCCCTGCTTCTCGGCGGCGAAGACCCGCGACTCGAACAGTGCCGCGGCGTCGGCATTGATCACGCAGCCAAGCTGCGTGTCGGCATCCATCGGATCACCGAAGCGGATCGCCTTGGCCTTTTCCAGGATCAGCGGCACCAGATCATCGGCGACGCTTTCCTGTACAAGGATACGTTTCACCGCGGTGCAGCGCTGGCCCGAATTGCCGGTGGCACCGGCAACGGCGATGGTGGCGGCCTTTTCGATGTCGGCGCCTTTCAGGTCATTCAGGATGATCAGCGGGTCGTTGCCGCCAAGCTCCAGCGCGGTGCGCCGATAGCCCGCCTTCTGGGCGATCATCTTGCCGACCGGCACGCCGCCGGTAAAGGTGATGATGTCGATATCCGGATTGGTGATCATTTCATCCCCGATATCGGTCGGCATGCCGGTCACGATCTGGAACATCTCCGGCGGCAGTCCCGCCTCATACAGGATGTCGGCAAGGGTGATCGCGGTCAGCGGCGTCTGTTCGGTCGGCTTGCAGACCATGCAGTTGTTGGTCGCGATCGACGGAGCGATCTTGTGCGCGACCATGTTCAACGGATGGTTGAACGGGGTGATGGCCGAGATGGTGCGGACCGGTTCGCGCTTGGTGAAGATCTTCCGGCTCTTGCCATGCGGGGTCAGGTCGCAGGAAAAGATCTGGCCGTCATCCTGAATCGCCAGCTGGCCCGCCAGCGTGAAGACATCATAGGAACGGCCGGTCTCATAGAGCGAATGCTGCTTGCAGATGCCAAGCTCCAGCGTCAGCCAATGGGCAATTTCCTCGCGACGCTCGCGGATCAGTTCGGCCGCGCGGAACAGGATCTGCTGACGCTCATAGCGGGTCAGCTTCGGCTGGTAGGCGGCGGCGATCGAAAACGCCTTGCGGGCATGTTCGGCGGTGCCGGCCGGCACGGTGCCGATTACCTCGTCAGTGTAGGGATAGCGGACCTCGACAACCTTGTCGGTATGGATGGTCTCGCCGCCAATGCGCATGCCCTCGCGGCGAATGGTATGGTCTGACATCTTGAAATTCCTGTTCTGTATCTTGCTGGTTCCGCGCTGCGCGGTAAGGATGTTCGTTACGTTGTTCGCTATTGGGTCGCGGCGATCGACGCGAAGTGGAACGCATCGAAGTTGCGCAATGTCGGCGCCGCCGGCAGCTCGATCTTCCGGTTGACGATGAAGGGCACCTCCTGTTCGGTCAGCCCGCCATGACTGCGAAGCGGTTCCTTCAGCGCCGCCAGATCATGCCGGTCCGCCGAGGTGCCGATGGTCATGTTCTCGCCGGACACAATGACGATATCGCCGATCCGGTCGGCCGGCAGCTCGAAACGCCGCACCGCCTCGTCGCGATCGATCACCAGCATGATGCCGTCGATGGCGGCCAGCCTCTGGCTGATCTGCGCGGCATCCGCCCCGTCGGGAAGATAGGCGGTGGCGAATGACCCGAGGGCGCCATGATGCACGACATAGGGGTCGGTAATCGGCAGGATCACCCGCGCCGCCGCGGTGCCAAGCCATTCATCAAGCAGATCCTGGACATAGACCACCGCCGGGTCGCCGGCATTGTCATGCTTCGGTTTCATACCATGATCGGCGGTTAGCACGATGGCCGCGCCAAGCTCGTCAAGCTGGCCAAGGTAACCGTCTACCATGGCGTGGAAATCCAGTGCGCCCTGCTCCTCCGGCGCGAATTTATGCTGGATGTAATCGGTGGTCGACAGATACATCACATCGGGCTGCCATTCGGTCAGCAGCTTGACGCCGGCGGCGAAGACAAACTCCGATAATTCGCCGGAATAGACCTCCGGCACCGGACGGCCAAGCCAGGCGCTGGCATCATCGATGCCGTTGGCGGCCTTTGTCGCCTGATCGGCGCGCTCGGACGAAAAGCAGATCGCCCGGCCATCATCAAAGGACAGGCCCGCCCCGAGAAGGGCGCGAAGCTTGTCCTTTGCCGTGACCAGCGCCACCCGCGCGCCGGCATTGTAGTAATTCGCGAAAATGGTGGGCGCGCGCAGGAACCGCACATCATTCATCATCACCTCTTCACCTGTTTCCGGCTCGAACAGGTAATTCCCGCAAATGCCGTGAACCGCCGGCGGACGTCCGGTGGCGATGGACATGTTGTTCGGATTGGTGAAGGACGGGATCACCGAATGGGCAATGCGGCTGGTGCCGTTCTGGCGGATGCGTTGCAGATTCGGCATCAGGCCGCGATCGATGGCGACATCCAGATAGGCCGGCTCGCAGCCGTCAAGACAGATCACGACGGCGCAGCATTTTGGGGCCTCATACTGCCGGCCATTGGTTTCGACTGAAGTGGTAAGTGCCATGATCTTTGTTCCGTGTTCCTGTCTGATATCTGGTGTGAGGTTCTATTAGAGCCCGTCACCCGGAAAGTTTGCGGCGTTCGGCCAGCGCGTCTTCCGGCGGCGCCGCGTTGTCGACTCCCAACTCGGCCAGCGCGGCGGCGGCGGCGGCGATCACGCCCTCCATCACCGCGCCGTCCATACGGCCGATACATCCGATGCGGAAGCTGTCAGCCACGGTCAGCTTCCCCGGATAGATAATATAACCTTGGCGTTTCATCAATTCATAGAAACGCGCGAAATCGAAGGCCGGGTCGGCCGGGCTGAAAAAGGTCACGATGATGGGGGACAGCCAGCGATCATCAAGCAGCGTCTCGAAACCGATGTCCCGCATGCCTGCCACCAGAATATCGCGGTTGGCCGCGTAACGCGCGCCGCGCGCCGCCACGCCGCCCTCTGCCTGATGAATCCGCAACGCCTCGATAAAGGCGGCAACGACATGCGTTGGCGGGGTGTAGCGCCACTGGCCGGTCTTTTCCATCGCCGCCCACTGCGCGTGCAGATCAAGGCTCAGTGAATGGGCATTGCCCTTGCTCGCCTCGAGGGCATCGCGCCGCGCCAGCACGAAGCCGAATCCCGGCACGCCCTCGATACATTTGTTGGCCGAGGAGACCATCGCCTCGAAGGGAATCTCGCTTGGCTGGAGTGCGATCGCGCCGAAGGCTGACATGCTGTCGATCAGCAATTTCCTGCCGGTGGCGGCTGTTGCGGCCGCGATCTCGGCAAGCGGGTTCAGGATGCCCGAACTTGTCTCGCAATGGATCGCCAGGACATGCGTGATCGCCGGGTCGGCGGCAATGGCGGCGCTGACCTCCTCGCCGCGCGGGGGCAAATAGTCGCCCTTGTCGATCACCGTCAATTCGCGCCCTAGATAACGGACGGTTTCGGCGGCGCGGGCGCCATAAGCGCCGTTTGACAGCACAAGAATCTTGCCGTCACGCGGCAAAAAGGTGCCGAGCATCGCCTCGACGCCAAAGGTGCCGGAGCCCTGCATCGGGATACACTCATAGGCATCCGCCCCATCGCCGAGAAGTGCCAGCAGCCGGCGGCGCAGATCGGCCGTCAAGGCGCGGAAATCCTCGTCCCAGCTTCCCCAGTCGCGCAGCATCGCGCGCTTCACCTCGATGGATGTGGTGAGCGGCCCCGGTGTCAGCAGATAGGGTTCCCCCAGTTCTGGTTTCGGAAAAGGTGGGTTGCCATCTTTCATGGCGGCATCTCCTGCAAGCACGCCGCTATATTGGCGTGAAGTCTGATATATGTATAATCTTGATTGCAGATAGATATATAAATGGAACTTATGGGTAAATCCGATGCGGTACGCGCAAATCAGAGCGTTTCATCATGTGGCGTTGTGCGGTGGATTTTCCCGCGCCGCCGAGGCGCTCGGCGTGTCGCAACCGGCGCTTTCGGAGCAGGTTCGCCAGCTCGAGGCAGCGTATGACCTGCTGTTGTTTCGGCGGCAGAACCGGCGAATCGAGCTGACAGACAGCGGACAGCAACTGTTCCGTCTGACAAGCCGCTTCTTTGAGGGCGAGTTGGCGATCGGCAACTTCCTTGACGGTGCCAGCACAAATTTGCGCGGCGATCTGCGGATCATGGTTGATTCCACCGCGCACGCCGCCGGTCCGCTACGCGATTTTCGCAAGCAGCACCCGCATGTGCGCCTTGATATCAGCCATGGCAATTCCCGCGAGGTGCTTGCCGCGCTTCGTGCCTATGAGGTGGAGATCGGCATTTTCGGCAGCCAGCCGAGGGCCGCCGACCTGACGATGGTTGAACTCGGGCTGTCGCCGATCATCGCCATTGCCGGACCGCAGATCTTCGCCGCCCCGCCTAACAGCCTGACTGTCTCGAGGCTTGTCGACTTCCCGCTGATCTTCCGTGAACAGGGTTCGGAGACACAGGCGCGGGTGATGCAGGCCGCGCAGCAGGCCGGCATTGAACTGAAAGCGGCGATCATCGCCGAGGGACGCGAGGCGGTGCGCGATCTTGTTGCCGAAGGGTTCGGCATCGGCTTTGTCGCCGAGTCGGAGATTGGCAATGACACACGGCTCCGGCGAATCAGGCTCGACGGGGTCAGCCCGTCAATGCCGGAAACGCTGGCGCATCTTTCTGCCCGCACCGATGTGCCGGTGATCCGCAGCTTCATGCGCACGCTTGTCAAATCCGACATTCGGACCCTACAGTCGCGTTCGGAGTCATAGGTTCCGATTTGAAGTGGTTCCCTGGCCGCCAGCATGAGGCTGTTGTTATGAAGCGTGCGAATATCCTGTTCGTTGTGTTTGACCAGATGCGTGCGGATTGTCTGTTTGGCGCGCTTGGCCAGACAGTGGCATTGCCGAATTTGCGGGCCTTCATGGCTGACAGTGTCGCCTTCACGAATCATGTGTCGGTGACAAGCCCGTGCGGTCCGGCGCGCGCCTCGCTGCTGACCGGGCAATATGCGATGAACCACCGGTCGGTGCGGAATGGCACACCGTTGCCGATGGACAAACCGAACCTGGCGAGCGAGTTGCGGCGCGGCGGTATCATGCCGCTGCTCTATGGCTACACCGATACCGCCGCTGACCCGCGCCATTATGATGCCGCTGACCCGATCCTGACATCCTATGAGCAGGTGATGAACGGTTTCACCGAGGCGCTTGAGTTGCGATTCGACGACAGCCGCACCTGGCGCGGTCATCTCGAGGCGTTGGGCTATGACGTTCCGGCTGGGAATGATCTGTATGTCCCGACCGGAGATCGACCGGATGCGCCGGCGCTCTACCATGCCGACCACAGCGATACCGCCTTCCTCACGGACCGGTTTCTTGAAGATCTGCCGACGCGCGGTGACGGCTGGTGCGCGCATGTCACCTTTATCAGGCCACATCCGCCCTTTGTCGCGCCGGCCCCCTACAACAGTCTTGTCGATGCGGCGTCAATGCCGGCGCCCGCTGGCGGTATTGGCGAGGCATTCGCCGGCGCGCACCCTTTCAACGCGCAGGCCATCACCTATCGGCAGGCACATGACATGGTGTGCGGGTTTCCGGGCCTTGCCCCGTCTCTCGAAACCACGGCCATGCTGCGCGCCGTCTATTTGGGTCTGGTGGCCGAACTCGATCATCATTTCGGCCGCATCATCGCGCATTTGAAATCGCGCGGTCAGTATGAGGATACACTGATCGTCGTGACATCGGATCATGGCGAGCTGCTTGGTGATCATGGGTGCTGGGGCAAGATGAGCTATCTTGATGCCGCGTTTCGTGTGCCATTGATGATCCGTGCGCCCGGCGCGCGCCCGGCGCGTGTTGATCTGCCCACCGAATCGGTTGATGTGATGCCGACGATTCTCGACTGGCTTGGCCTGGACTGCCCGGATACCGTCGATGGACACTCGCTGATGCCACTCGCCGGGGGTGAGACGCCGGCGGGCTGGCGGGATTACAGCGTTTCCGAGCTGGATTTCGGCGATCCGGTGACACCCACCGCGGCGCAACAACAGTTGGGCTTGCCATCGGATGAATGCGGCGTTGCGATTCTGCGGACTGCCACGCATTCGCTCGTTCATTTCAATGGCGGTCTGCCGCCGATCCTGTTTGACCATGACGGCGAGGGCGAGGGGCGCAATATCGCCGGTGACAGTGGTGCGGACACTATAAGGCTGTCGATGATGGAGCGTCTGCTGAACCACCGGATGCGGCATGCGGAAGGCCAGTTTGCCCGCACCATGATCACGCCCGATGGTGTTGTCAGGGGGCAGCATTAAGTTGCGAATGATGCAATTTTCGACCAACAGCCCTCTTGTCACATCCCTGTAATCATTGCAGTCTAATGTCAATGCAAGCGTCATTGTGCGGCGAGAGCGCGGGTGCCTTCGGGTCCGGCGGTCTGGTTGCTCACCGACATTTCGTATTGAGGAAACCGCATCGGGAGGAGGCTGGCGATATTTCATGACTTTGGGTCGTTCACCGCGCCCCGAGTCCTGAAGATATCTCGACCAAAGATATCGTGATTGTCAGAAATGATCCGTCATCCTACGGGTGCTGTTGTGAAGGGCCCATTACCGAGGCTCAGAGTAATCAGGAGAAGGCGATGAAAAAATATTTCCTTGCGACCATGGCGATGCTGGCACTTCCGCTCAGCGCCCACGCCAGCTGCCCGGCGATCACCGTGGCGGACATGAAAGGCGTTGCTGACGGAGCGTATCCACAGCAATTTGAAAAGGCCGAATTCGAGGCAGCCGCAGGCTGTTCCATGTCATTCTCGGCAAACCCGGACAGTGCCGCGCTGAATGCCAAGATCAAGGGCAATCCGGATCTGCCGCCGCTGGCCGACCGTATCCCGGCGGAGCCGCTTGTTGTCGTGCCCTATGACAGCGTCGGCAAATATGGCGGCACCCTCGATGTGCTGTCGAACGCCACCGAGGCCGGCACATCCGACTTCCTGTCGGTTCGCCATGTGAACCTTGTTCGGTTCTCGGATGATCTTCAGACGATCGTGCCGAATATCGCCAAGAGCTGGGAGTGGAATTCCGACTTCACCAAACTGACCTTCCATCTGCGCAAGGGTCACAAATGGTCTGACGGTGCGCCGTTTACCAGCGCAGACGTGAAGTTCTATCATGACAATCTGATGCTCGACACGAACATCTTCGAAAAGCCGAAGGACTACATTACCGTCGGTGGCAAGACGATGACTGTCGACACGCCGGACGCGACAACGGTTGTGTTCAACCTGCCATCGCCGAAGCCGGGCCTGCTGGCGCACTTTGCCACCTCCTACGCGCAGGGCTTCCAGCCGAAGCATTTCCTTGGCAAGTTCCACCCGGACGTCAACCCGGACGCTGACAAATACGCGCAGTCGCTTGGTTTCGAGAACGGGTATGACGCGATCCGCGCCTATTATGGCAATTCGGACTGGACCGACACCCCGTCGCCGCTGCTGAGCCGTCCGGAAATCGCCGGCAATCTGCCGCAGCCGGTTCTGCCGACGCTCGAGAGCCACATCTACACTGCCGACACCACCGAGGGTCGTCATCTTGTGGCTAACCCGTATTTCCACCAGGTCGACCCGACCGGCCAGCAGCTGCCCTACATCAGCGAGCAGGACGAGGTCTACAAGAACGACAATGAGGTTCGCCTCCTGTCGATCATCAATGGTGAGGTTGACTACAAGGCGCAGTCGCTGCAGCTTGCTTCGGCACCGGCACTTCTGGATGGTCAGGCCGGCGGTAACTATACTGTCGATCTTCGCCCAGAAATCACCCTTGGTGTGTTCGGCTTCAACGTTACGCACGAAGATGAGGCCAAGCGTGCCGTCTTCGGTGACGTCCGCTTCCGTGAGGCGATGTCGATTGCCATGAACCGTGATGAGTTGAATGAAGTCGGCTTCTTCGGTCAGGGCACGCCGCAGCAATATATCGGTTTCTCGCCGAAGCCGGAATTTGTTTCCGACAAGTGGCAGAGCTACAAGACCGACTTTGACAAGGCAGGCGCGATGGCGCTGCTTGACCAGATCGGGATGAAGGATACCGATGGTGACGGCTTCCGCGAGCTGCCGAACGGCGACAAGCTGGTCCTGAACCTGAACTTCTCGACACAGGGTATTGCCGGCCAGACCGTTGAACTGGTTTCGCAATATTGGGCTGACGTTGGCATTCAGTCGGTCGTCAAGGAAGTGACCCCGGACGAATATCGTTCGGCGCAGTCGTCGAACAAACTCGACGTCGTGATGTGGCGGAAGAGCCAGCCGCTGGCCATTGTTCTTGGCAACAACGAACTCTGGGTGCCGCCGTTCGAGAACTACTTCGGTGTTCGCAACGGCATGCTGTGGGCCGAGTGGGTCGACAGCAACGGCAGCAAGGGTGTTGAGCCGCCGGCCTGGGTCAAAGACCTGATTGCCGACGTCAACGCCTTCCAGTCGGCTGATCAGTCCAGCGCCAACTTCCGTGAGCTTGGTGAGAAGATGGTCAAGGCCATGGTTGAGAATCTGCTGTTCATCGGTACGGTCAACGCACCGGCTCCGATGATTCATCACAACAACCTCAACAACTTCACCAGCTTCAAGACGCACTCCTACGAGTACTATCGGACCTACCCGTATCGTGCGACACAGTGGTGGCTGAACGAATAGGCCGATATGTGGCCCAGAATTCGTACCATGGGCGGCATCGCTGCCGCCCATGGCTTATTGACCAGCGCCGGCACGCGGCGCCTTCGTGACTTGTGAGGCATTTGCATGCTTCAATTTGGTAATTTTGTTCTGACGCGGGCCTTTATGGCCGTGATGACGCTTGTCATCGTCTCGCTCGTTGTCTTTACATTGATGGAACTTGTGCCCGGCGATTGCGCCGAGCGCTACCTTGCCTTCAAGAACACCCAGGGGTCCGGCATTTCGGTCGACGATATCGAGAATGAACGTCGCCGCCTTGGTCTGGACAAGCCGTTCCTGCAACGCTGGGCGTTGTGGATCGGCAATGCCTTCCGCGGTGAATTCGGCGACAGCTGTATCCTTCGCGTCGATATCGCGCAACTCCTCGGCACCAAGTTCTGGCTGTCGCTCGGTGTCTGTCTTTCCTCGCTGGCACTGGCCTATGCCATCGCCATTCCGGTTGGTATCATTTCGGCCGCCAGCCGCAGCGCGGTGATGAACAACACATTGAAATTCATCAGCTACCTTGGTCTTGCGATGCCGAATTTCCTGCTCGCGCTGATGATCATGCTGTTCTCGACGATCTATTTCGGGGAAACGCTCACCGGCCTGTTTTCCAAGGAGTATCGGGACGCGCCATGGAGTGTCGACAAATTCATCGATCTGCTAAAACATGCGTGGCTGCCAATTTTCATCCTTGGCTGGTCGGCGACGGCCTTTGCCCTGCAGACCGTGCGGGCATTAATGTCCGATGAAATCGGTAAGCTCTATGTCACGGCGGCGGCGGCGCGCGGTATCTCCGGGCGGAAATTGCTATGGCGCTATCCGGCGCGGCACGCGCTTGGCCCGATCGTCAACAGCCTCGGCTTCGACCTCAACCGCGTGTTCAACGAGTTGCCGATCGTGGCGCTGATTCTGACGCTGACCGATGCCGGCGCGTTATTGATCGAATCGCTGGCGCGCTCGAATGATCAGCAGCTTGCCGGAGCCATCATCTTCCTTCTGACGGCCTCGATCGTGGCGCTGAACTTCTTTACCGACGTGCTGCTGTCCATTCTCGACCCCCGCATTCGCAAGAGCATTATCAGGTAGGCCATGACAACAGATACCGTGCATGACCAGACTGTTCGTGACCAGAAGGCGAGGGAGGCCTATTTCACTGCCTCGCAACGCCAGCTTGTCTGGGCCCGTTTCAAGAAACAGCGCGCCGCCATGACCGCGGCCATGGTGCTGGTGGTTCTTGTTGTATCGGGACTTCTGGCACCATTCCTGTCGCCTTATGACCCGACGATGGCCGGACGGAACAAGGACTATATGAACGGGGCGCCGAACGTCCCCATGTTCTGTGACAAGAATGGCTGTTCGCTCAGACCCTTCCTCCACACAATTGAACGTGAGCGCTCGATCAAGACCAATTTCCGCTGGGTCGAGACAATAAACGAGGACAAACGCCGCTATGTTCAGTTCCTCGTGGAAGGATCCGAATACAAGCTGCTTGGTTTCATCCCGGCGAAGACGCATCTGTTCGGTATTTCCGAAGGCCGTATCCATCTGTTTGGTACCGATGCCAGTGGCAAGGACATCTTCTCGCGGACCCTCCATGCGATATGGACCTCACTTCAGGTTGGCAGCATAGGTGTTTTCATCGCCTTTGTGCTGGCGCTGATCATTGGTGGTATATCGGGCTATTACGGAGGGTGGATCGATTCAGTCCTGCAGATGGTCACGGATGCCGTGCGAACGGTGCCGGCGATCCCGCTGTTCATGGCGATTGCCGCCTTTATCCCGCAGGAATGGACGGCCGAGATGCGGTTCTTCTTCATCTCGCTGATCCTCGGCCTCATCGGCTGGCCGACCCTGGCACGGCGGGTGCGAACGCATCTGCTGACCGAGCGAAACCAGGAATATGTGCTGGCGGCACAGCTTTGCGGTGCCTCGTCGGGGCACATCATCCGTCGGCATTTGCTGCCAAGCTTCACCAGCTACATCATTGTCGATCTGGTGATTTCATTCCCCTATATGGTGCTGTCCGAGACAGCGCTCAGCTTCATCGGGCTGGGGCTGAAGGACCCGGTCAATTCGCTCGGCGTGATGCTGCAGAATGTCACCAGCGCCGACGTGCTGTTGAACTACCAGTGGTATTTCATCCCGGTGATCTTCTTCATCACTCTCGTCATGGCCTTTGTCTTTGTCGGTGACGGCCTTCGCGACGCGGCCGATCCCTATTCAGACTCAAGCAAATAGGGGTGGGTGATGGACAGGCTGATTGACGTTGAAAACCTGACTTTGCAGTTTCGCACCGATGAGGGGCTGATCACCGCGGTGGATAATGTCAGCTTTTCGTTGAACCGGGGCGAGGTGATGGGACTTGTCGGCGAGAGCGGGTCCGGCAAGTCGGTGACAGCCAAGGCGCTGATGCATCTGAACGCCTCGAACGCCATCTATTCGCCGGAGAGCCGGATCACCCTGCATACCGACAGTGGCGGCATCGATGTGCTGTCGCTCAGCCGGGCTGCCGATCTGAAGGTTGTGAGGGGCGGCGCCATCTCGATGATCTTCCAGGAGCCGATGGCCAGCTTCGCCCCGTCGATCAGCATTGGCAAGCAGATGATCGAGCAGCTGCAGCTTCATGCCGAGATGAGCAAGGCGCAGGCCCGCGAGATCGCGATCGAGATGCTCGACCGTGTCGGCATCTCCGATCCATCGAGCCGGGTGGACCAATATGCGTTCGAGCTGTCCGGCGGCATGCGCCAGCGCGCGATGATCGCGATGGCGCTGTCGACCAAGCCCCGGCTTCTGATCGCCGATGAACCGACAACGGCCCTTGATGTGACAATCCAGGCCCAGGTGATCGACCTGATGAAGGAGCTTGTCGATGAATTCAATATGGGCATCGTCTTCATTACCCATGATCTGGGGGTGGTGGCGCAGACCGCCGACAAGGTCAGCGTGATGTATCTGGGACGCCTGATCGAGGAGGGCCCGGTCCGCGAGGTGATCCGCGACCCCCGCCATCCCTATACCAGGGGGCTGCTGGCAGCGTTGCCGCGCCTTGACGATCTCGACGCGCCGCTGACGCCGGTGCCGGGGGATATTCCCTCGCCACTCGAACGGCCGACCGGATGTGTCTTCAACACGCGTTGCGGGGACGTTGTGGGGCCTGCCTGCTCGGCCACGGTGCCGCTGGAAGAATGGATCGACCCGGCGCACCGCGTTTCCTGCCATCTCTATGCCGGCAAGGAGGCATCATGAGCGATGACATCCTGATTTCGGCCGCCGGCCTGTCAGTCGGTTATAGAATCGGCAAGGGGCTGTTCCAGCATTCGGTGCTGAAAGCTGTCGACAATGTCTCGATCCATATCAAACGTGGCTCCTTCTTCGGCCTTGTCGGGGAGTCCGGCTCGGGCAAGACGACACTTGGACGCGCGCTTCTCAACGCCGTGCCGATCACCGGCGGCAACGCCACCTATGATGATGGTGATGTGAATTATGATCTGACGGCGCTGTCGAAGGAGGAACTCGGCGATTATCGCCGGCGCGCGCAACTGATTTTTCAGGACCCCTATGCCGCCCTGTCGCCGCGGATGACGGTCCGCGACATCATCGCCGAGCCGCTGGAGGTAATGAAAATCACCTCATCGCGTGAGGAAACCGATGAACGTGTTCGTGAAATCGCCGCGCGGTGCCGCTTGAACCTTGAACATCTGCGCCGTTTTCCGCACGCCTTTTCCGGCGGGCAGCGCCAGCGCATATCGATCGCGCGGGCGCTTGTCTCGCGTCCGCAATTCATCGTCGCCGACGAGGCGGTGGCGGCGCTTGACGTGTCGATCCAGGCGGATGTACTGAATCTTCTGAAGCAGCTTCAGGGCGAAATGGATCTGACCTTCATGTTCATCAGCCATGATCTGAGTGTTGTGGCGCATACCTGTGATCATGTGGCGGTAATGTATCTTGGTCGCCTTGTCGAGACGGCGCCGACACGCCAGCTTTTCGCGGCGCCAAAGCACCCCTATACAAAGGCGCTGTTCTCGGCGATTCCGTCGCTCAACCCCGACGAACGCGGACTCGCACAGCGTCTGGAGGGGGAAATCCCGTCACCGACAAATCAGCCGTCCGGTTGCAAGTTCCATACAAGATGCCCGCATGTCATCGACCGTTGTCGTAGCGAGGAGCCACAGCTGGAAACGGCTGACGGCGCGCATGAGGTGGCTTGCCACCGCTGGCAGGAACTTTTGAAGGTCGGATAAAAACACTCGCGGCGGCCGTCAGGCGGCCACCATCGCCCCCAGGATGCGGGTCAGGTGACGCGACTGTGTCAGGTCGGCCTTCCGGCCTTCGGCGACCGCGTGGGCGAAATCCTCGACCATCAGCTGATATTGATCGCAGGCATCGAAGGCGATTTCGACGCCGAGGCCCAGCATACCGCCGGGCGTGTGGTCGTGATGCGCCCAGCGCCCGGTCGTGACAGGCGGCGGGTTGAAGGGAACGTCCAGACGGGCCCAGCCGTCGGTGCCGACAAGCTGCACGCTCTGGCACAGGCTGCTGCCGCTGGAACAGGTGAAGTGAAGCACCTGCCCACCACCGAAATCGATGATGGCGGTTGCCGATTTTTCGACATCGAGCGTGTCTTCGGCTTCCTTGATGACAGACACCAGCTCGGGCGTGCCATCGAACAGCATCAGCCCGGACATCAGGCAATAACAGCCGATATCCCAGATCGGCCCGCCACCCCAAGCAGCAACATTCCGGATATTGCCGGCTGGCTGCGGCGGGTAGGAGAAATGCGCGCTGATCTGCTTCCGCCTACCCACATCAATGTCCCTGATCCACGCCCATTGCGGGTGGTAGCGGACCATATAGCCATCATAGAGATAGCGCCCGGTGCTGGCCGTCGCCGCCTCGACAGCGTCCAGTTCCTCCTGCGACAGCGCCAGCGGCTTTTCACTCAGAACAGGCTTGCCAGCCTCGAGGGCACGGATCGCCATCGGCACGTGAAGATGGTTTGGCAGCGGGTTGTAGATGGCATCGACATCAGGGCTTGCCAGTAGGTCATCATAGCTGCAGACCGTTACCTCACCCCATACGGGATCGGCGCCCGCACTGGCGTCACGCCGCCCGATATGGGTCACCTCATGGCCGGCACCGCGGATCGCCGGCAACAGCTTTTCGCGCGCGATCTTCGCGTCCCCGAGAATACCAAAGCGCATCGTCCCGTTTTCCCGATTTCCTGTTTCATGGACAACCTTCTGCGCCAGTGTCGGCCAGCCTGTGGCAAAGAACAAGCCGAGTTTTCCATTTCTGTCCATGTCTTCATGTGCCATCATCACCCATGATTATCCCTCCTGACCGGCAGTGCCGCTGTGCCACACGCCCGTGAAATGATGTCTGAAATCCTGCGCCGCGTTCCGGTCGAGACCGCAGCTGTCATCATCATGCTGACCGCGCTGTGCCTTGCGGCCCTGTCCGGGGCGCTGATGAAAATCCTGACCGATAGCCTGTCACCGCCGCTTGTCGCCTGGTTCCGTTTCGCCGGATACGGGCTGCTGTTGATCCCGGTCGCGCTGTGGCGTGTCGGCCCGCGATGTTTCCGGCCGGCACGCCCCCTTGTTCAGGTGACGCGGGGGCTGATGCTGGCGGCCGGCAACACGGCCTTCTTGTATGGCGTGCGGCATGTCGATTACGCGAACGCCATCTCGATCCTTTATATCTACCCGTTCATCATGGTTGCGCTGTCGGCATGGGTGCTTGGCGAGCCAGTGTCGAAATCGGCCTGGCTTGGTGTCATCGGCGGGTTTTCCGGTGTGTTGCTGGTTGTCCGGCCCGATCTGGCCGGGATCGACCCGGCAGCGCTGTTCATTCTGTTCACCGGCACGATGGTGGCGTTGCAGATGCTGTTCAACCGCAAGCTTGGCGTGATGTCGGACCCGGTTGTAGTCTCGCTCTGGGGGGCGCTTGCCGCGACCGCGGCGCTCAGTCTTTCAGTGCCATTCGTCTGGCAGGTTCCTACCGCCGACCAGATGATGCTGATCGCCACGCTGGCCGTTCTGACCGCGCTCAGCCAGACCCTGATGATCACCGCCATGTCGATGGCGGCGGCGGACCGGATCGCGCCCTTCACCTATTTCGAGATCATCGCCGCTGTGATCATCGGGTTGGTGATCTTCGGCACGCTTCCCGACATGCTGGCCTGGGTCGGCATGGCGCTCATCATTACCAGTGGTACAGTGGTGAAACGGCTTCCCGGCGTACTGAAATTCAGGCGGCGCGAGAAATTCTGAACCGGGCGCGCCTTGCCGCATTCATGGCCGGATATCATATCGCTCCCGCCATTCGTCTTGCCGGCCCTGTTGAATTGACCGAGGGCTGTCTTACATCTGTACATGAAGTCAGGTAACAGGAAGGTCTGTAATGTCGATCCGCCCCATCAAGATGCAAAGCGCGGCCACCCCGACGATGGAGGGGGCAGGCGTCCATCTTCACCGCGTGTTCGGGTTTGGCGATACCGATCCCTTTGATCCCTTCCTGATGATGGATGATTTCCGGAATGATGATCCGGCGGAATATCTGAAGGGCTTTCCCTGGCACCCGCATCGCGGGATCGAGACCATAACCTATGTCCTGAAAGGCAATGTCGAACATGGGGATTCACTTGGCAATCGCGGGGTGTTGAGCGATGGCGACGTGCAATGGATGACCGCCGGGTCCGGCATCATCCATCAGGAGATGCCGACCGGTAACGCACAGGGCCAGATGCACGGCTTCCAGCTATGGGCCAACCTGCCGCGCGAGCAGAAAATGTGCACGCCGCGCTATCAGGATATCAAGTCGGCGGACATCAGCACGCTGACAGATGATGACGGCACGCATATCCGTGTCATCGCCGGTGATTATCGCGGTTATAAAGGTCCGGTTGACGGCATCGATACCAACCCGTCCTATCTTGATATCAGCCTGCCGGCACATGCAAAAAAGCGCTTCCCGTTCGATACAAGACGACAGGGTTTTGCCTATATCTTTGACGGCGACGCCAGTTTCGGTAACGCCTCGGCGCCGTTCGGTGTCAATGTCGAAAAGGAATTCGCCGGTGAGGAGATGAAGATCCGCGATCGGTCGGGCAACCGGACCCTCGTGGTTTTCGGTGCCGGTGACGAGGTCGAGGTCACCGCCGGCGAGCATGGCGTGCGCTTTCTTCTGATTTCCGGTGCGCCGCTTCGCGAACCGGTGGCCTGGCACGGGCCGATCGTGATGAACAGCCGGGCTGAACTGCAGGAGGCGTTTCGTGAGTTGAACGCCGGAACCTTCGTCAAGACCGGTGCCGAGGGATGGCTGAAGTCGCGCGGCAGATAGGTCGGGTAACCGCGCGCCGGGAAGGAAGACAGGACAATGACATATGCCCCCGATCAGGCTGACGGACGGAATGCAACGCTGGACAGCGCGATATCCGCAACAGGCGAGGCCAAGGTCGGCACCATCTACCGGGTGCCGCCACGGTGCGGGGTGGCGGTGCGGGTTGCGGCCGGCCAGTCACTTCGTGTCGTCAATACGCATGGCACCCAGGTGTGTGATTTCTGGGCCTTCAGCGCCGATAATCTCTTTGAATTTCTGTCAATGGCGCATTGCCATACCGAACTTGAAAGCGTCATGCCGACAAGTGGCGACACGCTGGTCAGCAACCGGCGCCGCCCCGTGGTCACCATTACGCATGATGATTCCCCCGGCGTTCATGACACGGTGATCGCCTGTTGCGACTGGCCGCGTTATCAGCGCCTTGGCTGTGTTGAATATCATGACAATTGTGCCGACAATCTGCGTATGGCGCTGGCGGCAATCGGACAGACGCCGCCGCATATTCCCGACCCGTTCAATCTCTGGATGAATATCCCGATTGCCGCCAGCGGCACGATCTCCTGGCTGCCACCGCAGGCATCGGCCGGCAACAGCGTGGTCATGCGCGCCGAGATGGATATCATCGCCGTGATGTCGGCCTGTCCGCAGGATGTGACCCCGGTCAATGGTCGGGACTG
>JAYQDX010000027.1:0-8693 GCA_038138545.1 Rhodobiaceae bacterium | reverse complement strand
TTCGATCTTGCCCGACATGCCGGCTGTCCTGTCACGTTCTGTGGCGAATACCGACAATCCCGCGCCATTGACCAGGCCGGTCAGCTCATCCTCTTCATAATAGGCATAGAATCGACCGAAATCGTCGCGCTGTTCGCCAACACCCTGTTTCAGGCCGATATAGGCGATTCCATCACTTCGCAACGCGCGACACATGCGTGTCAGAATATCGGGCATGATCGCTTTTGGCACATGAAGCAGGCTGAAGCTTGCCCAGATGGCATCAAACGCCGCGACGTCGTCAAGTTCGTCAAAACTCTGCCGCCGGACATCGAGACCGAAGATCTCCTTCGCCGTCGCGGCCATCTCCGGTGAGGCGTCGATGCAGGTCACATCATGTCCAGCCGCCTGCATGCGCGCGGCGCTGTCGCCGACCCCGCAGCCGAAATCAAGCACGGCGGCACGGTCCGGCAGGTGCGCCATAAAGCCCGGCAACATCGCATTGCCGCCCAAATCACCGACCATTTGCCGGTATTTCTCGATGTTGGCGGCATATGCCGCCATCGTGCCGTTATCCGCCATGCTTTGCCTCCCGATCGATGAGAGTAGCAGACTGGAGTCGCGAACGTCATCCTGGCCGGGACTGATTTTTTTACAGACCTGTCAAAGCGGATCGGCTAAACCGGGGGAAGATTCCATGACCCACCGGCATCCCATGACTGACACTCCCTCTCTGGATGACGCGCAGTTCAAGCCCGTCGACCCGCAAAGCCTTGTTCCGAACAGTCACAGCACGCATCCGCCGCGAATCCTGATCCTTTATGGCTCGATGCGCGAGCGCAGCTATTCACGGCTGTCAGCCGAGGAGGGGGCCCGCATCCTCGTAAAGCTTGGCGCCGAGGTCAAATTCTACAATCCCGCCGGCCTGCCACTTGTTGATGATGGTGTCGATGCCAGTCATCCGAAGGTTGACGAATTGCGACAGCTCGTGACCTGGTGCGAGGGCATGGTCTGGTCCTCGCCGGAACGACACGGGGCGATGACCGGCGTGATGAAATCGCAGATCGACTGGATCCCGCTGTCACTTGGCGGGGTGCGTCCGACCCAGGGCAAGACTTTGGCGGTGATGCAGGTCAGTGGCGGCAGCCAGAGTTTCAACACCGTCAACCAGTTGCGAATTCTTGGCCGATGGATGCGCCTGCTGACCATCCCCAACCAGTCATCCATCGCGAAGGCGTGGGATGAGTTTGACGAGGACGGGCGGATGCGACCGTCGCCTTTCTATAACCGTCTGGTCGATGTGATGGAGGAACTCTACCGCTTCACGCTGCTGACGCGCGATATCAAACATGTGCTTCTGGACCGCTATTCCGAGCGGGTGGAAAGCCATGCCGAACTGTCGAAACGCGTCAGACAGCCCAAGACCGGCTAGCGGCTGACGGCTCCACCTGCCAGCCCGGGCTTTGCGGTTGTATTCTGCCGGGGAAGTTTGCACGATGACTGTCTGACGTTGCCAGTCTTTCGTAAAGGTCCTGATGAATGCGTGCCCACAGGCTATTTTCCAGCAAAGATCGCCCAATCCATTTCGGTGAATATCCATTGCACCGGCTTCGCCGTCAGGATGGGCCGGCGGATTGCGGCGGCTGCCACACCGACTTCCTGTCATTCAGCCGTCCCGAGGATCCGGAAAGCGTTGTCAACGCCATGGCCGAGCATCAGGCGATGCTCGATACCATTCGCGATGGTCTTGTCAACGGCGCGGTGTCGGACATTCCCGAAGATCCGATGGAGCGGAGCAATCATCTGAAATCATTTGGGTATTTCAGTGATTCGTCAATGGTTGGCATAGGCCCGATCACCGATTCCATGTGGCTTGACACGCCGGCTCGCAACCCGGCGATCGATGATCTGGCTGAAATGATCCGGACCCGCCAGACAAAAACCCTTGCCGCCGGAATTGATCAGATCATGGCCGACCTCAAGGATTCGGTCAGCGCCCCGCCGCGCCAGATCGGGCACCACCGCTCGGCACTCGTTTTCCTGTATGAATATCGTCGTGACCCGCGCCCCGACGAGCCCGGGGCGACCTGGATCCAGGGCGCACAGGCGCATCGTGGCTGCCTGCTGTCGTCCGAAACCGCCGTCGTCATCGCCAATTATATGCGTCTTCTCGGCTTTGATGCGAAGGCGCATACGCTCACCTCGTCCGATATTTGCCTGCAATCGGCGGTGCTATCCGCCGGGCTTGGCTGGAATGAAGACGGGCAGGTTGTCGTGCCCTATCTTGGAACGCGCTATGGTGTGGCCGTCGTGACGACCGACATGGAGCTTGCGCATGACCGGCCATTGGCACCGCGCCATGCCCAGCCGCGAAGTGATCTCAGCGGTCTCAACTGGCAGCTTGGCCGCCACAGCAACAAATCGGCCTTCAACCGCGATCCTTTCGCCGGGCGGGATTATCGTGCCAGCGCGATGAAGCTGGAACGTCTGAAGCGCGTTGACCGGCCGACAACCTATATGGACGAGGCCAATATCCCGCGTGTTCCGAAACGGACCGACATGTTCGCGCGCTCGCAATTCGGTGACATGGGAAAGGCCAATCAGGAGGCGGCAACCGGCGGTTATTATGCCCGCAAGGCGGCGCCGTCCTATGCGCAGCGCCGGGCGCTCGGCGCGTTTGTGCTGTTGCAGGACGGGCCCGAGGAGGCCGCCCCGCCGCCGCGCCGTGATGCCGCCTGGTACAGTGATCAGATCAAGGCCACCAGCTATTTTCTGGGGGTGGATGCGGTCGGCCTGTCACGCTGCCCGGACTGGGCCTGGTATTCGCATGACGCGCGCGGCGATGCGGTGACACCGCCGCATGACCAGGCCATCAGCATGGTCATCGACCAGGGGTTCGAGACAATGGAAGGCGCCTCCGGCGATGACTGGATTTCGGTGGCGCAGTCCATGCGCGCCTATCTGCGCTTCTCGATGCTTGGCGGCGTGATTGCCAAACAGATTCGCAATCTCGGTTTCAGCGCGAAGGCGCATACCGTTCTTGATGGCGATGTCCTGCAACCGCCGCTGCTTCTTCTTGGCGGACTTGGCGAGGTCAGCCGCATAGGCGAGGTGATCCTTCATCCCTTCCTCGGGCCACGTCTGAAATCGGGCGTCGTGACGACGACATTGCCGCTGGAGCATGACCGGCCCATCGATTTCGGTCTGCAGAATTTCTGTGAATCCTGCCAGAAATGCGCCCGTGAATGCCCGTCAGGGGCGATCACCGCCGGGCCGAAGGTGATGTTCAACGGTTATGAGACCTGGAAATCGGACAGCCAGAAATGCACCACCTACCGGATCACCACCAAGGGAGGGGCGATGTGCGGGCGCTGCATGAAGACATGCCCGTGGAATCTCGAGGGACTGTTCGCCGAGGCCCCCTTCCGGTGGGCGGCCTCGAATCTGCCGATGGCGGCAAAAGCCCTTGCAAGACTGGATGACATGGCCGGGCGTGGCGGGCTGAATGATCTGAAAAAATGGTGGTGGGATCTCGAACTTGCCGAGGATGGCGCCTATCGTCCGACAAACCACCCGGTCAACCGGCGCGGTCTCAACCGCACGTTGAAATTACGCGCCGAGGACCAGACGATGGCGGTCTATCCGGCCCCATTGGCGCCGCACCCCTATCCCTATCCCTTTCCGATGGACCGCGAGGCCGGGATCAAGGCGTTCGAGGCGCTGGTCAGCGCCGGTGAGTATCGCCGGCGGGTCGCGGCTGGTGATGAAAGCCATATTCATCGATATGTGAATGGCGACGGGCAGGGTGATGCCTCGCCGGTCATTCAGGCGGTTGTCAAACGTGTCGAGGTGATGTCGAGCGATATCTCGAAATATGTTTTCGCGGCGCTGGATGGCACGCCGCTGCCGGAATGGAGCGCGGGGGCGCATATCGACGTACTGGTGGCGCCGGGCATGATGCGGCAATATTCGATGTCCGGTGATCCGGCGCGCCGCGATGTCTATGAGGTGGCGGTTCTTCGCGAGGATGAGGGGCGTGGCGGATCATTGCTGATGCATCGGATCTTTACCGAAGGCCGCCGCGTCTTCATTTCGCGCCCGATCAATCATTTCCACCTTCAGAATAACAGCGGCCGCACTTTCCTCATGGGTGGCGGGATCGGCGTGACGCCGATGGTCGCCTTTGGCCACAGCCTCTATGCCGCGGCGCGGGACTTCACACTTCATTATTCGGTGTCGAGGCCGGATGACATGGCTTTTGCCGGTGACCTTGATTCATTCGACTGGGCTGATCGGGTGGCCACACATGTCTCGTCACAGGGGGGGCGCGCCGACCTTGCCGGTATTTTCGCCAATGCCACGGTTGAGGACCATGTCTATGTCTGCGGGCCGGACGGTTATATGGAGGCTGTCCTTGCCGCGGCCACGGCAGCCGGACTTCCCGATGACAATTTGCATCGTGAATATTTCTCGGTGCCTGAACAGCCGGATTACGAGAATTTCGCCTTTGAGCTTGTGCTGCAGCGCTCCGGACGCCGGATCAGGGTTGAAGCCGGGGAAACCGCCTCTGACGCGTTGGTGGCGGAGGGCTATCCGATCGATGTGAAATGCGCGGACGGGCTCTGCGGTGTGTGTAAATGCGGGCTCCTGGCCGGCGAGGTGGAACATCGTGATTTCGTGCTGTCCGAGCGCCAGCGGGCTGACAGCATTATCCTGTGCCAGTCACGCGCCGCCGCTGAAAATGGTGTGATCGAGATCGATCTCTAGCGGGGATTGCGCCCGCAACTTGCCCGTTCCACAAAGGGGCAACTCGCGGCGGCCAGACGGCTCAGGTGACGGAATTGCCGATATTCCCGGCGGATTCCATGTCGGCAGCGGCTTGTCTGGCGGTGCGGTCATTTCTTGTGAACCCGACATCATCACGACGCCAGTCGACGACCGGCACGCCGCGAAGCGAGCGCGCCATCATCTCGAATTTATGGGCATGTGGCAGGATATGCGCGGAAATCACCTTCTGGCATTCCTTGAATGCCTGCGGCGTGCTGTATTCCCACAGGATGCCGAGCTTGTGCTGGTCCTTGTGATTCCAGATCCGCATGACGGATTTCCGTTCGAGACCAAGTTCCGACAACCGCTTCATCACGTCCTCGTGCCAGATGTCGTCGAGGCCATTAAGATACCGGTTCAGCGCGGCTTCGTTGGTGAAGCGCAGCTCGGTAAAATTTACACAGGTTGATTTCATTCCGAATACTCGACTGCGGCGTCGCGACCATCATCGCTCGCGCGTCGTCTGCTCATAGCGCAGATTGTGTAGCTGTTCCAACTGGAAAATCAGCCGTCAGGGCAATCTTGCCAGTCTTGTCGCAATCAGGTCGAAAAAGGCGTCTGCGTCAAGGTCTCCGATGACAAGGGCGTTGTGTTTGCGCCCCGATACCTGCCACCAGTCAATGACGGTCATGCCCATGGTCAACTCGCTTGCCGTTTCAATCTCGACATTACAATGGCGACCACTGAATATCTCAGGCGCCAGCATCCAGGCAATCGTGCAGGGGTCGTGAAGCGGCCCGCCATCACTTCCATATTTGGCCTCATCAAACCGTTCAAAGAAATCCAGCATCTCTGCAACCGCGAGCCCCGTCCTGTTGCCAAGGTCACGCAGGGCCTTATTGCGGCGGGCAGTGGTCAGCGCCTTATGCGTGACATCCAGTGGCATCATCGTGATCGGGATGCCGGCAGCAAAGACAATTGCCGCCGCATGCGGGTCGACATAGATGTTGAATTCGGCCGCCGGGGTGATGTTGCCACCCTCGAAACAACCACCCCCCATCAGCACGATCTGCCGGATCCGTGGCGCGATGTCGGGTGCGCGCTGCAACGCCATGGCGACATTCGATAGCGGGCCGATGGGCGCAATCGTGACACTGCCTGCCGGCTCGGCACGTATTGTGTCTATCATGAAATCAACAGCATGCTGATCCTGAAGCGGCGTTACGGGAGGTGGTAGATCCGGGCCGTCAAGGCCGGTGCGGCCATGTACATGCTCGGCTGTCACCAGGGCGCGTACCATCGGGCGCGACAGGCCGGCAAATACCGGCACATCCTGCCGGCCGGCAAGGTCGCATATCTTGCGGGCATTCACCTCGGTCAAGGCCAGCGGCACATTGCCGGCCACGGTGGTGATGCCAAGAAGGTTGATCTCCGGGCTTGCCAGCGCCAACAGAATGGCAACGGCATCATCCTGGCCGGGATCGGTGTCAATAATCAGTGACTGTGGATTGGTCATGGCATGGGCCTCCCGGCAAAATCACATATCGTCATCATGCGTCGGCCGCAAGCCGGTCGGCAAGTGCCGCCGCCTGGCGCGAGATACTGGCGGCACCGAGAATGTCGCCGACAACATGCGCTGTTCCCGGGCCGATCGCAAACAAGTCCTCATACGGCGTGCCATTTGGCCTGACCAGCGTCAGCCTGGTGGTCATGCGGGGGCGGTGTGGCGCCGTTTGATGTGTGGCGATGACCCGGTCACCAATCAGGCGGCTCATCAGCCTGTCACGGCCGGCACCACTGCAATTGATAACGGCGTCAGCTTCGATCCGCGCGCCGTCACCAAGGCTGACAAGATGGCGGGCATTTTTGGCACTGGCGGTCAGTCCGGTCACAATGTCCCGCCTGATTGTCAGTTGACCGCTATCCAGCATGGCCTGCGCCGAGCCTGTCGCCTGTGGCCCGGCGCGAAAGCGTGCCAGCGACCACAGCCAGCCGATCCGACGCATCAGACGCGCCTGGTCATCTTCCGGCAGACTCTGCCAGGCGGCGGAGATATTCACCCGAAGGCTTTCAAACCGGCGCTGCCATTCGGTGCGCGACCAGTCTGTATCGCCGATATTCCGGCGCATGAAACGCAGAAAGCCCGAGCCACGCAATGGCGTCGGCCAGCGCAGCGGTGCGGCGTCCTGCCAGTCGGTCTGCACCGGCGGCAGCATGCCTTCCGGGCAGATCAGGCTGACGGGGCCGTCATGCGTGCGTCGGTGCAGGCTGTGAAGGGCATCAAGCGCGGTCAGCCCGCCGCCGATGATGACCACCTCCGCATCCGGCGCGATCCGCGCTGGCCAGTCACCGCGCCATGGGACGCGCACCAGCCCAGGCGCGTCGGCTGGCGGGTCTTTCATCGGCCAGTCGGGGGCCGGGTTGCCAGTGGCAAACACGACCCGTGACGCGGTGAGGGCGGTCCCGTCGCCCAGTGTGATCCGCCAGCCTTCTGTTCCTTTGCTGATGCGATCGGCACGTTGTTCATGGCGGGAAATATCGGCAATCGCAGGAATGGAGGCCAGTTGGTCGGCCATGTAGGCGGCGAAATCGCGGCGCCGGAAGAAATCGCCAGCATCCGTCCTGGCGTCGGGATCATCGGTGATATTCACGGCGGCCCATTCGGCGAAATGATCCGGCCGATCCGGCCAGAGCCGCATCAGTTCAGCCCGGACATTGAGCCGGAAATCGTCCGACACGCATCCATAGGCCTGTCCCTGACCAAGCTGGCCCGGCCCGACAATGGCAAGCCGGTCGGCCGGCACGCCGCGGGTCAGCAGATGCAGCGTCAGGGCGGCGGCGCTGTAGCCACTGCCGATGATGCAGACAGAGACCGTCATGCCGCAATCAGGGTCTCATTTGTGGTGTTACCGATGGGCATTGGCCGTGGCGGCAAATTTGTCCATCGCGGAATCAATGCGGTCAAACATGTCATCCAGCTCGGCCTCGGTGATGACAAGGGGCGGGCAGAAACCGACAATATCGCCCGGCAGGGCGCGCAGGATCACGCCATTCTCCTGAATCGCGGCTGCGGCCTGCGCGGCGATCTTGACCGCCGGATCGAATTTGCGCCGCGACGCCGGATCGGCACTGAATTCCATCGCGCCGATCAACCCGATGGCGCGGCTATTGCCGATGAAATCAAATCGGTCCATTGCCTTCACACGCCTGGCAAAATGCGGGGCGAGGGTGCGAACATGGCCGACGATGTCACGCTCCTGCATCAGCTGCTGCGCGCGCAGCGCCACCGCCGCGCAGACCGGATGCGCTGAATAGGTATAGCCATGCCCAAAGATGCCCAGCGCGTCGGCCTGGTCCGCGAGGGTGTCATAGATGCGGTCCGACATCAGCACCGCCGAGATCGGTAGATAGGCCGATGACAACGCCTTGGCGCAGGTCAGCATGTCCGGGCGCACATCCATGGCCTGCGAGCCCCACATATGTCCGGTCCGTCCAAAGCCGCAGATCACCTCGTCGGCAACCAGCAGGACATCATATTTCTGCAACACCCGCCTGATTTCCGCGAAATAGCCTTGCGGCGGAATGACCACGCCGCCGGCGCCCATCACCGGTTCGGCGAACAGCGCCGCCACCGTGTCCGGCCCCTCGGCCAGGATCAGCTCTTCAAGTTCATCGGCGCAACGCCGCGCGAATTGCGCCTCACTCTCGCCCTCGCGCCCCTCATTATAGAAGCAGGGCGAGGATGTGTGTTTCACGAAATCCAGTGGCAGGCCAAACCCGTCCTGCGCATAGGCAAGCGCCGTCATGCTGGCGGCGGCCATGGTCACGCCGTGATAGCCGCGGCGGCGGCTGATGATCTTGCGTTTCTCCGGCTTGCCGCGCGCCGCCTGATAATACCAGACCATCTTCATGGCGGTATCGTTCGCCTCGGACCCGGACGAGCAGAA
>JAYQDX010000026.1:0-26411 GCA_038138545.1 Rhodobiaceae bacterium | reverse complement strand
GAGGCAAAGGGGATCAGAACATCGCTGTTGGCGGCGGCGATTTCGGCCACTTCTTCATTTGCATAGCGGCGATATCCGGTTTCACGCTCGGCATCGACGGGAAAAATAACAGCGGCGATATTCTGCGCACGGTAATGAGCCGCCGTTTCTTCAATCGTCGGCGGGTGCTGCCAGGGCGCACGGAAATATTTCGCCATCGTGGATTGCAGCTCATCATAGCCGTCATCGGCATGATTGCCGCATGGCTCCTCGGCATGGGTATGGATATCAATGGCACGGATACTGTCGAGATCGATCATCGTAATTTATCTCCCCTCAGCGAATGGATAGGGTCTTGCACCGGTCACAACGGTTTCGGCTCCTGACCGATGCCGCGCCTGATTTTGGACAGCAATGCAACAAGCTGGGCCCGTTCATCACCGTCAAGATGTTGCAGAAACCTCTCTTCATGCTCGCAGACCTGTTCATAGGCCTGCCGCTGCAGCGCCTCTCCGGTCGCCGTCAGATGAAGCTGGCGCGCCCGCCTGTCATGCGGGTCTGCAGACCGCAACACCAGCGCGCGTGATGACAGCTCGTCAATCACCGACACCATGTTCGGCTTTTCCATATCGATGGCCGCCGCCAGATTTGACAGGCGAATACCCGGGTTTTCCTTGAGCATGGTGAGAATGGTGAAGGTAATCATTCTCAGGCCAAGCGGGCGCAGAACCTCCGCAAGGTCGAGATAGATGCCGTTGAAACTGCGTTTCAGATTGTAGCCAATCAGGCTGGACAGCGCGGAATCACTCACCGGGGCAATGGGGTCCCGGTGGATCTCGACGAAAATCTGTTCTGGCTTGCCCATCATCTCACCTGAACACCGGGCGCCGCTTTTCCAGAAAGGCCCGCAACCCCTCTGCCGCATCCTCGGTGGTCTGTGACAGTGCCGCCGCCAGCGATTCCGCATAAAGCGCATCTTCCGATGCCATGTTGGCGGCATGATGGATGGAATTGACGATCATATAGTTCGACATCGGCGCATTGCTCGCTATTTTCCCGGCCAGTTCCTCGGCCAGGGCAAGCGCCTCGCCCTCGCCGCAGGCATAATGCGCCAGCCCCAGGGACAGCCCGTCCTGGCTGCCATATTTGCGGCCGGTCAGCATCATTTCAGTCATTCTGTCGGCTCCAAGGATGCGTTCGACACGCTGTGTGGCACCGCCACCAACGAATATGCCACGGCGACCTTCCGGAAGCTGAAAAATTGTTGATGGCTCGGCAACCCTGACATGGGTGGCGCTGGCCAATTCCAGCCCGCCACCAATGACCGCACCAAACATGGCCGACACAACAACCAGCCCACCAAGCTGGATCTGGTCCATCAGCCTGTGCCAACGCCGTGAGTGATGCAAATTCTCTTCGGCGCTGCGGGTCTCATGCTCGGCAAGGTCAAGCCCGGCGCAGAAATGCCCTTCGGTGCCGGTCAGTATAACGACCCGCACACCTTCCGGCGGTGCATGAAAGAAGGATTCAAGCGCTGCAAACAATGTTTCATTCATCGCGTTGCGCTTGCCGGGACGGGTCATCGTGACGGTGGCGATCCTGTCATTGACAGCGACATCCAGCACATTGGTCATCATCACTCTCCTGATTACGCCGTCATTTGCGGGGCAGGCGCAACGCGCCGTCAAGGCGGATCACTGTCCCGTTCAGATAGGGATTCTCGACAATCTGCGCGGCGAGAAGCGCATATTCCTCGGCCAGGCCAAGCCGTGACGGGAAGGGTATGTCGCTACCAATGGCCACGCGCACATCCTCCGGCAGACCTTCGGTCATCGGGGTTTCAAACAGCCCCGGCGCGATCGTCATGACCCGCACGCCGAACCGTCCGAACTCACGCGCCGCCGGCAGGCACATTGACGCCACACCACCTTTGGATGCCGCATAGGCAGCCTGGCCCAGCTGCCCGTCCTGCCATGCGACAGAAGCGGTATTGATGATGACGCCACGCTGGTCAGTCTCTGCAATGGGCGCAAGTGCCAGCATGGCGCGGGCGGCATGGCTCATCATCAGATAGGTGCCAACCAGATTGACCTGAATCGTTTTGGTGAAGATGTCTGTGGACAATTTGCCTTCGCGCCCGACAATCCGCGCGGCAAGACCGATGCCGGCGCAATTCACCAGCACCCGCGGCGCACCCGTACCGGCGACTGCTTCATCGACCGCGGACGCCACCGAGGATTCATCAGCCACATCCACCTTCACAACGGACGCGCCAATCTCCGAGGCTATATTTTGTGCCGCTGCCTGATCCAGATCGAAGATGGTGACCTTGCCACCATCGGCGGCAAACCGGCGCGCACAGGCAAGGCCAAGGCCACTGCCGCCGCCGGCAATCCAAACCTGTTCCCCTGCAATTCTCATGACCACGATCTCTCTTGCGACATGCTCTTCGACATTGACATGGCGCCTGCAAACCATATTGTTATAAAATATAACCATATGGACAAAGCCTGACTCTGTCCAGCGTAATTGGCCGGCACGGGGCATGCCCGCTGACCGGCCAGCCACCGGGGGCTTTGATGTTTGCACAAGAGGATTATCTCAAGCACCAGCTTCGTATCGACCATCGCCCGGATGGTGAAATGGTCCTGTCCTCGGGGCTCACGCTTGATCCGGTGGCGCAGAATACCGGTGAATGGCTGCGCGGCTGGGCAGACAAAACGCCGGATGCGGTGTTTCTGGCCGAGAGATCAGGCGCCGGATGGACGGAGCTTCGCTATGGCGAGGCGCTGGCAAAGGCGCAGTCCGTTGCCGCGGGTCTGCTCGATCACGGGATCGAGCCCGGCGACAGGATCATCATCCTGTCGGGCCCCAGCATCGAACACGGCATCCTCAAGCTTGCCGCACAATATATCGGCATCGCCACAGTGCCGGTTGCCGAGCAATATTCCCTTATACCCGACGCCCTGCCCCGCCTGATCCATATCGGGGAAAAAATCCGCCCGGCGATGGTGTTTGCCGATGACGCTGAAAAATTCGCAAGAGGGCTGTCACTACCGCAGTTTGACAATGCCCTGAAGGTCGTAGGCGGAATTGCGGGGGCCGGCATGATCACCTTTGACAGATTGCTTGCCGGCACGGCCGACATCAGCGCGGCGCGCGACGCCGTGACCCCGCAGACCCTTGCCAAGATCCTGTTCACATCGGGATCGACCTCGACGCCAAAGGGCGTACCACAAACGCATCGCATGATGTGTGTGAACCAGAACCAGTATGGCGGCTGCCTGCCCTTTCTGAAAGCGAGACCACCTGTCATCCTGTCCTGGCTTCCCTGGAACCATGTCTTTGCCGGCAATTCCAACTTCAACATGGCGCTGGCCTTTGGCGGGGCGCTCTATCTTGATACCGGCAAGCCTGTCAAAGGGCTGTTCGACACCACGCTTGAAAATCTGCGGATGGTGAAACCCACCATGTCGGCGAATGTTCCCGTCGGTTACGCCATGCTGGTTGAGGCCATGCGCGAGGACGCCGAGCTTCGCCACAATTTCTTCGCCAATCTCGATTTCATATTCTATGCGGGCGCGTCTTTGCCGGCCGATGTATGGCAGGGGATCGAGGAGCTGGCGATGGCTGAAGTCGGGCGGGTGCCGATGCTGACCTCAAGCTGGGGCATGACGGAAACCGCGCCGATGTCGCTGATACATTATGAAGGCGGCGCGGAGTCCGGCATGATTGGCATTCCCGGCCCTGAGCTGGAGGCCAGGCTTCTGCCCATTGATGACAACCGGTACGAGCTTCGCGTACGGGGACCAAATGTGATGGACGGCTATTATGAGGAGCCGGAAAAGACCGCCGAGACCTTCGATGAAGAAGGCTTCATGAAAACTGGCGATGCCGTCTGTTTCGCGGCCCCCGACAGGCCGGAAACCGGATTGCGGTTCGATGGCCGGATCGGTGAGGACTTCAAGCTGCTGTCGGCTGTCTGGGTGCAATCCGCCAGGCTGAGGATGACTGTGCTGCCGGCGTTGGCAGGCCTTGTGCAGGACATCGTCATCACTGGGGAAAACCGCGCCGATCTTGGTCTTCTCGTGTTTCCAGATCCGCAGCTGGGGCTGGCCACTCATGAGGACGGGACCATTCGCGACCCTGACTATTGCGATGGCATCAGATCGGTGTTGGCCAATCTTGCCAGGACAGCCACCGGATCGTCGAACCGGATCGTGCGGGCCATTGTTTTGGCTGAACCGCCATCGGTGAAGGCCCATGAAATCACTGCCAAGGGCAGCCTGAACAACAATGCAGTGTTGCGTCACCGCGCCGGATTTTTGGACCGGCTTTATGACGACAAGGACCCGGCCACCATCCTGATACCGTGGACCCGCACAAACCGCGCAGCCAGCCTTAAATAGAGATCTTGGAAGTCTGTAAACATCCTGGAGCTTGCAATGTATGGACAACAACGAACCGCCATCCAAAAGGATAGCGGTGTAATCTGTGAAGGTGTTGGCTGCAGGGGCAGGATTGAACCTGGCTCGTTGAGCCCTGACGGAATTGCCTGCTTCCGCCTTTGTCCTTCCATCACCCTGTCCAGGGTCCGAGCACCGTGGCTGTCATACAATAGTGCGCGGCAGGCAGCTCCGGTTTTATCAGGTTGAAAGGATCTGAACATGCCTTCGCAGAATCCCGGAGTAACATTTCGCCCCTGACTGCACACAGTTTAGTCTCGGGTCTGGCATTGTAACGTCACACCGCCTTGAAGATTTATAGGAGAAACGTAATGTCGAACCTGCCCATGGAACCCCTCGTTCATAACGCCTGGTATGTTGCTGCATGGTCTGCAGAGCTTGAGGACGGCCCTGTTGCTCGCAAGATTATGGGCGAGGATGTTGTGATCTTCCGAAGCGGTGACGGCGACGTCGGCGCTGTGGAGGACCGCTGCAGTCACCGTGCCGCCAAATTGTCGCTTGGATGCCCGGTACGCAAGGGGTTGATGTGCGGCTATCATGGCATGGTGTTCGATGCAGACGGTAAATGCGTCGAGAACCCCGGCGGCGAGGTGAGTGCCAGCTTTGACATAAGGGCTTTCCCGGTCGTTGAGCGACAGCAGACAATATGGATATGGATGGGCGACGCCATAGCCGCGGATGCAAGCCTGATTGTTGATTTCCCGTTCCATGATATGACCGACGATTACCATTTCCGCTTTGGCCATTATGAAATCGGCGCGAACTACATGCTGATGGTCGACAATCTGATGGACTTGACGCATTTGGGCTACGTCCATACTTCGACCATAGGGGGCAATCCTGAAGAGCATGACGATGCAGAACTGACGACATCGAAAACAGCCAACGGCGCCGAATACACGCGCTGGATGATGAGCTCCACACCGCCCCCGTCATTCGTCAAGGTTGCGGGCTTCGAGGGCAAGGTCGACCGGTGGCAGAATTTCGAATATGTCGCGCCAAGCTCGGTCTTGCAGTGGGGAGGCGGGCATGATGCCGATACTGGCGGGCGCGAAGACCGTGACAAGCCGGGCGGTATAGTCGTAAGGCTGTTTCACCATGCGACACCGATCGACGACACCAATTTCCACTATTTCTTCTCAACCTCTTTGCGCGGGCAGGCCCCGGACGGGGCCGGCGGCATTGCCTTCCACGACGATATCCTTGAAGCCTTCCATGAGGACAAGGTCTTCATTGAATCACAGCAGGAGATGATCGCCCGCGATCCGGAACGCAAGCTCATCCTCAGAGCCCATGACAAGGCGGTGGCGCTGAGCCGCATTGCAATCCGCAAGATGGTTGAGGCGGAACAGGCGAGCAAGGCCGCAGAATAGGCGTGGGACGTCGCCGGGTGTAGATGAGTTTGCCTGCGACGTGAGCATTTAGCAGGTTCGGATCGGAAGACCCGACCTGATCCAAGCTCTTGGATAGAGAATACCTCCTTCTCCCGGTCGCCGCCCCTTCCCCCGGTCATTGCGCCTACCCTGTTTGCTGATTCACAGTTGGACATTGCCCACTTCAGTGTTGACGATGGCCCCTCTTTTGCTCTGGTCCGGATATGAGGTGAGCACGACACGCGCCAGATGTAACAACGTCTGTTCCGGCCATGACACTCGCGACGCCATTCGAAGGATTGCGTGAACTCCCTTGTGGCGATTATCCGATTGAAAGACATGCAAGGGCGGAGTTGTAAAGGGCGATGAAAGACGCCGTTTCACCGCCAGAGGCCACCACTCTGGCCCGCCCCTGAACGCGGATAGCGACATGTCCTTTGGTCACATTGTGGTCACACAACCTGTCAAACAAGGGGACAGGTGGACAGGCCAATAATCTGGGCTCAACCGGTGATGAATAGATTGAACTTGAACTCCGGATCGAGCTGCCGGGGGGCACGACAATCCTTTTGACGCATTAGCTGCAACAGCCAACGTCGTCTTGCGTCCATATTCTCCCGGGACATCTGGTCTGCGATTTCATATTCTGCATGAAGCTCAGAACAGCTTCGTTCCTCGTCACCTTCGAGGACCAAAAAAGCGCCATCATCCTGATACGCGCATGCACCAAGCCATACCCCGACGGCAACTGCGACAACCGGAGCTTGTTTGTATGGCCTCATCTTGATTTTGCGGCTGGATCTCAAAATTTACGCCTGTCAGGAAATCGGTTAGCATTGATTTGTTCAATCTAATATATAGACTTTCCCGCGGGGTCGCGGAAAAGTTTCCATAGGGGTCCAAACCTCAAACCACCGCCATTCCAATTCGACAAGCCCGATTCAAAGGCCGAACAAAGACCAAACTCAGATCTTACCGAATCCCGTGCGAACAAAAGACAGGCCAAAATGCTAGACGGCTTTAGAAATAACCGGGAACTTTCCATTCTCGTGGTGGCCACGCTTTGTTGTTACCTGTTCCTTGAAACGCAGATAGATGGGGCGGCATTTGGCGGACAAGGTAGCCTTTCCAGCATTGACATCATCGTTATTTCTTTTTTTGTCAGCGTCATAATTGCAGTGATTGCGGTGATAGCGGGTGTTGGCGGCGGCGTGATTTTCACCCCGCTGCTGCTGGCATTTACGTCGTTTGACACACTCCTGATACGATCGACAGGCCTCGTAGTTGCTATGTTCAGCGGCCTGATTTCAACCGGTCCGCTCATGCGCAAGGGCCTCGCTGACATCAAACTGGTCTTGTTGGGTGCATTGCCCATAATTGTTGGTGGCATGTCAGGCTCATTCACTGCCATTCATCTCGCCCAGCAATTCGGCGAACAATCAGACGGCATAATCAGACTAATGCTCGGTTTAATGCTGCTTCTGATTGCGGCGCTTTTTGTGTTCAAGAGCGACGCGTCCGACTATCCCGTTCTGAAAAAATCGGAGAATTTTTCCCATCGTTTGAAGCTCCGCAAAACATACTGGGAAAGCTCATTGGCGAGTTATGTCAGCTACCGCGCAACCAACGTCAAACTGTCAATTTTCCTGTTCCTACTCGTCGGCTTCACCGGTGGATTCTTTGGCTTGGGTGGCGGCTGGGCAGCGGTTCCACTCCTGAATCTGGTGATGAGCATACCGATCAAAGTGGCAACCGGGACAAGCGGGGTACTTCTGGCCCTGGGAAATGCAGCTGCCATTTGGCCATATATCAATGTAGGCGCACTCATCGGCATAATCGCTGCACCATGGATGTTGGGACAGGTTATTGGCGGCCTTATCGGCGCAAGCCTCCTTACGGCCTTGAAAGCGTCTGTTGTCAGGGCTCTCCTGATCACAATCCTCTTTGGCTCGAGTCTCAAACTGGTAGCCAGAGGCATTGAGTCGTTGACCGGTATTGAAATACCAGTGTTGTGAGGGGATGACGTCGTGCGACTGTATCAAAAATCTCTGATACCGATATCTGGAGTGATTTATGGTCAGACCATATACTGGCTGACACTGCTGTCTTCCTGTCTGGTATTGCTTGGCACAATCATCAGCTTTCTGGAAAAAGACTCACCGATACCCGCCAACCAGCTTCTGCAATCAATCATCGATGGCAAGAGCGTTGATCAGATCTGGCACGGGATTGGATTGAGCGATGCGCCAGATATGTTTTTCTTTCTGGCGAACCCCTCCTTTGGCGAAAGCATAACCATGATCGGTATCGGTATCGGCGTTTCCAGCGTCATACCTGCAACTTTCTTTTCAGCCTACTTTTTGAAGAAATCCAGAAATCCGGTTTTTGCCGTTCTGGCTGTCATGGCAGGACTGCTGACGTGTTTTGCCGTGTCGGGCATCACTCTCTAGGACGAAACCGGCGCTGCTCTCCTGCGATCGGCAGCACAGCAATCACCCATGCCTGTATCGATGAAATAAAGATGCATGATGTCATCCGAGGGCATCTGCCATTACCGGTGGGGCGGCCTCACGCGCAAGACAGGTGCAGCGGATGACCGATGAAAAATTGAACGATGCCAACTTTGGTTTTCCCGTTGGCACCCTCTTTTGCTCTGGACCGGACATGAAGCGAGCGCGTCACGCGCGCACGGGATGATGCCTTCATGTCGATCTATATCTGGGATGTCATTCATGCTGACAAATGACAATGTGACCATCGATGTGGAGTTGCGGTTTCGGCCCGACTGGCCCGGGCAAGACCTTCCCTGCGATGAAATCCTTTGGGATCTGGCAACCAGCCCCAGTGACCCCGGTTCGGTGCAGCCCGTCCCGCGATCAGCCGTTACGCTTCAGGAAGCGCAGCAAGGCCGCCCATGACCGGCCATCGGCATCGGCATCATAGTCGCGTGATCCGGCAACGGTGAAGGAATGACGCGCGCCGCCGAACACCTGCGCGTCATGGGTTACGCCGGCAGACTGAAGCTGTTGTAGCAGGCTGGCGAGATCATCCATGCCTGACACCGGGTCCGCAGAGCCGTGAAGCAGCAGAACCGGGGCATCTGTCTTCGCATAATCCTGGCCTTCCGGCGTGCCAAGGCCGCCATGAAAACTGACATAGCCGTCCAGCCCCATGCCGGCGCGCGCCGCTTCCAGAACAGCAGCGCCGCCAAAGCAGTAACCGATGATAAAGCTCTTGCCACCCTTGTCAGAAATCGGCTTGCCGGCTTCGAAAGCGGCCGCAAGACGGGCGCGGAAGGAGGCCCTGTCACGATAGAGCGCGCCTGTCTCACGGCGATAGTCATCGCGCCCCTCCAGCTTGGCATCTACGCCGAAAAGATCAATCGCCACGGCGTTGTATCCCAGTTCGGCCAGCATCTTCGCGCGATTTTTCTCATACGCGTTCAGTCCGTCCCAGTCATGGACGATGAACACCGTTCCGGCCGGCTCCCCGTCCGCCATCGCGACATGGGCGGCGAAGGATTTGTCATCAACCTGATAACGCAGTTGCGCTTCATGGCCACCCGCACGGGCCAGGCTTGTGACGGAAAACGCCGCAACAAGGGTGGCGGCAAACAGGCATGGGACCGTGGCTCTGGAAAAAGGGAGCTTCGCAAAGGGGGATTTCAGAAGACGGGATGTCATTGGTCGCTCCAGAGAGAACAGTTTTTCTGTAGTGCGGATATGGCGTTGGTGACGGCCGCAATCAAGCCGGCCCGTTTCACACCGCTGCCAGACAGAAAACAAATGAATAGCTTTGGCATCACATAATATTTGGAGCGATGTGCCACCCTGAAAACCGGGCACTATGTTCCGGCAAGCAGTATCATTGGACCTTGCAACGGGGTTCCGGTGCCATCACAGCCCGATCGGATCAGGCAACCGGCCAGCCCCGGTCAGTGACCCGACTGGAACGCGCCCTGCCTGACACGATAATCCACCGCAACCTGGTATTCCGGATCGTCGTCACTGTCGATGATCAATTGTCCGGATCGCGATAACAGCTTGTGGCAATCAGGGCTGAGATGCCGGAGCATGACGGTCTTTCCCGCCTCGTGATATTTCGCAGCGATATCCTCGATGGCCTGCAGGGCCGACTGGTCGACAACGCGTGATCCCGCAAAATCGATGATCACGGTGTCCGGATCGTCCTTGATCTGGAACAGCTCGCGGAATCCGGTCGCCGACCCGAAGAACAGAGGCCCCTTGATGTCATAGACAATGGCGCCCTTCTCCCGGATCGAGGGGCGTTTTGACGCCTGAATGGTCTTTGCGGCGTTCCAGGCATAGACAAGTGCCGACATGATCACCCCGACGATCACGGCGATGGCAAGATCCTCGACCACCGTGACGGCAGTGACGGTCAGAATGACCAGCGCGTCAGCCCGAGGCACCTTGCGAAGGGTGGTGACCGAATGCCAGGCAAATGTGCCGATCACAACCATGAACATCACCCCGACAAGCGCGGCGATCGGAATCTGTTCGATCAGGGGGGCTGTAAACAGGATGAAGGCCAGAAGAAACAGCGCCGCGGCAATGCCGGCGAGACGCGTACGCCCTCCGGATTTCACATTGATCATCGACTGGCCGATCATCGCACAGCCACCCATGCCACCGAAGAACCCGGTTACCAGATTGGCGGCACCCTGCGCCGCGCATTCGCGCGACGCGCCGCCACGCTGTTCGGTCATGTCACCAACAAGGTTCAGCGTCAGCAGACTTTCAATCAGGCCAATGGCGGCGAGGATCAGCGCATAGGGGAAAACGATGACAAGTGTTTCCAGCGTCAATGGCACCATCGGGATGGCGAAGGCCGGAAGGCCGCCGGACAGGCTGGCGAGGTCCCCCACCCGCGGCACCTCGATCCCGAAACCGATCACAACCGCGGTAACGATGCCGATGGCTGCCAACGGTGCCGGCACCAGCTTGGTAATGCGGGGGGCCTGCCAGATCACCAGCATGGTGAGGATGATCATGCTGATGGTGGCATAAAGCATCTCGCCCTCCATCCACCGCATGTCACCATCCGGCGCCGCGATCTTGAACTGCTCAAGCTGCGCGAGGCCGATCACGATCGCAAGGCCGTTCACAAAGCCGAGCATGACCGGATAGGGAACCATGCGGATGAACTTGCCCCAGCGAAGTATGCCGGCGACCAGCTGCAATACCCCCATCAGAATGACAGTGGCGAAGAGATACTGGACGCCATGTTCGACAACCAGCGAGACCATGACCACAGCCAGCGCGCCCGTGGCGCCCGAAATCATGCCTGGCCTGCCGCCGAACAAGGCAGTGATCAGACCGACGATGAAAGCGGCATAGAGCCCTACGAGCGGCGCCACGCCGGCAACAAAGGCGAAGGCAACAGCCTCCGGCACAAGTGCCAGCGACACGGTGAGACCCGACAGGATTTCAACGGATAATTGTTTCGGCGTCAGACGCGGACGGGAGTCATCGCTGTAGAATTCACCACAAACAAGCCTGTGAAGGCTGTTTGGCTTTGATAATGGCATGAATTTGACTTCTTGAAATGGCCGGGACGGGCGTGGTGTGTATGCAGACAAAATTCCAGTGGTCCGCATCGCCACGACTATGTACAGCGGACCAGTCCGTATGACCAGCCTTCAAATCGACACGCGAGTCTGCCGATGAACCCAGGTCCGCAAGCCGCCACACCATACGGCTGGCGCACAGGATCGACACGCGCGGCCAAGGCACGGGATCGGGGCACGGATTCGGGGCACGGGTTTGCTGCAAGCTGCCACTCGATCCAATTTTTCATCATCCGTAGCCGCAAAACCCCTTTATTGCCGGTTCCTGCTGAAGGCGGCGTTGACAAGGCTGGCTCCTGCCCGTCACAGTGAAACTGTTAAAAAGGGTAAAGGGAGCAGAACATGTTAAAACGCGGAAACTTCATCTTGAGCCTCCTGGGCGCGGCTTTGCTTTTTGCGAATGCGGCACAGGCCGAGACCTGGCGCATGGCGTCGAAAATGCCGGCGGACAGCCCCGAGGGCAAGGTTTTCCAATATTTCGCCGATAAGGTTAAAGAACATAGCGGGGGTAAGCTGGAAGTTGTTGTTTACCCGAACGAACAGCTTGGCAAGACAGATGCCGTTCTGGAACAGCTGAAGCTTGGCACGGTTCATCTCTATGCCGAGGGTTCCACCTACATGAAGAAATGGGTGCCCGAAATCAACTGGACATCGGCCGCGTTCATGTTCGATGACCGTGATCACTGGATCCGTTTCATGGAAACCGATCTTGTTCAGGGTTGGTACAACAAGGCGAGTGAAGAAGCCGGCATCAGCCTGCTTGGTGACGCCACATCCATCCTTCGTGGTCCCTATCGGGTCATGGTGACAAATCGCGATGTCAAAACGTTTGACGATATCAGCATGCTCAAGCTGCGCATGCATCCCAGCAAGCTGGCCGTCAACACATGGACGCATCTTGGCGCCGACGTGAAGACACTCGCCTGGACAGATGTCTACCAGTCCATCCAGAAGGGCATCGTGGAGTCGGTGAACAGCCCGATCGCGCTGGTTGAAAGCATGCGCTTTCACGAGGTGGCACCGAACATCATCCGTCACGACGAATATTATCAGTCGATCGGCTTCATGATGAACCGGAGCAAGTTCGACGCGCTGTCCGGCGACATGCAGAACGCGCTCGAGAAGGCCTACTTCGATGCCGGCAAATATTCCAACGAGGTCATGGGCAGCTCGGCCGATGAGTCGATCACGCGGATGAAGGCAAGTGGTGTCTCATTCGTCGATATCGACCGCGCTCCGTTCGTCGCAAGGATGAAGGCATTCTATGACGACATGGAGAGCAAGGGTGAGTTGCCGGACGGCTTCCTCGACGCTGTAGCCAGCTCACGCTAGCCAATCAAGATTTGATGACCGCCTCGACGCGACATCAAACCAGAAAACTCGTGCAGAAAGCCGATGATATTCTCGGCTTTCTGTCGGACATTTTTCATGCCATCGCCATTTTTTGTCTTGTCGCCATGCTGGTGGGAACAGCCTTCACCATCATCGCCCGCCCCATGGGGGTTTCGTTTTACTGGATCTGGCCATGGACCATCCAGTTCTTCGTGTGGATGTGCTTTTTCGGATTCTATCCAATCTATCGGCGGCGGGCCGACATCGCCATCAGCTTTATCATAGAACGGCTGGCCCCCACCCAAAGACATGTCAGCAGCATTCTGATCGAGGGCGTGATCATTCTGGTGATGGTTCTGATCATCCTGCAGCTGCCGATCATCTTCGAAAGCCAGGTTGGGCCGGTGGATGGTGTGATCACCCCGTGGGGTGAGCTTGAACGCTACACATTGTCAATTCCGATGAGCATGTCCTGCTGCCTGATCCTGATCAATTCAGCGACCGAGATCCTGAAGCTGCTGGTTCACGGGCCCAAATCCGCAGGGGGAACGTGATATGATTGCGCTTATTCTGTTCGCCGGGTTCATTGGCCTGATCCTGATCGGCATTCCGGTTTCGATTTCGATCGGCGCGGCGGTCTTCGCAACATTCCTGACCTCTGAATTCAGTGACGCCACCTATATCATTCCGCAGCAACTGCTCGAAGGCGTGCGCAAGCCGTCCCTGACAGCGGTGCCCTTCTTCATCATGGCCGGCAATTTGATGAATACGGTTGGCATGACCGACCGGATTTTCAATTTCGCCAATTCTCTGGTTGGACATTTCAAGGCCGGGCTGGCGCAGGTGAATGTCCTCGCATCAATGGTGTTTGCCGGTGTGTCAGGCGCCGCCGTGGCCGACTGCGCCGGGTTGGGCATGATCGAAATCAAGGCCATGCGCGAGCGCGGATACAATCCCGAATTCGCCGCCGCCCTGACCGTATGCTCCGCCGTGATCGGCCCGATCATTCCACCATCGATCGGGCTTGTCATATACGCGTTTCTGGCCCAGCAATCGATCGAGCGGATGTTCCTTGCCGGGCTTGTGCCGGGGCTTCTTGTGGGCCTGTCACTGATGGTGTTCAACAGGATTCTGGCAACAAGGCAGCATTTCCCGACGCAGGAAAAGGCCAGTCGCGAAACCGTCATGAAAACCAGCCTTGACGGCATTCTGGCGCTTGGCGCGCCGGGTATCATTCTCGGGGCCATTCTGTTTGGCTTCGTAACCGCGACCGAGGCCGGCGTGCTGGCCTGTCTCTATACCCTTGTGCTTGGAGTGCTCTACCGGTCCATCACCTTGCGGGGGCTGTACACCGCCCTAAGCGACACGATGATGATGACCACGATCATCATGATCATCATCGGGTTCTCAACAGCGATGGGGTGGCTTCTGGCGATTGATCAGGTGCCGCAGCATTTCGGCAATTTCCTGTTTGATTTCACCGATGACAAGAACGTGTTCCTGGCCCTGATGCTGGTGTTCATTCTGCTGATCGGCTGCGTGGTCGAAGGCGTTCCCGCAAAGCTGATGCTTGTCCCCATGTTGCTGCCGATCATCGATCAATATGGTGTTGATCGGGTTCATTTCGGCATCATCATCCAGCTTGGTTTGCTGATCGGCATTGCCACCCCGCCGATGGGCATCGGTCTCTACATCGTCAGCGAGGTTGGCAAGGTTCCCTTTGAACGGCTCGCCATCGCGGTGATCCCGTTTCTTGTTCCCCTGATCGTTGTCCTGCTGTTGCTGACCTATATCCCGCAACTGACCCTGTGGTTGCCCAATCTGGTCCTGGGACCGGAATAATCTAGGATTCCAGTGCCGCCGCGACCTTTGCGGACGCGCCTGTCAGGTCACCAAGCCGCGCGCCCTCCTCGCGGATCAGCTTGTGACTTGCCGGTTCCTGAATTTGCTTCTCGAGCGCCCAGTCGATAAACGGGGGGGCTTCGTCCGGCGGCATGAACAGAACACCGCTGTCATCGGCCACCACCACCCAGCCGGGCAGCACAGCCGCGCCGCCACAGCTGATCGGCACATTCAGCGCGCCGCCGATGTCATAGAGCCGGGTCGTGACTGGCGACAGGCCGCGGCTCCAGACGGGGAGGCCGAAATCGAGAATTTCCAGACGGTCTGTTGCCGGCCCGTCAATGACAACAGCCTCGCATCCAGCGGCCTTGATCGCACAGGCGACACCACCACCAAGACAGGCATGTTTGTGGTCTCCAAGCCGGTCAATCACCAGCACGTCACCCGGCCTCAATCTGCCCGCCACATCATGCAGGAGAGTTGAATCCTGACCCGGCAATGCCAGCGTCACAGCGGTACCGATTACCGTCGTTGCCGGCATCATCGGCGCGATGGCGGGATCGGCGAAGCCAAGCTGTCTGATATGGCCTATGGTTGCTGTCTCGACATTCGCCGCGCGCGATACCAAGGCTGGATCAATCTGCTGCGGCATCGGATTTATCTGATATTTGTCCATCAAATGCTCCTGGAAGGGTCCTTTGGTCTGGATCTCATCAGTTGCCAATGCGCCGATGACTGGCGACTGGCACATCCGTTCGAATGCGGTTCAGGTAATCAACATCGATATTGGCGCTGGCCCAGCCGGTGCCATAGGATGTCCGCGCGACGACCAGCCCCCAGGGATCCACGATCATTGAATGTCCCCAGGTCTCGCGCGTGCCTCCCGCGCCATCGGGATAAAGGCCCCATTGTGCCGGCGCGACGGCATAGCACTGGGTTTCAATCGCGCGCGCGCGGATCAGCGTGTCCCAGTGGTCTTTGCCGGTCTGCAGGGTGAAGGCGGCTGGCATCATGATCACCTGTGCCCCGGCCGCGGCGAGTTTCAGATAGAGTTCCGCGAAACGCATGTCATAGCAGATACTGCATCCAATCGTGATGTCGTCGGCCTGATAGGTCACGATATCGCTGCCGGGTATCACGGTGTCGGATTCCTTGTAATCCTTGCCATCGGGTGTGGTGATATCGAACAGATGGATCTTCCGGTAGGTGGCGATCACCTCGCCATCACGGTCGAAGGCGACGGTGGTGTTGTAGACCTTGTCGTCGCCGCCCTTTTCGTAAAAGCTGCCACCATGGATGAACACACCATGTTTTTTCGCGAGGGCGGACAGGAATTCGGTTGTTCGACCCTCCGGAATATTTTCCGCGGATTCCTTTCGGTCGGTGATCGTGCCGCCATAAAACGCCATCATTTCGGGAAAGGCTATCAGGTCCGGCTTGTCGGCCCTGATGGCTGCCTCGGCCAAATCCGACGCGGAGGTCAGATTGATGTCCTTGTCATTGGTGCTGTTCATCTGGATCGATGTGATTTTCATTGTCAAACTCCCTAACTCCGACGGCATCCGGATCCGATTTCACTCATCCAGGAGGCTACCACGATAACCACCGGATAATCCCGTCCAATTTCATCTCACCTTTGACTATGGCCCGGCCCCTTGCCGGCTAGCGCAGTCTCTGCCCGTCCCTGTCAAAGAACAGCATGTCCTCGTCCTTGAAGTCGAGACCGATCTTCGCCCCGATATCCAGACTGGCCTCACCGAACTGCCGCACCGTGATCAGCCCGCCATCGGTGTTGACGAAGATATTCGTTTCGGCCCCAAGATGTTCAAGGTGACTGACGGTACCCGACACCCTGCCGCGGCGGGACGGTGTGAGCTGTTCAGGTCGCACGCCGACAGTCGCCGCCTTGCCGCCCACGCCGAGATGCCCTGCCTCGATGAAATTCATCGCCGGCGAGCCAATGAACCCGGCAACAAACATATTGTCCGGGTCCTTATAGAGTTTCATCGGTGATCCAACCTGTTCTATCCGGCCATCACGCAGCACGACAATCTTCTGGGCAAGGGTCATCGCCTCGATCTGGTCGTGTGTCACATAAATGACGGTTGATTGCAGCTCGCGATGCAGGCGGGCGATCTCGATACGCATATTGACCCGCAGCGCGGCATCGAGATTGGACAGTGGTTCATCAAACAGGAACAGCTCCGGATTGCGCACGATCGCGCGGCCGATGGCGACGCGCTGGCGCTGGCCACCGGACAATTCGGCAGGCTTGCGTTTCAGATAGGGTTCAAGTTCCAGCATCTCGACAGCAAGGCTGATCTGCCGCTCGATATAGCTGCTGGCGGCACCAGCCTGGCGAAGGCCAAGGCTCATATTCTTCTCGACAGTCAGATGCGGATACAGCGCATAGGTCTGGAAGACCATCGCGATCTTGCGCTTCGAGGCCGGCATGGCATTGACCAGCTGGCCGGAAATCTCGACATCCCCCCGCACCGGCGTCTCCAGCCCGGCAATGATCCGCAGCAGGGTGGATTTCCCGCATCCCGATGGCCCGACAAAGATGACGAACTCCCCGTCTTCAACCTCCAGGTTGATATCCTTCAGCACTTCATTTGTGCCGAAAGACATGTGGATGTTCTTCAAACCGAGCGACCCCATCACTGCTCTCCTTGCGGCTTATAATTCCAGCGGATGCAAATCCACCGCCTTGCCCGTACGCACACTTTCATCAGCCGCGAGACATATGGCCAGAGACTGCACCGCATCCCGCGCATGTCGTGACAAATCGATATCCTCAAGAATGGCACGCGCGACAAATGCCTGCTCCGCATCACACAATGCCTGGTGGCCGGGTTCACCCTCGAGGTCTATGGCCCGGTCCTCGCCGCTTGTCGGATGCACCAGCAAACGGCCAACTTTCGTATGGCTGTCGATGTCGGCAGATCCCGCGATGTCCTGGGCCACGATTGATACGGCACCGCCCGGCGAGATGACATCCTTCACAAAGAAGGCTGTCTCCGACATCATCGGCCCCCATCCAGCTTCATACCAGCCAACCGAACTGTCGGAAAACAACACCTGGAAATGGCCGTAATTATACATGTCCGCCGCGATTTCATCTGACAGCCGCAACCCCATCCCGCGCACCTGAACAGGTGCGGCGTCGGTGATCTGGCACATCACATCGACATAATGCACACCGCAATCAACGATGGGCGGCGTTGTTTCCATAAGCTGTTTGTGGGTGGCCCATTCCTGTCCCCGGCTCTGCTGATTCAGGTTCAGCCGGAACACATAGGGGCCGCCCAGCCTTCGCGCCTCGGCGATCATCCGCTGCCAGCTTGGGTGATGGCGCAGGATATAGCCAACAACCAGCTTGCGGTCATAATCACGCGCTGCCCTTATTACCGCGACAGCGTCCTCCCTGGTGGTTGCCAGCGGCTTTTCCACAAAGACATGCGCGCCGGCCTTCATCGCCGCGATGGCATATTCGGCATGGCTGTCCGAATAGGTGGCGATACAGACAAGATCGGGGGATGTGGCGTTCAGGGCGGTATGAAAATCGTCGAAACAATCATAGCCGGTCAACTCATCCGGCAGGTCCGGCGGCGTCCGGTTCACCAGGCCGACAATCTCGAATTCCGGCTGTTTGTGATAGGCCAGAGCATGGCTGCGCCCCATATTGCCGAGGCCTGCGACAAGAACACGAATCATTTCACGGCACCCGATGTTATGCCTCTGATGAGTTGCTTGGAAAAAATCAGATAGAGTATCAGCACCGGGAACATCGCCATCGACAGCGCCGACAATACGGCGTTCCAGTCAGTCACAAACTGGCCGATGAACACCTGCGAGCCAAGCGTGAGGGTCTTTGTTGCCTCCCCCGGCGCCAGGATGAGCGGAAACCAGAGATCATTCCAGATGGGTATCATGTTGAACACGGCGACAGTGGCAAGCGCCGGCCGGACCAGCGGCAGCACCAGAACAAAGAAAATGCGATATTCGGAAAGCCCGTCGATCCGACCGGCATTCTTCAGGTCATCCGACACCTGGCGCATGAATTCGGACAGAATGAAAATCGCCAGTGGCAGACCCTGCGCGACATAGACCAGCACCAGCGCTGTCAGGGTATTGACCAGATTGGTGGCGACCATGATCTCGAGGATGGAGATGGTGCCGAGCCTGATCGGGATCATGATGCCGATGGCCAGATACAGCGCCATCAGCGTGTTGCCCTTGAACCGGTATTCGGCGAGGGCGAACCCGGCCATCGCACCGAACAGCAGAATGAAGAACAGCGACGCCACGGTAACGATCAGCGAATTCTGCATATAAAGAAAGAAATCGCCCTGCCTGAACACCGTCTCGAAACCGACCAGCGAGAATGTTTCCGGGTTTGGCAATGCCAGCGGATCGCGGAAAATCGCCTTTCGTGTCTTGAAGCTGTTGAGGATGATGATGATGATCGGAAACAGCGCGATCACCGTGTAGGCCGCCAGCGCCACATGCGCCAGCAGAACATTCGGAACCGTATGCCTGACCCGTCTCATCTTCCCGCCATCGCTCCTAAAGCTGGTAGCGCGTCATGCGCATCTGGATGCCGAACAGATAGATGCAGACCCCGGTCAGGATGATCAGGAACATGATCATCGCCACCGCCGCGCCCATATTCGGATCGCCAAGTTGCATCTGGAAGCCGAAGAATGTCCGGTACAGGAAGGTGCCAAGGATGTCGGTGGCATAATTGGGCCCGGCAAGCGCCCCCTGCGCCGCATAAACCAGATCAAAGGCGTTGAAGTTCCCGACAAAGGTCAGGATGGAAATGATGCCGATGGCCGGCAGGATCAGGGGAAGCTTGATCTTCCAGAAGGCCGAGAAGCCGGTGACACCTTCCACCTCGCCAGCCTCGATGACTTCCTGTGGAATGGACAGCAACGCCGCATAGATCAGCATCATCGGAATGCCGACATACTGCCAGACGGAAATGAGGGCCAGCGTTGTCAGCGCATATTCCTCCTTTCCCAGATAGGGCGCGAACAGGAATTTAAGGCCAACCGCCTTCAGCATGTCCGGCGCGATCCCCCACAGCGGAGACAGGATCAGTTTCCAGGCAAAGCCGACAATCACGAAGGACATGATTGTCGGCAGAAAAATGGCCGAGCGATAAAAGCCGCGAAGCCGAAGTTTCGGATTGGACAGGACGGCGGCAATCAGAATGCCAAGCGGGTTCTGCACCAACATGTGGATGACAAAGAACCAGACATTGTTGACCAGCGCGTTCCAGAAAGCGCCGGACCAGCGCGGATCGCCAAACAGGACCCTGAAATTGTCCAACCCGACAAAGGATGTCTGCTGCTCGGATGTCGTGAACAGCGACAGCTGCAGAGTGCCGAACAGCGGAAAGATCATGAAGGCTGAATAAACCAACACCGCCGGCGCCAGGAAGATGCCTATATGCCATCGGATCGGGCGGCGATGTGATGTCACCTTGTCCTCAGTCAAACCTCTGGCTCCGATAGAAAAGCATGGAAATCGGTCTCAAATAATCTTTTGAAATTCCCGTTGGCTACAGACAGCCCCACCGGGCTGTCTGGCTGTTTTGTTGGAAAGAGGGGCAGATCTATTGCTGGGGTGCGTACCAGCTTGCCAGACCCTTTTGCATATGGGCGGCCGCCTCTTCGGGTGTCATCGACCCGCGAATGACATTCGCCGAGGTGACCCAATATTCATTCGCCAGATTCGGCGTGCCGCGCGACAGGATCTGGTGATAGGGCCGGATCGAGGAGTTGCACTCACCGCGCCAGCTGACAAAATCCTGGGCCAGCGGGTCCGTCATGCTCACATTGTGATCCGACAGCGAGAAGAAGCCCGGCAGTGAATTCGCATACAGATCGGCGAATTCGGCGGAACCGACCCAGTTCAGGAAGGTGCGGGCGGCCTCGGGGTTCTTGGTTGCCTTGTTCATGCCGAGCGCGATATCGACATGGTCGGAGATGTAGCATTCATCACCGGCAGCCTGCACCGGCACCTTGAAGGCACCCATTTCGAAATCAGCCTGAGCATTGAAACCGGCAATTTCCCATGACCCGGCAGGATAGATGGCCGCGCGGCCAAGCGTGAACATGTTCTGGCTGTCAGGATAGGACTGCGCCTCATAGCCATCGCCCATATAGGGGCCCCATTTGGCAAGCTGCGCGTATGGCGCCACCCAGTCCGGATGTGTCAGCTTCATATCGCCGGCGATCACGGCCTGACGGCCTTCCTCGCCCTTCCAGTAATTCACACCGATATTGGCATAGCCCATGGTGGCGGCTTCCCACTGGTCGGCAACGCCCATCGACAGCGGCACATAGCTGCCATCCTGCTTGATTTTTTCCAGCGTGGAGAAAAACTCGTCCACTGTTGTCGGCACGGAAACCCCGACTTCCTTGAAGGCGTCCTTGTTGTAGATGAAGCCGTGGATGACCGAGGCCATTGGCACGCAGAAGATCGCTGATCCGTCATCCGTGCTCCAGCCGGACTTGGCCACCGCACCGAAATTCTTCATGTTGTCCAGATCACCAACCTCGCCAAGGTGCCCTGCCTTGTAGAGCGAGAGAGAACCGTCAAACGGCCGGCATGTGATAAGGTCGCCAGCGGTTCCTGCTTCAAGCTTGGCATTCAGCGCCGAGTTATACTGCGCCGGCGCGGTGGGAGCAAAAACCACCTTGATGCCAGGATTCTCGGCTTCAAAGGCCGGAATGATCTTCTCCTGCCAGATCGACAGATCGTCATTACGCCAGCTTTCGATGGTCAGTGTGACATCGGCCGATGCCACCCCGATACTGCCCAGCAACAAAGCAGAAGCTGCCCCGAACAATGATTTGATCTTCATTCTGTTTCTCCCTCGTAAAATTAACTTGATGCGCCCGCCATGCTTTTTTTTTACGGTTCTGATGTAAAACGGGCGTCAGGTGCCAAAGGTACCATCCCGATAGTGAGCCGATAAGACAGATTGGTCAATATTGTCGCAGATGAATGGCCACATGACTGACAACGCGGCAAGGCGTTACCGGGCCGGTGAGGAGGAGACGTGACATGAATGGCCGGCATATAGTGGCGGTTGATGGCGGCGGCACCAGAAGCCGGGTGGCTCTGGCCACCGCGGATGGCAGGATCATCGCCCGGGTCGAGGGCGGTTTCGCCAACCTGACAAGTGATTTCGAGGCAAGCCGTCAGAACATCATGCAGGCCATCGAGGCGGTCTATGTCGCCGCGAACATGCCCGCCGGGGCAGCGCCATCCGATATCGCCATCCTTGGCATCGCCGGAGCCAATGTCGGCACGGGCGCCGAGCACTTGTCAGCAGCACTGGATTTTGCGTCGGTGCATATCATGTCGGACCGGGAAATCACCATCGCCGGGGTGCTTGGTGACGGTGACGGCACGCTTGTCCAGGCGGGTACAGGTTCCTTTTTTGTCAGCCGGTTTCAGGGGCAGCTCAGCCAGATTGGCGGATGGGGTCTGCAACTTGGCGACGATTGCGGCGGGGCCTGGCTTGGCCGCGAGCTGCTGCGCTGGACATTGAAGGCGTATGACGGCGTGATCGAGACAACCGGGCTTGCCCGCCAGGTGCTGGCGCGGTTCAACAACAGCCCGTCAGAGATCGTGCTGTTTGCGAAAACGGCGACGCCGCAGCATTTCGGCGCATTCGCCCCTGACATCTTCGCGGCACGGGACGCTGGTGACCCGCTGGCAATCCGGATCATCGATGCCGCGCTGGCCGATCTTGACGTTATCCTCGAATCGCTTGACGCCAGGCGCACGAAACAAATCCATCTCAGGGGCAGCGTCGGCGAACGCTACGCGCCTCTTCTTCGCGACGACTTCAGACAGCTGGTTGTCAAAAGCACCGGCGACGGCCTGTCGGGCGCGGTAGATCTTGGTGTCAAGCTTCTGCAGCAGACGCCGCCGGGCTAGCCCGTCGCATCGTCGCCATGAATGCGGGCAAACCTGTCGCGCAGCTTTGCGTTGGTTGGACGCATCGCGATCATCTTGCCATCGCGCACCCGGCCAAGCCGGGTCATCACCAGCGTCGATATCATGTTCAGACATATTTTCTGGGCGGTGGCCGCCTTCAGCCGGGTCGATCCCGCCAACGCCTCGCCGCCGGTGATCAGTGGAATGGCGATATCGGCATTGTCGAGAAGCGGCACGTCAGGATTGTTGGCAATGCCGATGGCGAGGGCACCCACCTTGCGGGCTTCATCAAGCACCGTGCAGGTGAAGGAGGTCCGCCCGCTGGCCGCAAGCGCCATCACGACATCCTGCCGCCCAATCTTATGATTGCGGACCAACGCGCGCGCGGCGCTCTCGTCATCTTCCGCATCCTCCACCGATTCGATCAGCGCCCTGTCCCCCCCGGCCACAAGATAGGCGACCCGCTCACGCGGCCAGTTGAAGGTTGGCAGCAGTTCCACCCCGTCCTGAACCGCGATACGAATAGAGGCACCCGCCCCGGCATAGATCATGCGCGCCGTCTCATCCTTCTGCATGCGACTGACAATCGCCGTGACGGCCGATTCGATCTCGGCAAGGCTTCGGCGCACCGCGTCGATCGCACGGCCATGGTCCCTGAGCATCACCTCGAGTGCCGCCGCATCATCAAGTCGATCAAGCCAGAAATCGGCATCCGGCTGGGTTTCCGTATCGGGTTTCACACTCATCTTCCTCTCATTTCGCCATCACATCTTCCACCGCGCCGCGGCTGGTTACCATATGCCATCGGCTATCCGCCAGCTGGCTGGCCGCCTGCCTGTCCAGAACCACCAAGGTGCCCGGATGCGCCTGCAGCGCGCTGGCCGGACAGCCCGGGGAAGGCGGGTCCTCCAGCATCGCTCTGACCGCCGCCGCCTTGGCCTCGCCTGTTGCCAGCAGCAGGCAACGCCGCGCCTGCATGATGGTGCCGATGCCCATGGTGATCGCCATATCAGGCTTCTCGGCGTCAAACCCCCGCATGACCCGGCGCGTTTCCGGGCTCAATTTCACCGGCGCGGTGCGGCTGTCAAAGGGCGTTCCGGGTTCATTGAAGCCTATATGCCCGTTTCTGCCGATCCCCAGAAGTTGCAACTCGATGCCGCCGCGCGCCGAAATCTCCGCCTCGTAGCGGGCCGCCTCCGCCGCCGGATCGTCAGCCAGACCATCTGGCAGAAAGCAGCGATCCTGCGCATCGGCAATATGGCTGAACAATTCGCGCGCCATGAAAGCATGAAAGCTGGCGGGGTGTGTTTTCGGCACGCCGATGAACTCGTCGAGATTGAAACTTGTGAAGGCGCCGGTTGGAATCTGTTTTTCAGGAATGAGCTTGCGCACATGGCCGTAGACAGGCCGCATGGTCTCACCCGTCGCCAGTCCCAGGACCGTGGCCGGCGTGATTGTCAGATGATCCGCCAGCATCTCGGCCACATGGCGCGCGGCTTCATCCGCGTCATTCCTGATCGTAACTTTCATGGCACCCATCACGTCCGAAGCGAGATCACCATTCAAGCATAATCGAAACAGGGGCGGTAGCCGGCAACATCTTGCATGGACGATATGCCATTATGGTAACGTGCAGGCAGCAATGATGCGGGAAGTGTGAAAGGTGGGGAAGCGGGGATGGGTTCACGACCGGCATTCCGGCGGCTCGATTTTATATGCGGTCCCGGTCAGGCGCGGCGGTTGATGATGCCGGTCCTCCGGCGCGCTCCCGGCGCCAGCGTCCAGGCACCGGCAGCACCGAGATCACAAAACAGCCAAGCGCCGCGACAACGATGCTGGGGCCGGCCGGGGTGTCCCATTCAAGCGACCCCAGCAGGCCAAGCCAGACAGACCCCACACCGACAATGGCGGCAATGACCGCCATCTGTTCCGGCGATGTCGAGACACGCCGCGCGGTGGCGGCCGGGATGATCAGCAGCGCGGTGATCAGCAGCACGCCGACGATCTTCATCGACACCGCGATGACAGCCGCCATCAGGATCATGAAAACGATATTCGCCAGATCAGGCTGCGCGCCCTCGGCGGTGGCAAGCTCGTAATTCACCGTCGCCGCGAAGAGCGGCTGCCAGATCCGGACAAGCACGGCAAGTACAACAACCCCCCCGCCCCATATGATGGCAAGGTCAAATGGTGTGACGGCGAGGATGTCGCCAAACAGGAACCCCATCAGATCAACCCGCACCCAGCTCATGAAGGCCAGGACCACCAGCCCGACAGCCAGCGCGGAATGCGACAGCAGGCCAAGCAGCGCGTCGGAGGACAGGCTGGCACGGTGCTGCAACAGCATCAGCAGCAGCGAGACAATGACCGAGATGCCGAAGACGGCAAAGGTGATGTTGACCTCGAACAGCAGCGCCAGCGCCACACCCAGAAGGGCCGAATGCGACAGCGTGTCGCCAAAATAGGCAAGCCGTCGCCAGATGATGAAACAGCCAAGCGGCCCGGCCACCAGCGCGACACCGATCCCGCCCATGACGGCGCGGGTGAAAAAATCATCAAGCATCGGTATCGGCCTCGCTGCCATTCCTGATCCGCCCGTCCGGCAGATGTTCATGATCATGGCGATGCTCATACAGGGCGAGGCCCGAGGCGGCATGCTCACCGAACAGGGATCTGAACTCGTCACTCACCGCCACATTCGCCGGCGTGCCGGAACAGCAGACATGACCATTCAGGCAAATCACCCGATCCGTTGTCGACATCACCACATGAAGATCATGGGAAATCAGCAACACCCCGCAATCCAGTCGGCTGCGGATATCCTCGATCAGCTTGTAGAGCGCGATTTCGCCATTGAAATCGACCCCCTGAACAGGCTCATCAAGCACCAGAAGGTCCGGCGAGCGCAGGATCGCACGGGCCAGCAGGACGCGTTGAAACTCGCCGCCGGACAGCCTGCTCATCTGCGCCGTGGCCAAATGACCTGTTTCGGTGGCCGAAAGGGCCGCCTTGATTTGTGATCCGCTGGCGCGATTTGTCAGGCGCAGGAAGCGACTGACCGACAGCGGCAGCGTCCAGTTCACATCGAGTTTCTGCGGCACATAGCCAACCCGCAGATCCGGCTTGCGCTGCACCTGTCCCTCGTCGGCCTCCAGAACACCAAGAGCCATCTTCGCCGTTGTCGACTTGCCCGACCCGTTTGGTCCGATCAGCGTGACGATCTCACCCGGCGCGACGCTCATCGACACGCCACGTACCAACCATCGCTCCGACCTCTGAATGCCGGCGTTTTCAAGTGATATGAGCATGCCCCGGTCTCTCACCATGAATCGATTTCCTGAGTAGCACAAAGATTGTGATCAGGCGTTGTAATTGATCACGACTGGCGCTATTTTGTTTTATGTTATACTATAACATTACGTCACGACAATCAGTTTTAGGATCACGAGGACCATCATGCGTTTCATCAAAGCCGCCCGTCTTGCAAAGGCGGTTCTTGCAAAAGCGGTTCTCGCCACGACAGTTATTTCGACCAGCGCCACTCTGGCCAAGGCGGATGTGAAGGTCGTCGCATCGATCAAGCCCGTTCATTCTCTGGTGGCCACCGTCATGCAGGGCGTCGGCGCGCCCGACCTGATTGTCGAGGGCGCCGCATCGCCGCACACCTATTCTCTGAAACCGTCACAGGCACGACAGCTGCAGGAAGCCGACCTGGTATTCTGGATCGGTCACGAACTGGAAGCCTTTCTTGAAAAGCCCATCGATGGCATCGCGACCGGCGCCACCATCATATCCCTGTTGGACAGTCATGGTTTGACGAAGGTCACATTCCGCGACGGCGGCGCCTTTGACGATCACGGGCATGAC
>JAYQDX010000025.1:6573-26883 GCA_038138545.1 Rhodobiaceae bacterium | reverse complement strand
TGCCGCGGATTGTGGCGGAAACCGAAATCGGCAAGACAGTACCGGTCGCGGTCATTCGCAACGGCAAGAGCATCGAGGTCCAGGTCACGCTCGGCGAGCTTGAAAAGGCCGAGCTGGTCGGGATCGTGAATGAGCAGCCGGAGGGTGAGGCGGAAAGCTTCGACAAGCTCGGCTTCTCGGTCGAGAATCTCACCGCCGAACTGGCGGGCGAGCTTGGCCTTGATGCCGATACGCGCGGTGTTGTCGTGACCGAGGTTGCCGAGGGTGGCCCGGCCTTTGCCAAGGGGCTGAAACCGGGCGACATCATCAGGCGATTTGGCCAGCGCCGGGTCGAGGATGCCGCCGATCTTGCGAAATCGGTGACCGAGACACGTGAGGCCGGACGCGCCGGTGTGCTTCTCCTGGTCGAGAGCGAGGGACGTGAACGCTTCATCCAGATCGGTTTTGCCAAGGAATGATGGCACGGCGATTCCGCGCATAACGCAACAAGCATAATGAAAAGGGGGCCGGCATCGACCGGCCCTTTTTTTGTGTCGCTCCGTGGCCGGTTAACCGGTGGTGAATTCCGCTTCCCCATAGCCTTGAAGATACAGCAGGCCGGTCAGATCGGTGTGGTTGAGTTGCAACGCCACCGCCTCGCGCAGTAACGGCTTGCCGTTCAGCGCGACGCCAAGTCCGGCGGCCTGAAGCATCGCAAGGTCGTTCGCGCCGTCGCCGACACAAACCGCATCCTCACGCCCGATCCCGATCTCGCCGCAATAATGGTCCAGGAAGACAAGCTTTGACTCGCGGTCGAGCACCGGTTTGGTGACGGTGCCGGTCAGCAGGCCGTCTTTTGCCTCGAGAATATTTGCGTGATGGTCATTGAAACCGCACATCGCCGCAACCGGGCCGGTGATGGCGGTAAATCCGCCCGACACCAGATAGCAGCAGGCCCCGTGGGCACGCATGGTTTGAACAAGATTTTCCGCGCCGCCGGTCAGCCTTGATTCCGCCAGCGCCCGGTCAATCAGGCTTTCGGGCTGGCCGCGAAGCAAGGCCACACGTTCATCCAGTGCCGCCTCGAAATCCAGCTCGCCGCGCATGGCACGTTTGGTGATCGGGATGATGGCCTCGGCAAGGCCGGCAATGCGGGCCATGTCATCAAGCGATTCGGATGTGATGATGGTGCTGTCCATATCGGCGATCAGCAGTTTCTTGCGACGACCGGCGGCTGGCAGGATATTGATGTCGGTATGTTGGTCAGATGCCTGTTGCCTGAGGCTTGCCAGATCAGCGATATCGTTGACCTGCACCTCCCAGGCCTGTCCGTGATGAAGCCACTGGGCACTGCCTGCATTCGCCGTGATATTGGCGGCTCCGAGCAACGCCAATCCGTCTTCAATGGCAAGGCATGGCTGTTCCGAGCTTGAAAAAACCGCGAAATGATGCACCTTTGCCTGTCCCTTTCCCTGATCGACAGATGCACAGGATAAACCACAGTTCGGCATGGCTGACCACTCCGAAATAGCGCGCGCGACGGCCGCCGGGGCCATGCTGATGATCTGCGGGCCAACAGCCGCCGGCAAGTCGGGACTGGCGCTGGCGCTGGCTGAAAGATGGGGCGGCGTGATCATCAATGCCGACTCGATGCAACTCTACAGTGATCTGCGTATTCTCACGGCGCGTCCCGATGAGGCCGAGATGGCGCGCGCGCCGCACCGGCTTTATGGCGTGGTGGACGGGGCTGAGCGCGCCTCGGTCGCGGCATGGCTGGCGATGGTGGCGGCGGCGGTGGCGGCGGCGCGACAGGTCGGTGCCCTTCCGATCATTGTTGGCGGGACCGGCCTCTATTTTCATGCCGCCATTCATGGCATCGCGCCGATCCCCGACGTGCCGCCGGAGATCCATGCCGAATGCGTGCAGCAACTCGCCGCGCAGGGCGGGCAGGCGTTTCGCTCCGAGCTTGCCGGTCGGGACCCGGTGACGGCAAGCCGCCTTCATGATGGCGACAGCCAGCGCCTCGTGCGGGCCATGGGGGTGGTGCGGGCCACCGGCCGGCCGTTGAGCGCCTGGCAGGCCGACCCGCATCAGGGCGCGCTCGACGGGGAGGCGCTTCGTGTCGCCATGATGCCGCCGCGTGAAGAACTCTATGCTGCCATCGACAGACGGTTCGAGGCCATGATGATGCAGGGAGCCGAGGCGGAGGTGGCGGCGCTGGCGCAACGCGGTCTCGATCCCTCACTGCCGGTGATGAAGGCCATCGGCGTTCGCGAGATCATCGCCATGCGGGCGGGTGACATGACCCGCGAACGCGCGATTGAAATGGCCAGCCGCGACAGCCGGCGCTATGCAAAACGGCAGATGACCTGGATTCGTAATAATTTTAATTCGCAAATTAAATTTGAAACGCAACAAACGGAAAGAAACATTCAGGAAATCTTTGCAATTCTGTCGAAAACAAGTTGACCGGCGAGGCCTGTCACGCTATTTTTTATGTGGATGAGGGATATGAAGTCCCTTTTGTTTTTATGCAAATTCTGCCATTTACGTGACAGCGCCACCCCGGCCGGGAGGGCGTTTTTTAATGGCGACAGACGGTCAGACCGGATTTGCGAGGTCTGCAGGGGACATGAAAATGCCAAAATCCGCACCGGCGGCAGGTGAGAAAAGAGACGACGCGGACCAGACGGCGATGATGCCGGGGGCCGAGCTGCTTTTGAAGGCGCTCGAGGATGAGGGTGTCGAGGTTGTTTTCGGCTATCCCGGCGGTGCCGTGCTGCCAATCTATGACGCGTTGTTCAAGAATAACAAGATCAGACACATTCTGGTCCGGCATGAGCAGGCGGCGGTTCATGCCGCCGAGGGCTATGCCCGCTCGACCGGAAAGACCGGTGTTGTGCTTGTCACCTCCGGGCCGGGGGCGACGAATGCTGTCACCGGCCTGACCGATGCGCTGATGGATTCGGTGCCGGTGGTCTGTCTGACCGGCCAGGTGCCGACGCATCTGATCGGCAATGACGCCTTCCAGGAGGCCGACACAACCGGCATCACGCGCGCCTGCACCAAGCACAACTACCTGGTCAAGGATGTCGAGACACTTCAGACGACGGTGATCGAGGCCTTCCACGTCGCGGCATCGGGTCGTCCGGGACCGGTTCTGATCGACCTTCCGAAAGACGTCCTGATGGCCAATGTCGCTTACCGGATGGAACCTGACAAGGCGGCCGCACAGGCACGCTACATGCCGCAGACCGATCCCGATCCGGCGGCGATCAGCGCCGCGGTTGACATCATGATGCGGGCCGAGCGGCCGATCATCTATGGCGGCGGCGGCCTGATCAATTCCGGGCCGCGCGCCTCGGAACTGCTGACCGAACTTGTCCATCTTACCGGCTGGCCGACGACCCTGACCCTGATGGGGCTTGGCGCGCTGGCAGCGGATGACAGTCACTTCCTCGGCATGCTTGGCATGCATGGCACCTATGAGGCGAACCTCGCCATGCATGGCTGTGATACCATGCTGAATCTCGGGGCGCGGTTCGATGACCGGGTGACCGGCTTGCTGACCGGCTTTTCGCCGAATTCGACCAAGATCCATTGTGATATCGACCCGTCATCGGTCAACAAGAACGTCCAGGTCGATCTCGCCGTGATCGGCGATGCCACGCGCATTCTCGAAGCGCTGCTTGCCGAGATGAAGAGCCGCAAATTCAAGCCTCACAAGCCGTCGCTCGACAAATGGTGGGCGCAGATCGAGGGGTGGCGCAAGCGCGACTGTCTGAAATTCAACCAGACAGGCAAGATCATCAAGCCGCAATATGCGATCAAGCGCCTGTGCGAGATGACGGCGAACCATGATGTCTACATCACCACCGAGGTTGGCCAGCACCAGATGTGGGCCGCGCAATATTTCGATTTCCACCTGCCGAACCGGTGGATGACATCCGGCGGCCTCGGCACGATGGGTTACGGGCTGCCAGCGGCACTCGGCGTTCAGGTGGGACATGCGGGATCGACGGTGATCGACATCGCCGGCGAGGCATCCTTCATGATGAACATGCAGGAGCTGTCGACGCTGGCGCAATACAATCTGCCGGTGAAGATGTTCATCATCAACAATGAATGGATGGGCATGGTGCGGCAATGGCAGGAGCTGATCCATGGCGGCCGCTATTCGGAATCCTACAGCGCCTCGCTGCCGGATTTCGTGAAACTGGCTGATACCTTCAATATGAAGGGTCTCGTCGCGCAGCAGGCCGATGATCTGGATCGGGTCATCACCGAAATGCTGGAGACACCGGGGCCGGTCATTGCCGATATCCGCGTGGCCAAGGAAGAGAACTGCTTCCCGATGATTCCGTCCGGCGCGGCGCATAACGACATGCTGCTCGGGCCCGATGATCAGGCGGAAAAGCCGGTATCCGAGGAAGGCATGGTCCTGGTCTAGGCCGGGTCCTGGTCCAGGCGGGGCCGCGTCCAATTCCCTCTCGTCAGTCCTGGCAAGGAAAATAAAATGTCTGACACACCCATTATCGAACGGCACATCATTTCCGTTCTGGTTGATAACGAGCCCGGCGTCCTGGCGCGGGTCATCGGCCTGTTTTCAGGCCGCGGCTACAATATTGAAAGCCTCACCGTCGCCGAGACGGATGACCGGAAGGGGCTGTCGCGGATTTCGGTGGTGACATCGGGAACGCCGATGGTCATTGAACAGATCAAGGCGCAGCTGGCGCGTCTGGTGCCAATCCATTCGGTGCGTGATCTGACCGAGAACGACGTGGCGATTGAACGTGAGCTGGCGCTGGTGAAGATCATCAACCGGGGCGATGATCGCATAGAATCGCTGCGGATTGCCGATACCTTCCGTGCAAGGACACTGGACAGCACGCTGAATAGTTTTGTATTTGAGGTCACGGGCAATTCCTCCAAGGTCGACGCCTTTGTCGATTTGATGCGCTCGCTTGGCGATGTCGAGGTGGCGCGGACCGGTGTTTCCGCCATTTCGCGCGGCAACAGGATCGATCTGGAGGCAAAATGACACGGTGCCGGCGCCTGGCGCGCCGGGCTGCGTAACCATCCGGCGGCGGCCCTTCAGTGGCCCGTCGCCAAACACGTTCGAGGTCGGTCCTGAATGTGGCGGGCCATTTTCACGAAGGAGAACCAAGTCCATGCGAGTCTATTATGATCGTGACGCCGATGTCGGCCTGATCAAGAAAAAGAAAGTCGTCATCGTCGGCTATGGCAGCCAGGGTCATGCCCATGCCGCCAACCTGAAGGACAGCGGCTGCACCGATGTCGCCGTCGCGCTTCGCCCGGACTCGGCAAGCCGCGCCAAGGCCGAGGCCGCCGGCTTCAAGGTCATGGATGTGGCCGAGGCGGCGGCATGGGGCGATATGCTCATGATGCTGACCCCGGACGAACTCCAGGCCGACATCTACCGTGACGAGATCGCCGCCAATATTCGCCCCGGTGCCGCGATCGCCTTTGCGCATGGTCTGAATGTGCATTTCAACCTGATCGAGCCGCGCGCCGACATTGATTGCCTGATGGTCGCGCCGAAAGGCCCAGGTCATACGGTTCGCTCGGAATATGTCCGTGGCGGCGGTGTGCCATGCCTTCTTGCCATCCATCAGGACGCATCCGGCAATGCCCATGACGTCGGTCTTTCCTATGCGTCGGCTGTCGGTGGCGGTCGCTCCGGCATCATCGAGACGACCTTCCAGGAAGAGTGCGAGACCGACCTGTTCGGTGAGCAGGTTGTGCTCTGCGGCGGTCTGGTCGAACTGATCAAGGCTGGCTACGAAACGCTGGTCGAGGCCGGTTATGCGCCGGAAATGGCCTATTTCGAGTGTCTGCACGAGGTTAAGCTGATCGTCGATCTCATCTATGAGGGCGGCATCGCGAACATGAACTACTCGATCTCGAACACCGCCGAATATGGCGAATATGTCACCGGCCCGCGGATCATCACCGAGGAGACGAAGGCCGAGATGAAGCGTGTTCTTGACGATATCCAGTCAGGCCGATTCACCCGTGACTGGATGCTGGAGAACAAGGTTCATCAGACCAACTTCAAGGCAACGCGTCGACGCAACGCCGAACACCCGATCGAGACGGTTGGTGAGGAACTGCGTGGCATGATGCCGTGGATTGGCGAGAACCGTCTGGTCGACAAGGCGAAGAACTAGATTTCGCCTTTTTTATCAGCTACAAAATGGTCGGTGGTGGGAACCGTGTTCCTGTCACCGGCCTTTTTTTGCTTTTAGGGCCGTCACGCGCGGCGCAGGGGAGTTTGCATGCTCAGATCGGTACTCGATATTTTTACCGCCGACATCGGCATTGACCTGGGGACTGCCAACACCCTCGTCTATGTGAAGGGCAAGGGGATCGTCCTTGATGAGCCATCCGTTGTCGCCATGGCCGAGGTGCGTGGCCGCACCCAGGTGCTGGCGGTCGGCGAGGAAGCCAAGGTGATGCTTGGCAAGACACCCGGCAATATCCGCGCCATCCGCCCGATGGCTGACGGTGTGATCGCCGATTTCGAAGTCGCTGAGGAAATGATCAAGCACTTCATCCGCAAGGTGAATGGCCGTCTGAATTTCTCCAGCCCGCAGGTGATCATCTGCGTGCCGTCCGGGTCCACGGCGGTGGAGCGCCGGGCCATCCAGGAATCAGCCGAAGCCGCCGGTGCGCGTCGCGTCTTCCTCATCGAGGAGCCGATGGCCGCCGCCATTGGTGCCTCATTGCCGGTGACCGAACCATCGGGCTCGATGGTGGTCGATATCGGCGGCGGCACCACCGAGGTGGCGATCCTGTCGCTTGGCAATATCGTGTTTGCCCATTCGGTGCGCGTTGGCGGTGACAAGATCGACGAGGCGATCATCGCCTATATGCGTCGCACGCATAATCTTCTGATCGGTGAGGCAAGTGCCGAGCGGATCAAGAAGAATATCGGCGTCGCCCGCAAGCCCGAGAAAAGCACCGGCATCAAGATTGAGGTGCGTGGTCGTGACCTCGTCAACGGTGTGCCGAAGGAAATCACCATCACCGAGGCCCAGGTCGCCGAGGCGATTTCCGATCCGGTCCGGCAGATTGTCGACGGCGTGAAGATGGCGCTGGAACAGGCGCCGCCGGAACTGGCCGCCGATATCGTCGAAAAGGGTATCGTGATGACCGGTGGCGGGGCGTTGCTTCGCGACGTTGACGGGGTTCTTCGCGATGCAACCGGTCTGCCGATCTCGATAGCCGAGGATCCACTGTCCTGCGTGGCGTTGGGGACAGGCCGGTGTCTTGAGGAACTCAAAACACTTCGGAACGTCCTTATTGGCGCCTAGGGAGCAGCTTGAACAATGCGCGCGTCTGAGAAGGCCAAGATCAGGCAGCGCCGCATCGCGCACACGCTTCTCGTCGTTTTCAGCTTCTCGCTGATGTTTCTCGGCAAGGCCGATTTCAGCGCCCTTCGTCATGCCCGCATGGGGGCCAGCGATTTTATCGCGCCCTTTGTCGATCTTGTATCGGCGCCGGTCCGCGGGATCGAGACGATGGCGCAGGGCATTCGCACCGTGGCATCCCTGCGGGCCGAGAATGTCCGGCTTCAGGCCGAGAATTCGATGCTGAAGCGCTGGCGCCGCCGTGCCGAAATCCTGGAAAGTGAAAATCGCCAGCTTCGCAGCGTTGCCGGCGCGGTGTCGCCGGACCGCCGCCGGCCCCTGACGGCGCGCGCGGTCACTGCGCCAGGAGGGGCTTTCGCCCATACCGTTCTGGTGGCGAATGGCAGCGAGGAGGGAATCGAGGTCGGCAATCCGGTGGTGACGGCGGATGGCCTTGTCGGCCTTGTGGTCGATGTCGGGGATACCTACGCACGGGTGCTGATGATCAGCGATATCAATGCGCAGATCCCGGTCATTCTGTCCTCCTCGTCCTGGCCCGGCGTCACGGTTGGGAACAACGGGCCGCATCTGTCGCTGCGCTTTCTCCCCGATGAGGCGGTGCCCAAGCTTGGCGAGCTTGTGCTGACCTCCGGGCATGGTGGCGTGCTGCCGGCCGGGGTGCCGGTGGGGCGGGTCGATCTGGTACAGGATGGCAGGATAAGGGTACGGCCGGCCGTTGACCTGCGCAACCTAAGCTATGTGTCGATCCTTGTCGGTGGCACCGAGGGAATTGACCGTGCCGATCTGGAACTTGGCGGCTATTACACGCCGCTTCCCGAGACCGAGGAGGGCCGGCTGTTCGAGGGTGTGAACGCCGCCGGAGAGCGACAATGATCCGCCGCGGTCGTTTCTTCCAGAGGGCGGAGCTCGAGTCGGACTGGCCGTTCCAGTTCCTTGTCGTGATCGTCGGTGTGGCGCTTGCCATGGTCGAAGGCGGGTTGGCGCTGTGGCCGGTCTTCTATGGCGCGACGCCGATGCTGTCGTTGATCTTCCTCTACTGGATTTCACTTCACCATGAAAAATACGTCCTCCTTGTCACCGGTTTCCTGATCGGTCTGACAAGTGACATCCTGTTTTCCGACCTTCTTGGCGGGCGGGCAACGGCCTATATCATTCTGCTGTTCGCCATGAACTGGCGCCGGCAAAAGCTGCTACAAGGAGATTTCCGCGATATCTGGGTCGAATTCGCCATCGCGGTCTTTGGCGTGGTGCTGTTCCAGCTGGTCGTCTTCAGCGCTTTGAACCTGGCCATTCCGGCGTTGACGCCTGTTCTCTTCCAGATCGGCGTGACGATGATTCTGTTTCCCATCGGCTATGTCATTCTGAGCACCCTGTCCCTTGCTTTCAACAAGATCAGGGTGTCGACATGAACAAGCGGGCGAAGCAGAAGGAGGGCCGTCGCACCATCGGGCGCCGCACGCTGCTTCTGGGAAGCGGCATGCTGCTTGTCACGAGCTTCCTGTCAGGTCGCCTCTATCAGCTTCAGGTGGCGCAGAGCAATCGCTACAAGCGGCTTTCCGATCGCAATCAGTTTGACTTGCGTATTGTGCCGCCGCGCCGTGGTCGGCTGGTGGATCGCAGGATGCGCCTTCTTGCCGGCAATGCCGAATCCTATCTTCTTCACATCACGCCGCTCTATGCCGGCGATCTGGACCGTGCGCTGGCCCAGCTTGGCCAGCTTGTTGACCTGACCGAGGATGATCTGGCGCGGGTGCGCAAGACGGCCCGCAAGGGGCCATCCTTCCGGCCGGTCCTGATCCGTGAAAGCCTGACCCAGCGTGAACTGGCGCGGCTTGCCGTGCGGTCTGCCTATCTTCCGGGTGTCACCTTCGAGAAAACGCTCCGCCGGATCTACCCGCAAGGGGCGCTGACCGGGCATGTGACAGGCTATGTCTCGCCGATCACCAGCCGGGAGGTTGAGGAGAACCGCTCGCTTGGTGACCTGCCGAACCTTGCCACCGGCAAGATCGGGATTGAATACGCTCTCGAGCCGGAGTTGCGCGGGCAGCCAGGCAATGAGCGGGTCGAGGTCAATGCGCGCGGGCAACCGATCCGTGTGTTCCGTGATTTTGACCCGCAGTCGGGAAGGGATGTGCGTCTGGCGCTTGATATCGGCCTGCAGCAGCATGTGACGAACGTGCTTCGCCAGGGCCAGTCCGAACGCGTCGATATGGCAAGCCCTGAGGTGCAGCGGGCAATCGCCGTTAACAGCGATCTGAAGCTTCATCTCGCGTCTGGTGAGAATATGTTGCTGCGTGACAGTGTCGGCAATATCACACCGCCGGAATCAGGCGCGGCCATCGTGATGGATGTCCATAGCGGCGAGATCCTTGCCATGGTGTCGTCACCGACCTACGACCCGAACATGTTCACCGACAGGTTGCTGACGCGTGACTGGCGGCGCCTGAACGCCCATCCGCGCAATCCGCTGCTGAACCGGGTGACGGCCGGCATGTACGCGCCGGGCTCGACCTTCAAGATGATTGTCGCGTTGGCGGCGCTCGAGGCTGGGATCATCAATGAGAATTCCCGCCATTTCTGCAACGGCAGTATGGAACTTGGCAATGCGACCTTCCATTGCTGGTTCGAGGATGGGCATGGATCGGTGAATGTCGTACGGGCGCTGGAAAGGTCCTGCGATGTGTTCTTCTACGAGGTGGCGCTGAAGACAGGAATCCAGCGGATCAAGGCGATGGCTAGCAAGCTGGGCCTTGGCGATGTCACCGGAATCGATATTCCCGGCGAGAAATCGGGGATCATCCCGAACCATGAATGGAAGGTGGCCACGCATGGTGTTGTCTGGACCCCGGGTGAAACCGTGGTTGCCGGGATCGGGCAGGGCTATGTTCTGGTGACGCCCCTGCAACTTGCCGTGATGACCGCCCGGCTGGCGAATGGCAGCAAGGCTGTGACGCCGTCTCTCAGGGCGGTTGAGGGCGAGCGTGAGTTTGCCGATCTCGGCATCTCTGAAGGGGCGCTTCGCATCGTTCGCGAAGGCATGTTCGAGGTGATGCATGGCACTCTTGGCACGGCGCGCAGGCATAACCTGCCGCCTCGTCAAGGCGGCATGTCCGGCAAGACAGGCACGGTGCAGGTGAAGCGGATCACCAAGGAACAGCGTGAGGCCGGGATCACCAAGAATATCGAGCGCCCGTGGAAAGAGCGTGACCACGCGCTGTTTGTCGGCTATGCGCCGGTCCGCAACCCACGCTACGCGGTGGCTGTTGTTGTCGAGCATGGTGGCAGCGGTTCGTCAATGGCGGCGCCGATCGCCCGTGCAGCGCTTGAACGCGCGCTGGAAATCAACGGGGAAGCGTGATGAAGACGGAAACCGTTGGCATCCTGCAAACCATTCTTCGCATTCCCTGGCACATTATTCTTGTCGCTGGCGTGCTGGTGACGATCGGGGCGATGGCCCTCTATTCGGCGTCCGAGGGGTCATGGTCTCCCTGGGCAGGCCGTCACGCCATCCGCGGGGCGGTCGGTGCCAGCATGGTGCTGATCCTCGCCTTCATCAATTTCAGGATGCTGCGAATCTGGGCCTATCCGATTTACATCGCCTCCATCGTGATGCTTGTCGTTCTGCTGGCGCTTGGCGGCGGCGGCGGGGTGGCGCGCTGGATTACCGTTGGCGGGTTCACCTTCCAGCCGTCCGAGCCGACCAAGATTGCCGTGTTGCTGGCGCTGGCGCGCTATTTCGACAGCCAGCCGCTGGAGAGGATGCGATCAGTTCTGACCTATCTGCCGCCATTGGTGATGATCGCGGTGCCTTTCATGCTGGTAGTCGAGCAGCCCGATCTTGGCACCGCGCTGGCGCTGGCGCTCGGCTCGCTGGCGGTACTGTTTGTCGCCGGCCTGCCATGGCGCTATATCCTCGCTTCGGTTGTTCTGGTGGTGTCCGCGGTGCCGTTGCTGTGGTCGCAGCTCCATACCTATCAAAAGGCGCGGGTCATGACCTTTCTCAATCCGGGGGCGGATCAACTTGGCGCTGGCTATCAGATCACGCAGTCGAAAATCGCCCTGGGATCAGGCGGCATGTTTGGCAAGGGCTTTCTGATGGGAAGCCAGAGCCAGCTGAACTATCTGCCCGAGAAACAGACCGATTTCGTCTTCACGATGATCGGCGAGGAATTCGGGCTTGTCGGCAACCTCTTCATTCTCGGCCTCTATCTGTTGCTGATCGGCGCGGTGCTGGCGATCAGCCTCAGGGTTGCCAGCCGATTTGCCCAGCTGACATGTGTTGGCATTGCGGTGATGCTGTTCCTCTATGTCTTCGTCAATGTGGCGATGGTCACCGGCCTGTTGCCGGTGGTGGGCGCGCCCTTGCCGTTGATTTCCTATGGCGGCACGGCGATGTTGACGGTCTTTCTTGGCCTCGGCATCGTCACCAGCGCCGTCGTCCATGACCGGCCGGACGTGGATTGACAGCCCTCGGGATGGGTGATTTGCCGCACGCCCTTCCATTTGCTGTGTGATACCACACCTATAACCGATGGCCTGATCAGCCCGAATGTCAACGGAGTGGCTTGATATGTTCAGATTTTTTACCACGTCGAAATGGGCCCTCTGGGCGTATCTCGGATCGATTGTTATTTTGGGATCCCTTTGGGTGCAGGTGCAGATCGACGTCAGGATCAATGAATGGTTCGGTGAATTCTATGACATGATCCAGAAAGCGCTTGGCGAGCCGAATGCCGTCAGCATGACCGAATATATCGGCGGGCTTCTCAGTTTTGGAAAGCTGGCGGCGATGGCGATCACGCTTGGGCTTGCGACGAGTTTCCTGACCAGCCATTTCCTGTTCCGCTGGCGGACCGCGATGGTCGAATGGTACCATGAGGTCTATGACCGCGCGCGGACCATCGAAGGCGCGGCCCAGCGTGTTCAGGAAGATACCATCAAGTTCTCGCGCATTGTCGAGGGTCTGGGGACCTCGCTTATTGAGAGTGTTCTCGTTCTGATTGAATTTTTCCCGATCCTTCTTGGCCTTGGTGCCGGCATTACCATCATGTGGTTCGGCGACTGGGAATACGGGTTGGTCACCGGCGCTCTGATCTGGGCCGTTGGCGGCACGGTGCTGATGATCATTCTTGCCTGGATCCTGCGTCTTGTCGGCATTGAATATGACCTGCAGAAGAAGGAAGCCGCCTATCGCAAGCTGCTTGTGATCGCCGAGGATGACGGCTCGGTGCGGCCGAAGTCACTCGAGGAGTTGTTTGACGATGTCCGGCGCATTCATTTCAAAAGCTATCTTCGATATATCTATTTCAATACCGGTCGCCTTGCCTATCTGCAGACGAACGTTCTTGTGGCCTACATCTTTCTGGCGCCGGCCATTGTCGGTGGAATGATCACCCTTGGCGTGATGCAGCAGATTATCAGGGCCTTTGGGCGGGTCGAAGGGTCGATGCAGTATCTGTTCCGCAGCTGGCCGACGATTGTCGAGCTGGCGAGTGTCTATAAGCGCCTTCGCGAGTTCGAGCGCCAGATCGATGCCAGCATTGAGGCTGATCGGGCTGCCGGGCGCGCTGGTGAAGGCCGGGCAGGCTAGCCAGCGCCGCTCTATATCAGGGCAGAGCTTGAATGGTTGCCGTGGGTGGGGATGATGACCACCTTGCCACCCCGCGCGGCCGCGATGTCGCCGCCGACAACATCCTCGGGCCGGTAATCCCCGCCCTTGAAGATGATGTCGGGCTGCAATGCGGTGATGAGTTCCAGCGGTGTGTCTTCCTCGAACACGGCCACCCCGTCAACCAGCGGAAGGCTTGCCATGATGGCGGTGCGCTGGCGCTCGCCCTGCACAGGCCGTGAGGCGCCTTTCAGCCGTTTGACAGATGCATCGCTGTTCAGTCCGACAATGAGCCTGTCACAGGAATCGGCGGCGGCCTTCAGCAGGTGCAAATGCCCGGGATGAAGAAGGTCAAAGCAGCCATTGGCGAAGCCGATCTGCTGACCCTCTGAGCGCCAGGTCTCGCAACGCGCCGCAAGTGCCGACACATCGAGATCCGGAGTTTGTGGACCTGCCATCGCGATGATCTCGCCGGGGCTGACGGTGGCGGTGCCGGCCTTGCCGACCACGACGCCGGCGGCGATATTGGCCAGCCTCACCGCCTCGGCCGCCGGCACCCCTGATGACAGCGCGGCGGCGATCACGGCGATGACCGTATCGCCGGCACCTGAAACATCAAAGACCTCGCGCGCCCTTGTCGGGTCGTGCTCCCAGGTTCCGTCGGCACGGGCAAGCAGCATGCCACGCGCGCTGAGTGTCACCAGAATGGCACCGATGTCATGCGATTTCGCCAGGTTGCTGGCGGCTGCCGCAATATCCTCAAGATCATCTCCGGTGATGGTCACGGCCGCCTTCAGTTCGGACAGGTTCGGAGTCAGCATGTCCGAGCCGGCATAGACAGCAAACTCGGCCAGCTTGGGGTCGGTGACAAGCGGAACCCCGGCCTGTCTTGTCAGGGTCTTGATCTGTGCGATCATCTCCGGCGCAACAGTCCCCTTGGCGTAATCTGACAGCACGACAAGCTTCACGCCTGGCAGGCTCTCGGCGAAGCTTGCCAGCAGATGATCGGCTGTTTTCCCATCGACCGTCCTGGTGACCTCCTCATCGACACGAAGCACCTGCTGTTTGTCGGCGCGGAAGCGTGTCTTTGTGGTTGTCGGGCGTGTGTCATCAACCACCTGATGAAAGTCTATGGCCAGGTTCGAGCCGAGGATCTGGGCCAGCTGCAGACCTGCCGCGTCACCGCCGGTTACCGACAGCAGCCTGACATCACAGCCGAGACCGGCCAGATTGATCGCCACATTCGCGGCACCGCCGGGCATGACGCTGTCTTCGGTCTTCTCGAGGATTGGTACCGGTGCTTCGGGGGACAGGCGGCTGACGGTGCCATCGACAAACCGGTCGAGCATGACATCGCCGACGACCATGACGGAGCCGCCCTGGAGGGCCAGCAGTTGCGAGGCGAGAAGGGACGCGTCCATGGGAGTCAACTCCTTGGCTTGGCCTTGGTCTTGCTTTGACGGGTCTCACGGAATTTTGCTGCCGCGCCTTCCTTCTCGGACGTATGGGCACGTTCAACGGCGATGCTGTCGGGACCGACATCGCGGGTGATGGTGCTGCCGGCGCCTATGATCGCCCGGGCGCCGATGGTGACTGGCGCGACAAGGGCGGTGTTGGAGCCGATGAAGGCGCCGTCGCCGATCAGCGTCTCATATTTGCCGAAACCGTCATAATTGCAGGTAATCGTGCCGGCCCCGATATTCGCCGCGGCCCCGATCGTGGCGTCACCAAGATAGGACAGGTGGTTCGCCTTCGCGCCATCACCGAGTGTTGTTTTCTTGATCTCGACGAAATTTCCGATTTTCACGCCGTCGCCGGCATCGGTGCCTGAGCGCAGTCTTGCGTAGGGGCCGATGATGCAGCACGCCCCGAGGCGGGTGCCCTCGAGATGTGAAAAGGCACGGATGATGCTGCCTTCACCGATATGGCAGCCACCGCCGATCACGACATGCGGTTCAATGATCACGTCAGGCTCGATGATGGCATCGGCGGCAATGAACACCGTATCAGGCGCCACCATTGTCACGCCCTGCTGCATTGCCGTTGTTCTGAGGCGTGATTGCAGCGCCGTTTCCGCCGCCGCCAGATCCACCCGGTCATTGACGCCGAGAATCTCGGTCTCGTCGATGATATTATGCGCCACCCGGTGGCCGTCGGCGGATGCGAGGGCGACAATATCGGTCAGATAATATTCACCCTTCGCGTTGTCATTGGTCACCCGGGCCAGCAGATCGAACAGCAACGGGATCTTTGCGGCCATGATTCCGCCATTGCACAGATTGATCCTTTTCTGCGCTTCGCTGGCCTCGCGCTCCTCGATAATGCCTTCGATGGTGCCGTCCTGCCTCTGTACGATCCGTCCATATCCGGTCGGGTCGTCAGGTTCGAACGCCGCCACGGCGATGGCCGCGCCATCCGCCACCTGCCGGACAAGGGCTGAAATGCTGTCGGCTCTGACAAGCGGTGTGTCGGCGAACATCACGATGGCCGTGCCGTCATCCCGACCAACGGCGTCGCGCGCCGCGGCGACGGCGCTGCCGGTGCCTAGCTGTTCCTGCTGGATGGCGATGGCGGTATCGTCCAGCCAGCCCTGTATGTCATCCGACCCCGGCGCAAGAACCGCAACTGTCCTGGTGGCGCCGGCGGCGCGGGCGGCGTCGATCGACCAGCCCAGCATGGGATGTCCCCCGACGCGGTGGAGCGGCTTTGGCAAGGCCGATTTCATTCGGGTGCCCTTGCCGGCGGCAAGAATGATGGCTGTAAAGTCCATTCTTCTATTTAACCGGAATGGCGGTCATTCAGCAATCTGAACGATGATCTCTGAAAGAAAAACCCGAACCGGGGGTCGGAATGCGAATGGTGCTTTTTTCTGCCCCACTCTGCGACTATCCTGCGACACGTCCATCTTGAGGACAGTGGTTTCGACGCGCACTGACCGACGTTCTGGACTGATAAATGGAGTCTTGCCCATGTGCGGTATCGTTGGTGTTGTCGGATTGCAGGATTGCGCGGAGACGCTTCTTGATTCCCTGAAACGACTTGAATATCGCGGTTATGATTCGTCGGGGATCGTGACGCGGGCGGCTGACGGCTTTGTCATGAACCGTGCGGTTGGCAAGCTGAGCGCGCTATCTGCCACGATGCGCGACAGGCCGTTGGCCGGCCACTCCGGGCTTGGCCATACCCGCTGGGCGACCCATGGCGGTGTGTCCGAGCGGAATGCGCACCCGCATATCGCCGACAACAGGGTCGCCATTGTTCATAACGGCATCATCGAAAATCACGCGGCGTTGCGAGACGAGCTGGGCGCCGCCGGCCATGAATTCGCCAGCGAGACCGACTCCGAGGTGCTGGCGCATCTGTTCCTCGCGGCGTTCGATCAGGGCATGTCACCGCAGGAGGCGGGTGCCGGGGTGCTGTCACAGATCGAAGGCACCTTTGCTCTCGCCGCCATGCATGTCGATCATCCCGACATGATGATTGTCGCCCGTAACGCCTCGCCGCTGGCGATTGGCCTTGGGGATGGGGCCAGTTTCGTCGGATCCGATGCTGTTGCGCTGGCACCTCTTACCCGCAATGTGATCTATCTGAAGGATAATGATTTCGCCGTTGTCACGCCGGATTCAGCGCAGATCTTCGATGCCGCCGGTGTGCCGGTGAACCGCGAGGTGGTGATCGTCGCGGCAAGCCAGGGCATGGTCGACAAGGGTGGCTACCGGCATTTCATGGAGAAGGAAATCCATGAACAGCCGGACGCCATCGCACATACGCTTGCTGCCATGACGGGGGCTGATGGCACCCTGTCGACGCCGCTGTCGCGAGACGATCTGCAGGCTATTGACGGCATTGTCATGTTGGCGGCCGGCACAAGCCATTACGCGGCGATGGTGGCGCGTTACTGGATCGAGGCGCTGGCGCGGGTGCCGGTATCCTGCGAGATTGCTTCCGAATACCGATACCGCAAGCCGGTCACCGGTGCCTTCACCACCGCCATCGCCATTTCGCAGTCCGGGGAAAGCCTTGATACGCTGATGGCGATGCGTCACGCCGGCGAGGCCGGGTTGCGCACCATTGGCCTGGTCAATGTGCCGGAAAGCACCATCGCCCGCGAGGCCAGTCTTGTCATGCCGACGCGCGCCGGGCCGGAGATCGGCGTCGCCAGCACCAAGGCCTTTACCGCGCAATTGACGGCGCTGATCTGTTTTGCTGCCGCTCTGGCCGAGGCCAGAGGCAGTATCGATGCAGGCCGTCGTGATGAGATCCATGAACATATCCGGGGGCTTCCCTCGATAATAGGCCGCACGCTCGGCCTCTTCGACGACATCAGGCCATTGGCGCATTCGCTGACAACGGCACGCTCGGCGCTGTATCTCGGGCGTGACGTGCTGTTTCCGGTGGCGATGGAAGGCGCATTGAAGCTCAAGGAATTGAGCTATATCCATGCCGAGGGCTTTGCGTCCGGCGAGATGAAACATGGCCCCATCGCGCTAATCGAGGAGGGGCTGCCGGTGATCGCCCTGCTTGCCGCCGACGAGGTGATGGGCAAGGCGGCAAGCAATCTGCAGGAGGCGAGTGCCCGCGGTGCGCGCATCATCCTTGTTACCGAGGAGCGCGCGGCCAGCACGGTGGATTTCGCCGATCAGGTCATCACGGTGCCGAATATCGACCCGCTGCTGGCGCCATTGCTGCTGACCGTGCCGGTGCAGATTCTTGCCTATCTGACGGCGTTCGAGAAGGGCACGGATGTCGACCAGCCGCGCAATCTCGCCAAGTCCGTGACGGTTGAGTAGATTTAGGATATGCGAACATGCAGCTGTGAAACGCCTATATTGTCGGCCACATGAAAATGAAGATCAGACGTGCTCAGAAGGCAGATTTGGAGTCAATCCAGAGGGTTGTTGAAACTGCGTTTTCTGATGAAGAGAGCAAGGTTATTGGTAACTTCGCCTCAGACCTGTCTTCAGAAACCACAAATCCCGCAATCAAATCATTGATCGCTGAAGTTGATGGTCAGGTGATTGGCTATGTGTCTTATAGTCCCATATTCCTGAAATCGGACTCCGGTATCTCTGGCTACATTCTTGCCCCGCTTGCTGTCTCGCCAGAACTTCAGAAACAAGGGGTGGGTTCACGCCTCATCAAATCAGGAATTGATATGCTCAGCGCGGACGGCGTTGATGTTCTGCTGGTATATGGTGACCCCGAATATTACGGACGGTTTGGCTTCAAGGAAGGCATCGGCCGTTCATTCGTGCCACCCTATCCGTTGGAATATCCCTTTGGATGGTTGGGAATGATTTTGAATGGAACGGATCTGCCGAAGATGCCCCTCCGGTTTGAGTGTGTCCAGGCACTCAATGACCCAGATTTGTGGTAGCCGCTAACGATCAGGGATAGGTAAAGCAATCCTGAGCGAACGTGGTTTGATGTCCGGTTATATCAATTTCATTTCTCGGTGTCGGTGCCTTGCGAACGGCCAGTGTCGCTACGTGATGACAATTATGAGGTTGAATGGCCGGCACATAATTTATGAATAGTAATATATTCGACAAAATATGAATAAATAGCAATAAAGAGTCTTTTTATAGATTATAATAATCAAATATACGATATATAAGGTGGATATTCGACATTTGTCGTCCTGAACCTGCCTTGGTCATCTGTTATCCCGGCGAGGTCAGGCCTTGGAAGGATACTGCCGATGAACAAGCTCCACTTTGCTCTTTGTGTGACATTTCTAACCTTTGGATTCGGCCATGCCGGTTCTGCGCTGACGCTGAAATCGGGGCAGGTATTGTCCTCTGATGGGCAGGTCTATGACGGTGCCAGTCCTGAACAGCAGGAAGCCTTGATCGCCAGGTCAAGGGAAAAGGGCTGGTTCGGTGCCGAGGGTAAAAAATCCGGTGTGCAGGGCAGCAATGTCTATATTGTCGTGCAGGATGAGCTGGTCTTCGTTCCCATCAAGGAGATCAAGGGCAAGTCCAAGGAAGGTGTCACCGAGGTCATCAAGAACCATATTGTTGACGCGCTGATGGCGGACGCCGCGGCAAAGGTAATTGCCGAGGAGGGAAGCATTGATGCCGAGTCCCTGGAAAAGCTCGCCAAGCTTGCCAACGATCCGGTAACCTCTGAAATCGCCGCGCAAATCGCCGAGGATGCGGCTGGCGACGCTGCCATGGCGGAGGCGCTGACCGAGGCCACGCTCGCCATCGCGACGGTTGATATCGACAACGCCGCCGAGGTTGCCGCCGCCGAGGCAGGTTATGAGGCCGCCATCGAAGCCGCGCATGCGGAAAAATGCGCTGGTGGCCCCGGTTCGGCCGATGGCTGCTGATCGGGGGCCATGCTTATGAAGAGATCAGCTCTGTTTCTCCTCGTGCTCGCCCCGTTCATCGTGGCCGGCGGCGCAAGCGCCCTGACACTGAAATCCGGTGAGGTCCTGTCGAGTGACGGCAAGGTCTATTCTGGCGCGTCACCCGAACAGAGGAGCGCGATTGTCGCGCAATCGAAAAGCCGGGGATTGTTTGGCGATGGCAAAAAGGCCGGTGTGCGGGGGTCGAACATTTTCGTCGTCATCGGGGAAGATGTTGTGTTTGTGCCGGTGACAGATGTGCGGGGCAAATCCAAGGAACAGATGATGGACATCATCGCCGAGGCGGCCGGCAAACAGATTGGCCCCAACGCACCTGATGCATCGGATCTTGCGCGCGGCATTACCGAGGAGCATGTCGAGGCCACCAGGGAGCAGGTTTCCGAGGCGCTGGCATCGGTCGATATCGACGAAGCCGCCAGAGCCGCAACCGAGGCTGCCTGGGAAGGAATTTCCACCGCTGATCTGGAGCAGGCGGTGGAGTATATCGAGGAGCATAACGCCCAGACAGACGCCGCGATCGCCGAGCATATGGCAGCGGAGGCCGCGCTGAACGAGGGGCAGTGATTCCGTTGCCGGACTTTACATACCTTGGGCCGGTGCAGATTGCATCGGATTGGATGCCGGCATTAAATCAAAGAGGGCGGCCCGAACCGGTTGTCGTCCTCCTCACCGGGCAGCAGGAAGAAAATCAGCATCACCAGCCAGCCGGCGACAGGAATCAGCACCAACAGCTGCCACCATCCGGAATGGTTGCTGTCGTGAAGCCGTCTTGCGCCGACGGCAAATAGCGGCAACAGCAGCGCCGCCACGCCAATCAGCCAGAGGATATCCCCGCCGCGTTCGGCCCGGCTCTTGTGAAACCGGACATAGAGATGCCTGTCGCCGCGCTGCCGACCATCATACTGATAGCGCCGGTGATCATCCGAACGGACAAAATCCTTACCGTCATATTCATC
>JAYQDX010000025.1:0-6473 GCA_038138545.1 Rhodobiaceae bacterium | reverse complement strand
GCGGATGATGCCATGCAGGTGGTAACCGTCGCGCCCATGCCGGTGGATCATGAAATTCATCATGTCGTCATCATATCTGTCTGAATGATATTTGCCGGACATCGCTGATGACGGGTCTCTTCGATCCGGTCTGGCCTCGGTAACACTGTCGCCTGATTCACTGTCGCCTGTTTCACTGTCGCCTGATTCAGTGCCGGCTGGTGGCTCGTCACCGCGTTGCGCATCGGCCGCGTCGTTCGTTGCCGTATCATCATATTCAGACTGGCCCATCGGATTTTGTTGTGAGGACCAGTCATGAGGATCGTCGAAGCCGGCAATCTTCATCACACCAAAGCCAAGCAACCAGGCAAGCTGGGTAATCACCATGAAGGTCAGGATGAAGAGCCAGAATTCGGCGCGACCCGCGCGTCCGGAAAACACCGCGTAATTGCGGAACGGATTCTCCAATAGGGGACGAAGTTTCATGCTGTCAGCCTGTCATTCTCAGCCTGTCATTCAGACATTCACTGGTCAGACACCTGTCCATTCGGTGTCCATTCAGACGTCTGTTTCAACCTTCAGAGTGACAGCAAACTCGTAAAGAAATTGTTCCCTTCCATTCCCAATCCCGTGAGGCTGGTGGCCCACATTGACATTTGCCGCCCGCGCATGCCACCGTCTGGCCGGAATAGGGGAATTCCGGGCAGAGCGCACAACCAGTTGATGTTCACACTGGGAACGGGCAACCTCGGAAACAGGAGTCTCATGCGATGACCATCATCAGACATGTGGAAAAAAGCGACCGGCCTGCCTGGGAGAGGCTGTATCGCGGCTATGCCGAATTTTACCGCGTCGACACCGATGATGCGAAGTTGCAGACCCTCTTCGGCTGGCTTCTCGACCCGAAACATGTTTGCGAGGGGCTTGTCGCCGAAACAGGGGCCGGGGATCTTCTGGGCCTTGCGCATTTTCGGGCGATGCCGTCGCCGCTGCGTGGTGCCGAGGTCGGGTTTCTTGATGACCTGTTCATTGATCCGACACAGCGTGGAAGCGGAGCCGGCGAGGCGCTGCTGAGAAAAATTGACGAGATCGCGGCGGCGCGGGACTGGGCTGTTGTGCGTTGGATCACACGGGATAACAATTACCGCGCCCGCGGTCTGTATGACCGGCTGTCGGTGCGCTCCGACTGGATTACCTATGAGATGAATGCTGTATCTACAGGGCGCAAAACCGGATGACGCATAGCCGGTTTGTCATCAGGGATTTCCGGCCCGAAGATGCGGATGCCGCAATCGCGCTCTGGAACGCCTGCGGCCTTCTCAGGCCCTGGAACGACCCGCAAAAGGACATCGCACGCAAGCTGACCGACAAAAATGGTGCATTCTGGGTGGCGACATCAGGGGATGATGTCATCGCTACCGTGATGGTCGGGTATGACGGCCACCGGGGGAGCATCAACTATCTCGCCGTGGCGCCGGAATGTCAGCGCACCGGCATCGGCGCGCGACTGATGCGGCGGGCCGAGACGTTGCTTATTGAAATGGGGTGTCCGAAAGTCAGTTTCTGTGTTCGCAAGGACAATGACGACGTTCTTGCCTTCTATGACGGGCTTGGCTACGCCGTCGATGATGTTCACTTTCTTGGCAAGCGGTTGATATCTGACGAGTAAGGCGTCCGTGGAAACCACGCCGGAGGCTTCCGTGTGAAGCTCATGACTAGTTCGTTTTCCAGATATCCTTTTGCGTGATCGATCCAAGATATTTGAAATTGATTGTCAGCATGAACTGGTCGCTGGCCGAAATATCCCGGTCAGATTCGAGGTCACGGTCGTAATCGAGATTGAATGTCAGGCAATCCTGAATGCCACCTGTCCATTGCAGCGCGGCGGTCGCAGAGTCACGCTTGCGGCGGCCATTTGACAGATCCCATACCTGTGTTCCCTTTGCCGTCCATCCTTTCGGAAGGTCATAGGAAAGGGTCAGTTTCAGCTCTTCCAGGTTGGATGCCGCGCTGGTGAAATATGACCTCGCCAGCTGCTGGTGCTCGACCGTATAGCCAAGCTTGCCATATGTGCCTGTGATATTTGTGTTTGATTCATTGAGCGTCAGGTCGTTCGAGGCCATGCGGCCGGCCCAGGACACCCTTACAGGCAGATCGGGATCCACCGACAGGCTCGCAACAATGTCCGACACGGCGTCACGATCGTTCACCGCGAGGCCCTTTGTCGGCTTGCCGGACATGCGGTAGCTGCCACCGATAAATCCTGATATCTCGCCGAGAACGGCGTCCTGTGCGACTGCTGAAACACCCATGTCGGCGCGTGAGCCGGGCCGCAGATAGTCATATCCCTGATATCGGTTCAGCAGAAACAGATTGCCCTCATCGATCCGGTAATCGGCGGAATCGCGGTTGGGAATGTCGTCGGTCATGTCCGGCCCGCCAACATGAACAAACTGCAGGCGTGGCTCGAGGATGGCCGATCTGCCGCTCGAGGTGACAGCAATCGGCAGCCGCCAGCCGGCGGACACCTGCGGTGTGATGCGACCAAGATCGTCAGTCTTCGTTGTGGCAGCGGACGGCTTTTTCTGGATGCTGTAATAGGTGCCAATCGCGCCGGCCTTCAGGTCGGTGACAAGACGCCCGGTCCGAATTTCATCATGAAGCTCGACATTGCCGGTCCAGCGGGACATGTTGTGGCCTTCGTCATTATCGACCTGGATGGCCGAGATCTCCGTCTTGATCCGCTGTCCGCTGCGCATGCCGGGGGCGATCTTCTCATAGACAACATGCGGCAGGATGGTCGGTTCGCGATCCGGCGTGTCCGCGGCGTTCAATCCCTGGATGTCGGACATCTCGACACGGTAATAGCGATCCTGTTTCAGCCGTTCCGCCACTACGTCTGATTGCAGTTTGGTGTCGCCATTGAATTTGTAACGGCGCATGAATGTATCCTGGCTGGCGCGGCGAAGGCGGGCCTTTACATCCCATCCATTGCCAATCCGCGCGCCATAGCCGGCATCGATCGCTGCCACGGACTCGCGGTTCTTCTTGTAAGTTTCAACCGAAGCTGTGTAGAGGCTCATATTGAGTTCCGAGTTATCCCAATTCTGACGATATCGCGTTCTCAGAGCCTGGCCGCGACGCTGGTAAATGAAGGGGGTGAATTCGACGTCACGCGTTTCGTCGATGACCTTGAAATAGGGAATAGAGGCGGTGAAGCCGAGATCGGTGTTGAGCAGAAATGTTGGCGTCAGGAACCCGCTCCGCCGCCGCACCGTCCAGTCGGGATGCGCAAGGTAGGGAAGGTAGCCAACCGGCAGATTCATGATGTGCATGCGCACATTGCGATGGACGATGGTTTTTGTCTCGACATTATGCCGCGTCGATGTCGCTCTCAGGTCCCAGATCGGTGTCTCGCCATTCTCGAAATCACAATTGCAGGCGCTGAACCGTGAGCCATCGAAGATCGAGAGGCTCTTTGTCTTGATGTCGCCATCCCTGGCAGTAAAGAACGATCCGTCCGGGTAGCGCGACCGCAATGTCTCGGCGATGATATGCGTGAACTCACTGTCCAGCGTCATGACATCGGATTTGTGTGTTGACCCGTCAGCTTCAACAAAGACAACATTGCCCTTGGCGACGGCGCGGCCTTCGGTTCTGTTATATCTGACTTCATCGGCCGACAATGTCATGCCGGCCTGTTTCATGATCACATTGCCGGTGGCGAACAGGCTGCCGTCCTCTTCGTTGGTGACCACAGTGTCGGCCTCGAAACTGATGTCTGTTTCGGCGGCGAAGGATGGGGCGATGAAAGCCAGACCCAGAATCAAAAGCGCCAGAATGCGCGATACGCGATGGAACATCATCGGGTCTTCACTCCCATAAACCTGAGTCTACAGCTAGCGTGTTTTCGGCGGCAAGTCCATCCGGTCCTGCTGATTCACGCCGCGGCTGTGACGTCGATCGCGCGCGCCCTGATCGCGTCGGCATCATTCGCCATTCTGGCGGCGGTAAAGGGAAAATCCTGCCAGGCGGCGCGCTGCAGGGCCTCGCGATAGGACTGGTCTGCAACAAGTTCCTGCAATGCCGATGCGAAGCCTTCCACATCCGGTGTATCCACGATATGCGCGCGCCCCTCGGCAACCTCGGGAATGCCGCCGCGCCTCGTCGTCAACAGCGCGCCGCCAGCCGCCAACGCCTCCAGCACCGCCTTTGGCATCGGGTCATGCCAGATCGAGGGGCAGGCGATGATGGCTGCCTCGTCTTGCAGCTCGCGGATCTGCTCAATCGGCAGGAACCCGGTCATCCGCGCCCGTGGCCCAAGCGGTTGCAGCGCGCTGGCGATTTGTCCTTCATAGCTTCCTGGCGTGCTGTCCTCAAAGCGGCGCGCCCCGGCGATGACGACCTCCCATTCGGGGTGATCTTTCAGCACCAATGCCATCGCCTGCGCGCATTCAAGGATGCCTTTTTCCGGCACCATGCGCCCGGCGAGCAGGATCATCGGTTTCTTCGCCGCCGGCATCTCCAGCCATCGCGTCGCGCCATTGCGGGCTGTCGCGATCTTGCCGGCAAGGCTGCCAGCATCATCAAGCCCGTCAAGGAAACAGGTGCGGATATAGTCGCTGACACAGATCACCGCCGCCATCGATTCAAGGAGTCGGCGTCTTTCGGGAACACTTCGACCGCCCTTCATATCGCGGGGGTCATTGTGAAGATACAGGGCGATGCGAAGATCCGGCCGCTTTGCCTTCAGCCAGGCGGCGACATGACAACGGCTGTGAACCTCGACAAGATCGGGGGCTGGCATGCCACGCAGTGAATGCAGATAGGCGGCGGCAAAGCCGATATTGCCGCCATGCAGCCAGGCATGCCGCGGACGAAGACCATGAAAGGCAACGCCCTCAAATGACTGATCCACGGCCGTGCCGACAACGCGGAAGCAATCCGGCGTGGCACTGTTGCGGATCTGGTCGAGAACCACCCCGGAAATGGCACCGGCATTCGCCGGCCCGAAGCGTTCCTTTGATGGCAGGATGATATCGATGCGGGGCGGCGGCACGATGGCGGCAAGCGAGGCGGTCTCCGCAGGGGTGTCAGACGTCATGACGCGGCACGGTCCGTTTGGCATGATTGATGGCAGGCATCCGCCATTCTATGCTAGAGCCATCACAAGACAACAGGCTTTGCACTCTTGCAGGGCATTTTAATCCGAAGGACAGAGAGGGTTCCGGTGTGAAAGAGCCGCGAATTCTGGTGATCAAACACGGGGCCCTTGGCGATCTGGTGCAGGGCTTCGACGCTTTTGCCGGCCTGCGGCATGGCCTGCCGCACGCGCATATCACGCTTTTGACATCACCCGCCTTTGTCGGACTGTCGCGCCGCGCGCCCTGGTTCGACGAGGTTGTCGAGGATCTCCGGGCCTCGGCGCTGAACATGCCGCAACTTCTTCGTATGCGGCGACTGTTTCATGCCGACTGGGACATCATCCTCGACCTGCAATGCAGCCGCCGTACCGCGCGCTATCATCAATTCCTGGCGCCGTCGAAAACGCGCTGGTTTGGCACCGCGCCCGGCGCCAGCGACCCCTATCCGGATTTCACCGGTGTGAACAATGCCGACAGAATGAAGGTGGCCATCGGGATGGCCGGCGGAGACAGGGACATGTCAGCATCGCTTGACTGGCTGGTGTCAGATGATCCGGGGGATGAGGGTGAAGGCGCAGTGGTTCTGGTTCCGGGATGCTCACCGGCAAAGCCTGGCAAACGCTGGCCGGCTTCATCCTATGCCGAGCTGGCGAACAGGTTTCTTTGTGATGGGCGCAAGGTGGTGATCGTCGGCACCGCCGCCGACCGCGTGGTGGCCGACGCGGTGCTGCGGGATGCGCCGGCCTGCACCGATTTGGTGGACCAGACAGGCATTGACGCGCTGGCGGCGCTGTTCGGGCGGGCGCATGCGGTGGTAGGGAATGACACGGGTCCTGTCTTTCTGGCGGCCAGAACCGGCGTGCCGACGCTGATGGTGATGGGCGGCGATACCGACCCGTCAATGTCTGCGCCGGTTGGCGCGCGCGCCGGGTGGGTCAGACGGCAGAATGTCGGCGATGTCACGCCGCTGCAGGCAATGGACGCCCTTGCCGCGCTGCAACATCCGGCTCGCAGATGTTCAGAAAGATGATCCCGGCTGTGTGAGGAACTCCAGCTCCTCGTCGGTGGATGGCCGGCCCAGAATGGCGTTGCGGTGCGGAAATCTGCCAAATCGCGCGATGATATCGCGATGTTTCACCGCGTATTCATGTGTCTGCGGGTTGGTCAGGCGCTCGAAGAGCGGCAGCGAGCGCTCCTGGACCGCCAGATCCTCGCTATGCATCATCGGCATCAGCATGAATTGTCGATAGGCCGGGTTCTCATGCGCCAGATAGTCCCGGTCAAGGCAGCGAAGGCTCAACGCCAGGGCCATCTCGTCGCCGGAAAAGGCGCGCGGGCTGTCGCGGTAGA
>JAYQDX010000024.1:0-27109 GCA_038138545.1 Rhodobiaceae bacterium | reverse complement strand
TGATCCCGGCCGATATGTCCTGCCGGCCCACCGTATCGTCGGCAACAACCAACATCAAAGGCCGCTCACCCCATTTCGGGTCGGGGACGCCTATCGCCGCGACCTCGGCCACGCCTTGCACCGCCGAGGCAAGGCTCTCAAGCTCGAGCGAGGATACCCACTCGCCGCCCGACTTGATGACGTCCTTCATCCTGTCGGTGATCATCAGGCTGCCATCCGCATCGATATGGCCGACATCGCCTGTGTGCATATAGCCACCCCGCCACAGCGCCTCTGTCGCATTGGGGCTTTTCAGATAGGCAGCATTCAGCCACGGTGCGCGGACCACCACCTCGCCGGTGCTCGCGCCGTCGCGCGGCTGTTCCTCCATCGCCTCATCGACGATTCGCAGATCGACAAGCGGCAGCGGCCGGCCGGTCATGACACGCGCATCGAGATTGCCGGGATCATCCGGATCGAGATGCGCGAAAGTCAACACCGGACAGGTCTCCGACAATCCGTAGCCGGCATAGATATTGATGCCATGCTCCGTCGCCGCCGCGGCAATCCCCTGTGGCAGCGCCGACCCGCCAGTGACCATTTTCAGACGGCTGAGTTCGGTGCTGGCTGCCTCCGGTGCGGCAAGCATCATCTGCAGGATCGTCGGCACGCAATGGGTGAAACTCACTCCCTCTTCATCAATCAGACGCAGCAGATTCGCCGGCACATAGCGCCCGGGATAGATCTGTTTGATGCCAAGCAGTGTCGCCGCATAGGGAAACCCCCAGGCATGAACATGAAACATCGGCGTCAACGGCATATAGACATCGCCCCGATGAAGCCGGTTGTCGGTTTCGACCGGCCCGAACCCGGCCAGCACCCCCATCGTATGCAACACAAGCTGGCGGTGCGTATAGGCAACGGCCTTCGGCTCGCCGGTCGTGCCGGTCGTGTAGAAGGTGGTGGCGCGAGCCCCCTCATCAAAATCGGGGAAGGTGAATCCATCAGCCGGTGTTGCCAGCATGTCATCATAGCTGGTGATGAAATCGAATGTCGTGTCAGGCACCTGTCGCGGGTCATCGCGAAGCAGGATCAGGCGGACCTTGCGGGTCACCAGCTTCATCACCTCGGCAAGCAATGGCAGGAAATCTGTATGGACGAGGATCACATCATCCTCGGCATGGTCAATGGTGAAGGCAATCTGCGCCGGGGCCAGTCGGATGTTGATCGTATGAAGGACGGCGCCAAGCATTGGCACGGCAAAAAATGCCTCGAAATAGCGATGCGTGTCCCAGTCCATCACGGCGACAACATCACCCTGCTTCACGCCCTGCGCCTGCAGCCCGGCCCCAAAACGTTTCAAACGCCCTTCCAGATCGGCATAGCTGTAGCGGGCGAGCCCATCACTGACGATCTCGACATCGCGCGCGATCTGCAGTGGCGTGCGAAGCAGGCTCTTGATCAGCAGCGGAAAGTCCGCCGGTGAGTAATCTGCCGGCGATTGTGAATCGGCCATGACCATCTCCTCCAAATGGGCTGTCCGGAGGAAGACGTTATCAGTGATAGGGCTCGATTGACAGATCTCAGGCAAGCGCCACGGACGGTGCCTCGGCGATCCAGCCGCCGCCAAGCACCCGATCCGGATGGGCCGGGTCATACAGCACCGCGGCCTGTCCAGCCGAAATGCCGAATTGCGGCTCATCAAGACGGATCGACACCCGGTCACCCGCCACCGCACCGATTGTGGCCGGCAAGGCCGGTGCCGTGTTGCGAAGACGCGCCAGAACCGCCTTGCCGGCCGTTGGCACGCCGTCGCGGGACACCCAGCTTGCCTCTGACAGGCGCACCTCATGACAGGCAAGCGCGCTCTGCGGCCCGACAATCACCCGGTGCTGTTCGGCATCGATAGCGACCACATAGAGCGGGCCTTCGGAGTCATCCGCATCCTTGCGCCCGCCGATGCCAAGGCCGCGACGCTGGCCGATGGTGTAGTCGATGACGCCGTCATGCCGACCAAGCACCGTGCCATCAAGATGCACGATCTCACCCGCCTCGACGGCACCGGGGCGAAGCCGCCGCACGACATCACCATAGCGCCCGTTCGGCACGAAACAGATATCCTGGCTGTCCGGCTTGTCGGCCACCGCCAGCCCGAACCGATGCGCCAGTTCGCGCGTTTCATCCTTGCTCATGCCGCCAAGCGGAAAGCGCAGATAGTCAAGCTGGTCCGGCGTTGTGGCGAACAGGAAATAGCTCTGGTCCTTGCCGGGGTCGGCACCGCGATGCAGCTCGGCCCCCGCCTCGCCCTCGACACGGCGAACATAATGACCGGTGGCAAGACAGTCTGCCCCAAGATCGCGCGCCGTCGTCAGAAGATCGGTGAATTTCACCGTCTGGTTGCAGCGCACGCAGGGAATGGGGGTCTCGCCGCGAAGATAGCTGTCAGCAAAATCCTGCATCACCTGGTCGGCGAAGCGGCTTTCGTAATCCAGCACATAATGCGGAATGCCAAGCCGTCCGGCGACTGTTCGCGCGTCATGGATATCGGCGCCGGCGCAGCAGGCACCCTTTGCCTGGATCGCCACGCCATGGTCATAGAGCTGCAGGGTGATCCCGACAACCTCATAACCCTGCTCATGAAGCAGCGCCGCGGTGACCGAGGAATCAACACCCCCCGACATCGCGACAACAACACGCGTTTCCGCTGGCGGTTTGGCGAACCCGAGCGAGTTGACCCCGACATGTTGCGAAACCCCGGCGTCATGCGAAGCTGTCGATGATACAGGCGCTGCCGTGGTCATGGGTCTCGTCTCTCTGCACTTCCCGGGGCTGGAAACCCCCTTTAGAAATCTTCTGGAACGGTCAGGCGCAGCCCGTCCAGTTCAGGCGACATCGCAATCTGGCAGCCAAGCCGCGAGGTGTCGGACAGGCCAAAGGCAAGGTCGAGCATATCCTCTTCATCCTCACTGGGACCGCCGGTCTTTGCGTACCAGTCGGGATCGACGATCACATGGCATGTCGCGCATGACAGGCAGCCACCGCAGGTCCCCTCGATGCCAAGCCCGGCGTCGCGGCCGGCTTCCATCACGGTCACGCCCTCATCGACCTCGACATTATGTTCCTTGCCATCGGGAGTGGTGAAAATAATCGTCGGCATGGTGCTTTAAACTCCAGTTCTTCGTCTTTGATATCATCATGCGCAATGTCTTCATGCGCGTTGTCAAATGTGGTTCGGATGGCACCTGCCACACCGGGCAATTCATCCCGAAACGGCCACCAGCTTTTACAGGGCAAGCAGCAGTTCCGCAAGCCTTTCAAAATCCGCCTCACCGGTGTTCCAGCCACCGGAAATCCGAATGGCACGGCTGGCATCCACGCCCGCGCCCATGGCCTTCAATACGTGGCTTTCATGCACCTTGCCGGATGAACAGGCGGACCCGGCGCTGATCGCGACACCGGCAAGATCAAGCGTCATGACCATCGTCTCGGCACTCTTCTCATTGACCGCCAGACAGGCGGTGTTGGCGATCCGGTCAGCCGCCGCCCCGAACAGCCGCACATCATTGCGCCCAGCTGTCAGACGTGATTCCAGCCGGTCGCGCCAGCCCGCCATGGCCCGGTAATGCGCCACATCGTCAAACGCCGCTTTTGCCGCCGCACCGAAACCCACAATACCCAGAAAATTCTCGGTGCCGGACCGCCGTCCCTGTTCCTGGCCGCCACCGCGAAGCAGGCTCGTCATCCGCAGGCCGGGCCTGACCAGCAGCGCGCCGACACCTGTCGGCCCACCGATCTTGTGCGCCGACAGGCTGGCATAATCGAGGCCGGATCCGGCAAAATCCAGATGCTGCTTGCCAAAAACCTGCACCATGTCGCTATGCGTTGCCACACCGGCCTCGCGCGCCAGCGTCACCATTTCGGCAATCGGTTGCAGCACGCCGGTTTCATTATTCGCAGACATCACCGAGACAAGCGTCCGCCGGCGCCTGTCATCGGGAAGTGACGCCAGAACATCGCGAAGCTGATCAAGGTCGATCCGGCCCTCGCCATCAACGCCGATGATGGTGGCATCGGGAACCGCCCGCAGAACAGAATCATGTTCCACCGCGCTGGTGATGACATGGTCGAAGACCGACAGGGCAAGATTGTTCGCTTCGGTGCCGCCGCTGGTGAACACCACATCGGCGCCGCGGCATCCGGCCAGAATGGCGATTTCGGCCCGCGCCGACTCCACCGCCATTCGCGCCGCGCGGCCATAGCCATGAACCGAGGACGGGTTGGAAGGCGGGCCCATCGCCGCCTGGATCGCCTCCACCGCTTCGGGGCGAAGCGGCGCGGTGGCGTTATTGTCGAAATAGAGTTGTGGCCGGGGCGGCATGGTGACGGCTCAGCTCTCGCCTTTTGGCAGATCAAGCCCGTCCTGGTCGCCAATCGCCTCCTTGCCGGCCTCATCATGAAGCCTGGTCGGCGACAACCGGTCCTCCATGTCATTCAGCCTGGCGCGGAGTGTCTGCACCTCGGCGACAAGTGCCTCGATTGTGCGGGCGCGCGGATCGACCTCATCGGGGTGCGAGACGGCATAGGCGGCAAACGGACGTTCCTCGACGGCCGGCACACGCTTGGCGGCCAGCTGGCGTGCTGGCACGCCAACAACGGTGGCACCGGCGGGAACATCGCGCGTGACCACCGAATTACCGCCGACACGGGCGCCCTGACGGACCGTCAGATCGCCAAGGATCTGGGCGCCCGAACCGACAATCACGTCATCCTCCAGTGTCGGATGGCGCTTGACCGAACGCTGTGATTCGGCATCGACCGCCGGCAGGACACCACCAAGAGTCACCCCCTGATACAGCGTCACGTTGCGGCCGATCACCGTTGTCTCGCCAATCACCACGCCGGAGCCGTGATCGACAAAGAATCCGCAGCCGATTGTCGCTCCGGGGTGGATCTCGATGCCGGTAAACCAGCGCGCCAGCTGCATGATGAAACGCGCGGGAAACTTCAGACCGGCGCGCCACATAGGGTTGGCGATCCGATAGGCCAGCATCACCTGGAAGCTTGGATAGAGGAACATCGCCGCCAGACGGCCACCGGCGGCGGGGTCACGCTCGAGGATTGCGGTCAGGTCGCGGTTCAGCTTTGCGAACATGGCTCCGGACTCCATGGTCGGATTCTGTTGATACCAGGAAAACAGCACCGTACTGTGCAAGCCGGGTTGGCCTGCCGATCTGTTTAAGATATAAGCCGATCTCACAAAATCACAAGGTAACGGATAAATATGCCCGAGGTCATCATCAACGGACCCGAGGGGCGCCTTGAATGCCGGTACATGCCAGCCGAGGCCCCTGACGCGCCAACCGCCCTGATCCTGCATCCCGAGCCGGATAAGGGTGGCACCATGAACAACCGCGTGACCTACGCGCTGTACCAGCATTTCCAGTCGCGCGGCTTTGCCGTCATGCGGTTCAATTTCCGCGGTGTCGGCAGAAGCCAGGGCACCTATGACAACGGCGATGGCGAATTGTCGGATGCGGCGACGGCGATGGACTGGCTGCAATCACAGACACCGGCGTCAAGCCAGTGCTGGATCGCCGGGTTTTCCTTCGGGTCATGGATCGGCATGCAGTTGATGATGCGCCGTCCGGAAATCTCGGGCTTCATTTCCGTCACACCGCCGGCAGCAACGCATGACTTCACCTTCCTCGCGCCCTGCCCGGCGTCGGGTCTGATCGTCCATGGCGAGCAGGATGCGGCCGTGCCGCCGGAAACGGTCCACAAGCTTGTCGAGCGGCTTTCGATCCAGAAGGGCGTCGAAATCAAGGTCGACATCGTTCCCGGAGCCAATCACTTTTTCACCGATCATCTCGACCCGCTGATCGAACATGTGTCGGCCTATCTTGATGAGGCACTGCCAAAGCCCGCCGAAGCGCCGCTTTTCTAAACGGGAACACGACAGATGACACACCGGTCAGACCTCATCAGGCTGTTTTCCGAGCGCGGATACATCCACCAGGCGACCAATATCGACGGTCTGGATGAACGGGCGTCGCAGCAGATCATTCCGGCCTATATCGGGTTTGACTGCACCGCGAACAGCCTGCATGTCGGCTCGCTTGTGCAGATCATGATGCTTCGCGCCCTGCAGAAGACCGGCCACAAGCCCATCGTCCTGATGGGCGGCGGCACCACCAAGGTCGGCGACCCGTCCGGCAAGGATGCCGCGCGCCCGCTGCTGTCCGAGCATGATATCGAACAGAACAAGCAGGGCATCTTTCAGGTTTTTACGAAATATCTGACCTTTGGCGACGGGCCGACCGACGCCATCATGGTCGATAATGCGTCATGGCTGGATGACTTGGCCTATATCCGCTTCCTGCGTGATTTCGGGCCACATTTTTCTGTGAACCGCATGCTTGCCATGGATTCGGTGAAACTCCGCCTCGACCGCGAACAGCCGCTTTCCTTTCTCGAATTCAATTACGCCATTCTTCAGGCCTATGATTTTCTTGAATTGCGACGCCGCTATGGATGCCTGCTGCAGATGGGCGGCTCGGACCAGTGGGGCAATATCGTCAGCGGCATCGATCTGACGCGCCGTGTCGATGCGCAGGAAATCTATGGTCTGACATCTCCGCTGATCACCACGGCATCGGGCGCCAAGATGGGCAAGTCTGCCGATGGTGCCATCTGGCTGAATGAGGACCGGCTGTCCACATTCGATTTCTGGCAGTTCTGGCGCAATACCGAGGATGCCGACGTGGCCCGCTTCCTGGCCCTGTTCACCGAATTGCCGATGGATGAGGTGGCGCGGCTTGGCGCGCTGGAGGGTGCCGAGATCAACGAGGCGAAAATCATTCTCGCCAACGAGGCGACGACCCTTTGCCATGGCGCCAGCGCTGCCCGTGCCGCCATGGAAACGGCGCAGCAGACCTTTGCCGGTGGCGGTGTTGGCGACGGCCTGCCGCAGGAGACGGTATCGGGCGAAGAGGCCGATGGGATGGGCATGATCGCCGCGCTGGTCAAGGTCGGGTTTGCCAAATCCAACGGTGAAGCGCGACGTCTGATCCGTGGCGGAGGGGCGCGTCTGAATGACGTCGCAATCAACGATGAGGAGCATCTGCTGAATCTTGCCGATTTCAGCGATGGCCGCGCCAAGATCTCGGCCGGCAAGAAACGTCACGCGCTTCTTGTCCTGTCCTGATCCGTCCCGAAACCCTAACTGAAACGCTAGCTGTCTGCCGAGCTGTCTTTAGGGCCGTCGGGTTGCGGGCCGAGGATGCGATCGCCCTCGCGGCGGATCCAGGAGGGGCTGAACAGGTCGCGAAGCAGCCCCGGCACGATTGAGGCCGGGGTCACCGATGTGCCGGGATCATCGACATCGCCTTCAACCCGGAATTGCGTGACAAAAAGGCCGGCCTTGTCGACTCCGGTCAGAATTTCCCCGACAAGCGGGATCACGCCGATGATCTGGCTCAGGAAACTGGCAGGCACCAGATTGCCGCTGACATCGACGATACGTGTTGCCCTGTCATATTTGCCGACAAAGGCAACCGACACGGCCTGACCGCGGCCGGTGACCTGTCTGAGGATCACCTCGCTGCCACGCTTCTCAATCACCGCCTCGCCCCAGGCAAAGCCGGTGCCCTCTCCCTCGACGAGATTATACAGGCCGATCGGCGCCAGTACCGAAAAGGCGCGGACAGCGGCCGGCGCCTCGACCACCGAAAAATTGGTGATCCGGATATTCGTGTCGAAATTCTCGTACCCGTCGATAAACCGCGTCTTCAGGAACATCTCGCCAGACCTGATGGTGTCGGTCACGCGCAACCCCTTCAGTGTGCCGCCACCATTTTCCGAGGCAAGCGTCAGTTCAGGCACCTTGCCGTCGAGGGCGGTGTAGGTCAGCGTGGTCTCGGCCCCGCCTATGACCCCAACGCCGTTGACGAAATCCCCGCCCTTGCCAAAGCTGAGCTGAAGCTCACTCTCATTGATAAGGGGTCTCTTGTTGTAGATGAGATTGCCGGAGAAGGACGCCTCACCACCGCCGCCGCCCGCCTTGGTGCCGGTGACATGGCCGCTCAGCGTGATCCCGTCTCCAACAAAAATCTGGTCGGCAAGAATGTCGAAGCTGACCGGTCGCCCCTCACCAATGCCGAGATTGCGGCGCAGCGGGACAAGATCAATCTGCACCGCTTCAGCCTCGACCACCCAATGCTGGTTCTCGTCCCGTGACAGCGTCATGGTCCTGATGTCATTGCCGGGCCAGGTCAGCCGTTCAAACACCGCCCGAGTCAGTCCGAAACTATCATCGCCACGCTGTCCGAAATCCACCCGTCCGGCGGCTTCAAGACTGCCGGCGACAAGGTCGATATCCTCAATCGAGACAAGCTTTCCCTTGCGCAGAATCAGCCTGGTGGCCACCCGACCTTCCTCGGCCGGCAGCTTCACCCAGGCAAGAGCCGGCACATCGATCGAGGCGTCATTCAGATCAAGCGCAAGACCGACTTCGAAATCCGCAAGATCGATCCCCGTTGCCAGCTCGATGCGGCCACCAAGAGCCCCGTCAATCCGCAGGCCAGACAGGCGCGAGGCAAGCCTGGCCAGACCCGGCGCATTCGGTGCGTCGGCCTTGACCTGCAGCAGATCCCTGTCACGGTCATTCGTCACGACAAAATCCACCGGTGCGCCAAACACCGTGGCTGTACCGGAAATCTCGGTTTTGGCTTGTGACAGATGCATGACCAGCTCGGCATCCCGCGCCATGCCAACCAGCGGCACCCCGTCGAAATTTCCATTCTGCACGATGATATCGGTCTCGAGGTCAATATCGGCGCGCTGCGGGGTGCCACCCGCCGGAAATCGCGCACGCAGATCGACATTGGCCCGCCCGGACATGGCAAGGGCGGCGAGGTCGATGGCGTCCCCACCACCATAGCCAAGCGCCACAGCGATCTCCGCGACCCGCGCAAGGTCGCTGTCGACAGTCGACACGGCAAGCATGGCCCGGCCCTCTCCGGCAGCGCCGCCACGCTGATAGGTCACCTTCGACGGCAGGCCGAACAGGGTGGCATCACCGCGGATCTGGAGTTGCGACCTGTCGACGGTGAAGTTGACATTCGCCTCCCCCGCCTCGGCGCCAAGCGGCAGGTTGGTGAAAGTCCCGGTGCTCACACTGCCCTCGACCTCGAACCCGATATCGGCCGGCTTCAGCTTGCGACGAACAGGAAAACTCGTTCTGACGGCAAGTTCACTCTGGCCAGCGGCTTTGATTTTCATCAGCTCGCCGCTCTTGCCACCAAAACCGAAGTGTGAAGCAACGCGGATGGCTTCACCAATATCTCCTGCAAGGCGCAGATCGGTGCGCCCCATCGCCGGCTTGCCGCCAATGACAGGAACGATCTCCACCTTGCCCGTTGACAGTTCAAGGCCTTCCACACGGCCTTCAGTCAGGATGATCTCACCGCGATTGTCGGCAATGGTCAGACGGCCATCAAGATTGGTGAAGGCAGGCAGTTTCGCGTTCAGCTCAAGGCGGGCATCACGCATCGTCACCGTCCCGTCGAGGCGCGAGATCCGTGGCCGCTCACCAGTGAAATCGCTGATCACCTGTAGCCGGATATCCTCGACGCGCCCCCGCGGCATCTTCTGCCCGACCCAGTTCCTGGTCTTGCTGACAAGCCATTCCGGCCAGATAGCGTGGAATGTGCGGACATCCATGGCACCCGCCGCGATCTTCAGATCGGTTCCCGAAATGGCCCATCCATCGCCAAGGAACAGATCGCCGCTGACACCGACACTGCCGCCATTGGCCAACGTCAGGCTGATATCCTGCAGTGCGAACTTGCTGCCCTGCAGCGCGGCGTTGATCTGGACACGGGTCAAAGGCAACGGAGTGTCACGATCCACGATCTTCAAACTGCCGTCACTGACACCGACTGACAGGGTGAGCGCCTCGACAACACCTCGCGGACCGAGCCGAAGCGCCACGTTGCCGTCGGCGACACCGGTCAGCCGTTCATATTGCTGCGCGCCGACATCGACCACCACATCGCGGACAGCAGATTCCAGGTCAAGATTCACGATTTCCAGCGCGGCACCATCCCGCTGGAAGCCGCCCCTCACTTTCAGCTCGAAATTCTCGAGCCGGCCGCCGGCGGCCCTTTGCATCAGCGCGGCGCGAACACCGGATGCCAGCCCGGCAGGCCAGTCTTCATAGATCCGTTCGATCGGCCATCGGTTGCCACGAAGGCGAAGTGCAAGCTGCGGCACATCCTTGCTAAGCCCACGAAGCTCTCCCGACAACGCGACGGTCCGGCCATCATTGAGAACAAGTTCACCCTCGGCCAGCGACAATTCACCGGCACCGTGGTTGTAGCCCATCACCACCGACGCGGTGTCATATGCAAGGATGGGAAGTCCGACGTTTGTAAGGTCGAGACGCCCCTCGATCGCCACGATATCCAGATCCGCCACATCCAGCACACCGGCACTGATTGACAGGTTGGCGGTGCCGGACAGCCGGCCGGCCTCGCCAAATGCCAGCGGGATTTGTGGTGACATCACCGGCAGGCCTGTGGTGGTGAACTCATCCAGTTTGACATCGATCCGGAAATCCTTCCGGACCAGATCGCCAATGGCGGACACCGACATCACACCGGCCGACGCACCGTCCATCAGGCGCTCGCCCTCGACAAGGCCAACAAACGTCCCATCCGCCGCCGTGGCGAATTCGAATTCCACATTCTCGAACCGCAGCGGATCAGCCTCTCCCGCCGGATCACGCAGCGTCAAACCTGCCGAGGCAAGGGTGATCTGACGCCCCGCCATGCTGTCCTCGCGCGCCGCGACGGGCGGTGCGGCGAGGGTTGCCGCCAACGCACCAAGCGGCGAGGCGCGCCAGCTTTCCGGATCGAGCGTGAGATCGAGATCAAGGCCGGTCAGAACGATATCCGACGGCGCCCATTGCAACAGCGCGCGCGGTGTCAGGACAACGCTGGCCTGCGGTATCGTCAGCGAATTGTTATCGAGGGTGAGATCTACATCGGAGGCAAGGACGGCCAGCGTGAAGGACGGCAGTTGAACCTCGACACCGACATCGGCAACCGCAACCGGCGCGCCACCGAGGCGTTTGCTGAGTTCGGCCTGCAGCAAACCGGCAAGACCGCCAGCGTTGGCAATATAGACAAAGGGAGCCGCGATGCCCGCCAGAACGGCCAGTAACAGGCCAAGCAACACGAACCACAACACGCGACGTTGCGGCTTTGCCTCGGTCTCATTTGGCTGTGTTCCCTGCACCATAGCGGCCCTGTCAGCGCCCGTATATCCAACGCCCGTTCATGGCGCCGTTTGTATCACGTCGTTCACATACTGTCTTGCGATCATTGAAACTCTTCCCATCTTCCAGAAAGACACCAAAATCCGGCCAGCCATCACAGATGCCGGCCTCGTATATTGACCCCAGACCACGGGAGACAACCACGATGCTGGAAACAGGCACGAAACCACCTTCCTTTACCATTCCGACCGACACCGGCTCTTTCTCGATGGCAGACAAGGTCGGCAAGAATGTGGTCCTGTTCTTCTTTCCCCGCGCCGACACCAGCGGATGCACGAAAGAAGCTGTCGCCTTTTCCGGGCTCATGGCTGATTTCGCGGCGGCAGGGTGCGAGGTGATCGGCATTTCAAAGGACAGCGCGGCGAAACAGGCCAAGTTCCGGGCGAAGCACGGCCTGACCTGTGAGCTTGGCGCCGATGACGCAACCGACATTTGCGAGACGTTCGGTGTCTGGGTCGAAAAATCCATGTATGGCCGGACCTATATGGGCATCCAGCGCGCCACCTTTCTGATCGATGGCACGGGCATGATTGTCGAGGTCTGGCCGAAGGTGAAGGTGGCGGGCCATGCCGAGGAGGTGCTGGCCCGCGCGCAGGCGCTCTGACACGCTGTTCTCAGCTGTCGCGCTGCGCCCCGACCCGCGCCGCCAGGCTGGCCTCGACGAAATCGTCCAGATCACCGTCAAGAACGCCCCCGGCATTGCCCTTTTCGATGTTGGTGCGAAGATCCTTCACCATCTGGTAGGGATGCAACACATAGGACCTGATCTGGTTTCCCCAGCCGATATCGGTCTTTGACGAGGCCGCATCATTCGCCGCTTCCTCGCGCTTCTGGAGTTCCAGTTCGTAAAGACGCGCCTTCAGCATGTTCAGCGCGGTGGCGCGGTTGCGGTGCTGCGAGCGGTCATTCTGGCACTGCACCACGATATTCGTCGGCAGATGGGTGATCCGGATCGCTGAATCCGTCTTGTTGACATGCTGCCCGCCGGCACCGGAGGCACGGTAGGTGTCGACGCGTAGATCCTTGTCCTCGATCTCGATCTCGATATCATCATCGACAACCGGATAGACCCAGGCGCTGGCAAAGCTGGTATGCCGCCGGGCCGAGCTGTCATAGGGCGAGATCCGGACGAGCCTGTGGACACCCGATTCCGTTTTCAGCCAGCCATAGGCATTGTCACCCTCGATCCGCATTGTGACCGATTTGATGCCGGCCTCCTCACCCGCACTCTCCTCGATCATCTGCAACTTGAAGCCGCGACGCTCGCACCAGCGACTGTACATGCGTACCAGCATGGCGGCCCAGTCCTGGGCCTCGGTTCCACCAGCGCCGGCGTGGATTTCCAGAAAGCAGTCATTGCCATCGGCCTCGCCCGACAGCAGGCTTTCAAGCTGCCGCTTCTCGGCCAGTGTCACAAGTTCCGCCAACGACGCCTCGGCCTCGGCGACAACCTCTTCATCACCCTCCATCTCGCCAAGCTCGATGAGCCCCGTCGCGTCATCAAGTTCAGCCTGAAGCGTGGTGATCGCCTCGATCTGACGTTGCAGGCGATTCTTCTCGCGCATGGCCTCCTGGGCGGCGGCCTGATCATTCCAGAAATCACCCTCGGCGCTCAGCGCTTCAAGCTCGGCGAGACGCGCTGTCGCGGCCTCGAAATCGACATGTTTCCTGAGAAGGTCGATGGCCGTCGTGACAATATCGATCTGGGCTTGCGTTTCGGCTTGCATGGACTGTCCAATCATTCTGCCGGGCCGACCCCGGACGCGGCTAGAAGTAGCGCGACGACCATTGACTGACAAGGGTTAAGCCGCCGTCATGCCCCGCCGGTTCCGGTCAGACCAACCTCTCTCAGAACAGGCCCGGCGTGGTGATCTCATCAGACGGGGCGGCACGAACCGAACTTCCGGGTACATCGATCAAGGTGCCGCCGGGACGCTGGCCGGGCTTGAACACCTCGAAGATGGCTTTCTCATGATTGGGAAGAACGCGCTCACCCGTCTCCGCGTTCACCGGGATGATGGTGATGCCGCTCGGGCGCCGGAATGGAATGACCGGCCTGTCAGCCTGGGCGGCGGCAATGAAATCGCCGAAAATCGGCACTGCCACGGTGGAGCCGGTCTCCCGCTTGCCAAGCTGGCGCGGTGTGTCATAGCCGACAAAGACACCAACGGCGAGGTCGGGCGTGAACCCTATGAACCAGCCATTCGTGTTGTCATTGGTGGTGCCCGTCTTGCCTGCCACGGTCAGGTTCAGTTTGGCGATACGCCGGCCGGTGCCGCGTTTGATGACCCCTTCGAGCATGGAGACCATCTGGAAGGCCGATGCTGGCGAGGTCAGCTGTTCACGCGTGTCAGCCAGTGTCGGGATATCCTGGCCCGCCCATCCCTCCCCTACAGGGCAGGCCGCGCAGTCACGCTCATCATGCCGATAGATGGTCTCGCCATGGCGGTTCTGAATCCGGTCGATCAGGCTCGGCGTGATCTTCTTGCCGCCATTGACGAGCATGCCATAGGCCGAGGTCAGCCTGAGAAGAGTTGTCTCGCCGGCGCCAAGCGACATCGAGAGCAAGGGCGGCAGGTTCTCGTTCAGCCCGAATTTGCGCGCATATTCCTGAACCTCCTCCATGCCAAGGCTCATCGCAAGACGCGCCGTCATCAGGTTGCGGGACTTCTCGATACCGACCCGCATGATCGACGGGCCATAAAAGCGACGTGTGTAGTTGGCGGGTTTCCATTTCGGCTTGCCACGTCCCTGGTCAACCACCAGCGGGGCATCGAGAATGCGCGTTGTCGGGTTGTAGCCCTGGTCGAGCGCCGCAAGATAGACAAACGGCTTGAAAGCCGATCCGGGCTGGCGAAGCGCCTGCACGGCGCGGTTGAACTCGGACTCCGCGTAATTGTAGCCGCCACTCATGGCCAGCAGCCGTCCGGTATGCGGATCAAGGGCGACAATCGCCCCCTCGACAAGTGGCCGCTGGGACAGCGACATATCCTCCGGCCCCGGCTCGAATCCGTCACGGATCAGATCGGGCGTGGCCGTCGGCGGCTGCACCATCACGATGTCACCGACCGACAGCGCGTCCCGAAGATCCTTCAATGGCGGCGGCCGCACCCCATCCTCATCTCGCGGCGGATAGGCCCAGAAGGCAAGTTCAAACGGGATACGGGCCTGCCGCCCCTCGACATGGATTTCGGCCTCACCACTTTTGACATCGGTCACAAGGGCGGCGAAATGATCATCCGGCATGTTCTTCTGATGGGCGACAAGGATTTCGTCGACATCACCGGCACCGGCGTGGCTGCCTAGCGGACCGCGCCATCCCTGGCGCCGATCAAGTGCCTCGAGGCCGCGTTCAAGTGCCATCCGCGCCGCTTCCTGCAGGGTCGGGTCGAGTGTCGTTCGCACCGACAAGCCACCTGTGTAAAGCATGTCTTCACCAAACATGGCGACGACCTCGCGCCGCACCTCCTCGGCGAAATAGGGCGCATCGATGGAATCAAACCCGCTTCTTTTGACAACGGTCAGGGGCACCGCGACGGCCGCTATCCGCTCGGTCTCAGTGATGAACCCATTCTGCTGCATTTCGCCAAGGACCCAGTTCCGGCGGATGGTCGCCGATTTTATCCGGCGTGTCGGATGATAATTCGATGGCGCCTTTGGCAGCGCCGCCAGATAGGCCATTTCTTCAAGCGTCAGCTGGTCGAGCGGCTTGTCAAAATAATTCAATGACGCCGCCGCCACACCGTAGCTTCCCTGACCAAGATAAATCTCGTTCAGATAGAGGGCGAGGATCTGCTCCTTGGTGAAGGCCCGCTCCATGCGGAATGACAGAATGGCTTCCTTGATCTTGCGGTCGATCGACACCTCGTTGGTCAGCAGGAAGTTCTTCGCCACCTGCTGGGTGATGGTCGAGGCGCCAATCGGCCGGCGGCCGGTGCCGTAATTGCGAACATTGGTGACGACGGCACGCAGCAACGCCCGCGGATCAATGCCGAAATGTGAATAAAAGGCCTTGTCCTCGGCCGACAGGAACGCCTGGATAAGGCGTGGTGGCATCGCCTCGACCGGCATGAAGACCCGCTTCTCGCGGGCATGTTCGGCGATCAACGCACCATTGCCGGCATGAATGCGGGTGGCGACCGGCGGTTCATACCGGGCCAGCTGGTGATAGTCGGGAAGTTCCTTGCCATAGGTCCAGAAAATCCAGAGAATACCGGCGGTAGCAGCGACCAAACCCAGGAACAGCAGGCTGAAAAGCACCGATACGACGCCGACAAACCGCGCGAGGAAGGATTTCCTGCGGCGCCCCCGCACGGAGTCGGTCAGGTCGAGCGTGTCGTCCCCGTCATGATTGTCGGCGGTGTCACCCATTCCCCTGCCAGTCACCTTTCACGTCACTCTTGCGGACCATATTCGACCAGATATGCAACAATGGCGCGGGCCAGCCTTTCGGTCAGCTTTGTGCGATATTCCGCGGTCTTCAGGTTCGCCTCATCCTGCCGGTTCGTGATGAATCCCATCTCGACCAGCACGGACGGCATGTCAGGAGCTTTTAACACGGCAAATCCGGCAAAACGATGGCCCCGCCTGTCGCCGCCGGGCATATCGCGGATATGGCGCAGGATGGTGCTCGCCAGATAGGTTGACTGGTTCATCGATTCGCGCTGGAACATGCGCAGCAATTCATCGGCGGCCTCGGCATCCTCGACCGCCAGATCCGGCCCACCGATCAGGTCGGCCCTGTTCTCGTTCCTGGCCAGCAATTCAGCTTCCTTGTCCGAGGCCGTGTCGGACAATGTGAAGACCGAGATCCCCCGCGCCTTGCTGGACGGCGCGGCATCGGCATGGAGCGAGATGAATATATCAGCCTGCTGCCGGCGGGCGAGATTGATGCGCTGGCGCAGTTTCAGATAACGGTCGTCGGAACGCGACAGCACCGGCTTGATCAGCCCGGTTGCCTTCAGCTGGCGCGCCAGTTCGGTGGCGGCGGCCAGCGTGATGTGTTTTTCCTGTGTCTTCGACTTGCCAATCGCCCCGGGATCCTTGCCGCCATGGCCGGCATCGATGAAGACGGTCCACTTTTTGCGCGATGACGCTGGTGCCGGCTTTGGCTTGCGAGGGGCAACCTCGACCTTGCGGGGTGTGGCCGGTGCGGATAAGGCAGATTGCGGTTTGCTGGTGGCGGCAGGCTGCGTTGGTTGCGGTGCGCCAGCCTGCTGGCTAACAGGAGAAGTCGCATCGCCATACCCGCGCAGTCCCTCGCGCACCAGCATCTTCGCCGCAACCCGAAACGCTGTCTGCCCGTTGTCCGCCAGGTCGAAAACCAACCGGTGACCGCGTCCGCCACCGGCCGGCAGGGCAAACCGACGCACCGGTGCCGCCGGTGAGGTCATCTCGATCACCACACGGCCGGTTTGCGGGTCGGGTCTGCCATAGCGATAGGCTGTCGCCGGGGCGGCGCCAAGCGTGCCGCTCTTCGGCACATCGGCAACACGCCAATCAGCGTTCGGGATGTCGACGACAAAGCGGTACGGGTCGGCAAGAAGTGTCAGCTTCGCCGGCACCGGTCGGTTGGTCTCGACCACCACCCGAAGCGCTTGCCGCCCGTCAATCTCGACCCCGCCGATGCGAAGTCCGGTGATCGCGCTGTCCGCTGCCAGACCCTGGCCGGACGCCAGCACCGAGGCCATGAAAATCAACATGGCCGGCAAGCTTGCGGCCAGCGAGCATAGGCATCGGCAAAACCTGTTCGGCGTCACTCTGTTTCCAACCCCCGGTAGCGCAATCCCGGGACAAAACGCCCGGTGGCGGCAGATGGCTCAATTTAACGTTATTGGCATTTTGCTTTTTGGGTGTATATAGTCAACCTTAGCAGTGAGCGACCGCGCTGAGGCGCGACCCGGCCGCCCGGAAACAGGCTGGCCAGGTCCCCGAACAGGCAAGTGGCGCCCAGTTGATCGATCACAGCGTGACAGAAGTATCCCTCGGGCGATACCGCCCCGAGCAGCTATGCCAGACCATTCAGATTGTCCCGCGGCTGCCGGCTTGTGCGACAGGCGCCCGATACCATTGTGTAAACCTTTCGTGGGACCTGACCATGACCCGTCCAACCCAGCAGAACCTGTCGATGGCGATCCGCCCGACAGCTCCTTTGCGTGATGGCTGTCATGTGATACCCGCGAACCAACATCCCCCACGTTGCCGGCATGCGATCCGCGACATGCGATCACCGGCAGACGTGGCTGGAAAGAGACATTTCTATGACAAAAAGACTACTTATCGACGGCCGACAATCCGAAGAGACACGGGTTGTCCTGCTGAGCGGCACCCGCATTGAGGATTTCGATTACGAGACCGAAAACCGCAAGCAACTCAAGGGCAATGTATATCTGGCGCGCATAACGCGTGTCGAACCATCGCTTCAGGCCGCCTTTGTTGAATATGGCGGCAATCGTCAGGGGTTCCTGGCATTCAGCGAAATCCACCCCGATTACTATCGTATTCCGGTTGAGGACCGTGAGGCGCTTGTCCAGGCGGAGCGTGACTCCGACGAGGATGAGGACGGCGCGCAGGAAGCAGACGGCGCGCCCGAGACCGTTGGCGGCGAAGGTGCCGATGAAGACGACATCAGGCCACGCCGCCATGTCCGCAGATACAAGATCCAGGAAGTCGTGTCGCGCAAGCAGATCATGCTGGTGCAGGTCGTCAAGGAAGAACGCGGCAACAAGGGCGCGGCGCTGACAACCTACCTGTCGCTCGCCGGTCGATATTGTGTGCTGATGCCGAATTCGACGCGGCGCGGCGGTGTCAGCCGCAAGATCACAAACGCTGCTGATCGAAAGCGGTTGAAGACGATCGTTGGCGGCCTCGATGTCCAGGATGGCATGGCTGTCATCGTGCGGACAGCCGGCGCCAAGCGGACCAAGACCGAGATCGCCCGCGACTATGCCTATCTGTCCAAATTATGGGATGAAATCCGCACCAAGACGCTGGAATCACAGGCACCAAGCCTGATCCATGAGGAAGGCGATCTGGTCAAGCGCTCGATCCGTGACCTCTATACCAGCGAGGTCGACGAGGTTCTTGTCGAGGGCGAGGATGCGTACAAGCAAGCCCGGGGACAGATGAAGATGCTGATCCCGAGCCATGTGAAACGCGTGCAGAAATATGAGGACGCGCTTCCGATCTTCCAGCGCTATCAGGTTGAACAGCAGATGGACACGATCCATAGCCCGCAGGTGACATTGCGGTCAGGTGGTTATCTTGTCATCAACCAGACCGAGGCGCTGGTCGCCATCGACGTCAATTCCGGCCGCTCGACACGCGAGCGCAATATCGAGGAAACGGCGCTGAAAACGAATCTCGAGGCAGCCGACGAGCTGGCAAGACAGCTTCGCCTTCGCGACCTGTCGGGCCTGATTGTTGTCGACTTCATCGATATGGAGGACAACAGGAACCAGCAGGCCGTCGAGCGTCGCATGAAGGACGCGATGCGCAACGACCGCGCGCGGATTCAGATCGGGTCGATCAGCCATTTCGGTCTTCTGGAAATGTCGCGCCAGCGGTTGCGACTCAGCTTCAATGAATCGATCAGCTCGGTCTGCCCGCATTGCGAGGGGTCGGGCCGGGTCCGGTCGGTCGAAACGGCCGCGCTGCAGATGCTGCGGGTGATCGAGGATGAGGCGTCGAAAGGCCGGATGGATGAACTTCGCGTAACCATCAACCGCGATGTCGCCCTCTATATCCTGAATCACAAGCGCGACGCCATCAGTGCGCTGGAAGAGCGGTTCGAGATGCGGATCGTGATCCTCGCCGGTGACAGCCTGATCGCGACCGAACATGAGGCCGAGCGGATCGGCTTCCAGGGCAACAACAACCGCAAACAGGCAAAGCCGGCCAAAAAGGAAGCGGCGCCGGCCGAAAGCAGCGATGAGGACACGCCGGACAGCCCGGATGAGGAAAACGGCGAGGACGATCAGCCGAAACGACGCAAACGTGGCCGCCGCGGTGGCCGGCGGCGGCGGCGGCGCGGCGGTGAGGCTGGCGATAACGCGGGCGAGGCGGTGGCCGCTGACGACGCGGCGGAAGCACCGGCGAATGATGATGAACCCGATGCCCCTGACAGTGCCGCCACCGAGGCCGTGTCCGAGGACGGTGAGAGCGACCCTGGAACAAAAACACGTGGCAAGTCCCGTGGCCGGTCACGTGGCCGCAAGACAGGTGATGCCGTCGCGGTTGAGGACAGCGCCGATACGCCAGAGGCCACCGACGCCAACAAGGCCGAGGCCGATGCGGCAGATGACGCCGAGGCCAAACCAAAGCGACGCACCCGCAAGAAAGCCGCCAAGGCTGCCGCGACATTGAGCGATGACACGCAGGCTGAAGAAGCCAGCCCCGAAGCCGGCGATGCCGCCACATCCGAGGACGAGGCGCCGGCAAAGAAGAAGGCCACCCGCGCGAAAGCCGCGAAATCTGCCGGCACGACCAAGAAGAAGGCAAGCAAGAAGGCCGCCAAAAAAGCTGCCAAAAAGGCTGAAGACACAGCGGCATCCGAAGCCTCGGCACCAGAGAATGACGAGGCTGCCGCGTCACGCACGCCGATCAGCTCGGCACCACAGGATGTCATCGAGGTTGGCCAGAACGACCCTTCGACAAAGCGCAAGGGGTGGTGGAACCGCGGCTGACGCGCTCACCGCGCCCTATTGCATAGCCAGAAACTTCGGAAGCCAGTCGTTGATCCTGCGGCTGGCTTCTTTCATGTCCTGCGTGCTGCCGGCAAAGGACAGCCGCAGATGCCGGTGTCCCTGTTCCCGGTCGAAATCGACCCCGGGCGTGCAGGCAACATGCGCCTCGCGGAGCATGGCATCGGCCAGCGCCGTCGAATCCGGCGTCTTCATGCCAAGATGGCTGATATCCGTATACAGGTAGAAAGCTCCGTCCGACGGGGCGATATCGCCCAGAAACGCTTCGGGAAGATTACGGGTCAGGATGTCGCGGTTCTCGCGGTACCGGTCGACATGCTGGTCGAGAACCGCATAATCATCGAATGCCGCGAGGGCCCCGGCCTGCATCGGGCGCGGCGGCCCGATATAGAGATTTTGCGCCAGCCGCTCGACCGTTTCCAAAAGGTCCGGTGGCACAATCGCCCAGCCGACACGCCAGCCTGTCATGCAGTAATATTTCGAGAAGGAATTGACGATGATGGCGCTGTCGCTGAAGGACAGCGCGGAGGCCGGCCGGGCCCCGAAGGTCAGACCATGATAGATCTCGTCCATGATCAGGCGCACGCCGTTGCGATCACACCACTCACAGACGGATTTCACCTCGTCATCCGACATCACCACCCCGGTCGGGTTGGCCGGGCTGGCAAGAAGGATTCCGTCCGGCAGCGGCGCCCCGTTGGCCGCCAGCGCCTCAAGATCGGGAATCCAGCCCTGCGCCGCGCGGGCCGGCAGCAGGATCGGCTCGATCCCCAGCGCCAGCATCAGATTTCGATAGGCCGGATAGCCGGGCGTTGCCAGCGCGATCCGGTCGCCGCGATCAAAGGCGGCAAGGAAGGACAGCGCGAAGGCAAGCGATGATCCGGGGGTGATGACGACCCGGTCAGGATCGGCCGTGACACCATAGAAATCAGCATAATGCGCGGCAATTCGCCGGCGCAACGCTGTCTCGCCGCAAGCCAGCGAATAGCCATGTGTCGAGGTCTGCGCCAGCGCATCTGCCAATGCCCTGTTGACCGCCTCGGGCGGCGGCGAGGATGGCTGGCCCACCTCGAGATGGATCACATCCGCGCCCGCCGCCTCAAGCTGGCTCGAGGCGTTCATCACGGCCATGGCGAGAAAGGCGGGAACCGAATTCGTTGATGTCGTCTTCAACGGCATAACATGAAATCCATCTTGGGGCGGGCCATCTTGGTACGGGCCATACTGGTGCGGTCCATCCTGGCGCTTGTTCACGGCAGCGTGATACCAGATAGGCCGCGAAAGCGCCACAAATGTGCGATAATGTTGTCACCCATGAAATTTCAGGACTGAAAATCCGATGGTCAGCCTCTTTAGAATCGGCCGATTGCGCATCATCGCCCTGGTGACATCGGGCCTTGCCTTTCTCGCCAGCATGTCGGCATCGGCGGGCATGATCCGCGATACCGAGATCGAGGCCGGGCTTCGCGACATGCTGAAACCGCTGGAGGTTGCCGCAGGCTATCCTGCCGGCAGCGTTGATGTGCGGGTTATCCTCGATCCCCGCTACAATGCTTTTGTCGCTGGCAAGCGGCTGATCTATATCCATTCGGGTCTGATCGTCGAATCGACATCATCGCTTGAGGCCATCGGCGTGATGGCGCACGAGCTTGGCCATATCAAGGAAGGCCATGTTCAACGCATCAGTGATGATCTTCAGCAGGCCAGCGGCGCGGCCGCGCTGGCCACGGTTGCGGCGATCGCTGTCGCCGCCGGTGGTGGTGGTGATGCCGCGGCCGGTGTCCTGATCGGCGGCAATGACCATGCGACGCGCGGTTTCCTTGCCTCGCGCCGCCGTGCCGAGGCGGTGGCGGATGAAATCGGCCTGCAACTGCTCGAGAAGACCGGTCATTCAGCGGCCGGGCTTCGTGACCTGATGCAGCGGTTGGCGCGCCAGCGGAGCCTTCCCGAAAGCCGGCAGTCCCCCTATTACGCAACACACCCGGGCGCCGCCGAACGTTTGCAGACCTTTCAGGATCACCTCAACCAGTCGCCGCACAGCGACACCGCGCCACCACCAACCACCGCAGAGCTGTTCGCACGCATCAGGGCGAAGATGGTTGCCTGGACCGAAACCCCGCAACGGGTGAAGACCACGGAGGCGGACAAGGCCCCGAATGAAACGCTTGGCGCCTATATGCACGCCATCGCCGATTATCGCCGCGGCGATTTACGAACAGCATTGACCCGCATGGATGAGCTTGTCTCCGCACGTCCCGGCGATCCGTATTTCCATGAATTTCGCGGTGACATCCTGTTCGCACTGGCCCGCCCGATGGATGCCGCCACTTCCTATGAACGGGCACTGACACTTCGGCCGGGCAGCGCGCTGATCCAGATCAATCTGGGACGGGCGCTGATCGCCAGCGGCGGCATGGCCAATCTGGAGCGCGCCATTACCGCCCTCGAGGCCGCACATGACAAAGAGGCCAGATGGGGCTTCCTGCATCGCCAGTACGGTATCGCGCTTGGCAAATCCGGGCGTATTGCCGAGGCGGATCTGGCGCTTGCCAATGAGGCCATCCTGCTGAATGACGGCGCGCGTGCCGCGCAGCTGGCGCGCCGGGTGATGGCCATTGACGGGCTCGACCCGGTGCTGCATCGCCGGGCCAGCGATATCGTGTTCCGCTACAGCAAGGACCAGCAATAGGAAAGCGCTGTTGCCGCTAGGCAAAGCCGTCGGCGGTTGGTATATCTTGCGGCGACGTCGTAACAGGAGTCACATCATCATGTTCCGCCATCTTGCCAGCCACCATTATTTCAGACTGGCGGCGCGCCTCATGACAGCGCTGTGCATCACCATCGGGGCCAGCCTGCCGGCCTCGGCGGACATCCAGGATGCCGACCGGGCGGCGCTTGACAAGATGATCGGCGACTATATCCGCGCCAATCCCGAAGTCGTTCGCGACGCCCTGCTCTCGCTTGCCGAGCGTGAGGCCGCCGAACGCCGCGAACAGGCGATGTTCATCCTGAAAAGCGATGATGGCGACCCGTTCCTCGGCAATCCCGATGCCAGCTTCGTGATCTATGAGTTCAGCGACTATAATTGCGGCTATTGCAAGCGGGTTTTCAAACCGCTGCAGGAACTGATCGCGGCGGATGGCGATATCAAACTGGTGGTCAAGGAATTCCCGATCCTGAGTGAATCCTCGCTGCTGGCGGCACAGGCCGGCATCGCGGCGCAGGCACAGGGCGTCTTCGAGGAGTTTCACATCGCCATGATGACCGGGCGCGGCGCCATCTCAATGGACAGCATCCTTGCCGCGGCAAAATCAGCCGGTGCTGATCTGGACCGGTTGCAGGCCGATATGAACAGCCCGGCGATTGAAGCCATCATCGCGCGCACCCGCGCCGCCGCGCAGCAGCTGGAAATCTCCGGCACGCCCGGCCTGGTGATCGGGCGTCAGGTCATTCCGGGCGCGATCGGCCTTGACCAGATGCGCGAGATCATCGCCACCGAACGCGCCGCGAACAGCTGACGCGCGCCAGCAAAGCAGGATTTCATGATGACAGGACCGGTAAAAATTCTGGCTATTAACGGGCCAAATCTGAACATGCTTGGCACACGCGAGCCGGACATCTATGGCGCCGACACATTGGCCGACATGGAAGCGAAATGCCGCGCGATCTGCGAGGCGGAAGGGGCCACGCTTGACTGGATGCAAAGCAATGGTGAGGGCGATATTGTCACCACCATCCAGCAGGCGGTCGGCAGAGCCGACTGGATTGTCATCAACGCGGCGGCCCTGACCCATACATCGGTGGCGCTTCGCGACGCGCTGGCGCTTTTTCCGGGGCGCAAGATCGAGGTTCACCTTTCCAATGTTCACAAGCGCGAATCCTTCCGGCATCATTCCATGATCTCGGCGGTGGTCGACGGTGTTGTTCTTGGTTTCGGTCCCATGTCCTATGTCATGGCGATCAGGGGTATTCTGGAAATGGCTAGGGAGGCCGAATAAATGGCAAAGGGCCCAAAGATTTCGGGCACGGGCGATACAGCGCTCGTCAAGGCACTGGCGGATATTCTGGACGAGGCCGGGCTGGCCGAACTCGAATATGAAACAGCAGATCTGTCGGTAAGATTGTCACGCGTTGCCGGCGCCGCGCCGGTCGCGGCGGTCGCCCCTACCGCCGCCCCGACAGTGACTCCAGCTGCGATGCCGGCGCCTGCCGCCGCCTCACCTCCCGAGGACATGGCGTCCCACCCCGGGGCCCTGACCTCGCCGATGGTTGGCACCGTTTACGTGGCGCCCGAGCCCGACGCGCCGGCCTTTGTCGCCGTCGGTGATACTGTCAAGAAAGGCCAGACCGTGCTGATTGTCGAGGCGATGAAGGTGATGAACCCGATCACCGCGCCGAACGATGGCAAGATTGCGCAGATCATGGTGCAGAATGGACAGCCGGTGGAATTCGGCGAAGTGCTGGTCGTTATCGAGTGATGTTCAACAAGATCCTCATAGCCAACCGGGGCGATGTGGCGCTGCGTGTGTTGCGCGCCTGCCAGGAACTCAAGATCCCGAATGTCGTCGTGCATTCAACGGCGGACGCCGATTCGATGCCGGTTCGCCTGGCCGACGAATCGGTCTGCATTGGACCGCCCTCAAGCACCGATTCCTATCTCAATGTGGCCTCGATCATCACCGCCGCCGGAATCACCGGCGCCGATGCGGTTCATCCCGGTGTCGGTTTTCTTGCCGAGAATGCCGATTTCGCCGAGATCGTCGCGGCGCATGGCCTGACCTTCATCGGGCCGGAACCACGCCATATCCGGTCGATGGGTGACAAGGTCGAGGCCAAGATCACCGCCGCCGAGGCCGGCCTGCCGCTGGTTCCGGGATCCCCGGGCGCGGTGCCGACGCTTGACGAGGCGCGGCGCATCGGCGCCGATGTCGGATACCCGTTGCTGGTCAAGGCGGCATCGGGTGGGGGCGGCCGCGGAATGAAGGTTGCCGAGACCGCGGACGACCTTGCCGAGGCTTTCAGTTCGGCGCGCTCTGAGGCGAAGGCGGCTTTTGGCGACGACACTGTCTATCTGGAACGCTATCTTGGCCAACCGCGCCATATCGAGGTTCAGGTGATTGCCGACAGCCATGGCAATGTAGTGCATCTTGGCGAGCGCGAATGTTCGATCCAGCGGCGTCACCAGAAGCTGTTCGAGGAAGCCCCCTCACCGGTTCTGAGCGCCGCGCAACGGGCCGAGATTGGCGGTATCGCGGCCGAGGCCACACGCCGCATGGGCTATCTTGGCGTCGGCACGATGGAATTCCTGTATGAGAATGGTGAATTCTTCTTCATCGAGATGAACACCCGCCTGCAGGTCGAACATCCGATCACCGAGGCGATCACCGGCGTCGATCTTGTCCGTGAACAGATCCGCATCGCTGCCGGCATGAAGCTGTCCTTCACGCAGGATGACGTGACCTTCACCGGCCATGCCATCGAATGCCGGATCAATGCCGAACATCCCGAAACCTTCATGCCGACGCCGGGACGGATCACCGCCTATCACGCAGCGGGCGGCCCCGGCATTCGCGTCGATTCCTGTCTTTATGCCGGCTATGCCGTACCGCCTTATTATGACAGTCTGATTGCCAAGCTGATTGTCTATGGTGATGATCGCGCGCATTGCCTGTCGCGGCTGAAACGGGCGTTGCAGGAATTCGTCGTCGAGCCGATCCCGACAACACTGGCTCTTCATGAAAGGCTGGTGGACGCGCCGGCGGTGATCGATGGCAGTTACAATATTCGCTGGCTTGAGGAACATTTCCTGAACGACGGTGACAGCTGACAAGGTCGGCGTACCGGTCTGCGATCAGGGGGCGCGATCAGGGCGCGCAATCAGGGGGCGCGATCAGGGGGCGCAATCAGGGGAAATGACCATGGCCGAGCGCTTCGCCTTTTCACCCGAAACGCTGATCAAGGCCTATTCGCTCGGCGTGTTCCCGATGGCCGACAGCGCGGACAGCCGCGATATCAAATTCTACGATCCGGATGTGCGGGCGTTGATCCCGCTGGCCTGGCGCGAGGGCGCGCGACACGAATTCCATCTGCCGCGGCGTCTTGCCCGCACCGTGCGCCAGCAACGATTCAGCGTCACCATCGACCGCGATTTTCCGGCCGTGATCGACGCATGCGCCGCGCCTGGAGATGGCCGAACCGAAACCTGGATCAATCGTGATATCCGGCAGCTCTATATCGCGCTTCATCGGCTCGGTTTCGCGCATTCGATCGAGGTGTGGCACGCGGAAAGACTTGTCGGCGGCCTGTATGGTGTCGCCCTGCGCGCCGCCTTTTTCGGAGAATCGATGTTCTCGCGCCAGACCGACGCCTCGAAAGTGGCGCTTGTGCATCTGGTGGCGCGGCTTCGCGCCGGCGGCTTTCATTTTCTTGACGCGCAATTCACCAATGATCATCTGCGCCAGTTCGGCATCCATGAGGTCAGCCGCGAGCAGTTCCAGCAACGTCTGCAACGCGCGCTTGGTGCGGCCGCCGACCTGCGGCTTGACAGCCCAAGCGATGAGCTGGTCGCCATGATGCTGGGACCGGCCAGTGCCGACTGACCGGTGATTGACCGGCAATCGAGCGGCAGCTTCACTCTGATTTGCAACTGAGGAGTGTCAGGTCATAGACCGGATGTTCCATCGCCGAGACAGCGGGGCTGGAGGCGAACATCCAGCCGCTGAAGACCGGCTGTGGCGGCTTGCTGCTGTCATGGCCGTTATCCACCACTTCGAGGAAGGCCGCATCTTCCGGCGGTTCCTCCGGCGGATGGTAGGCACAGCGCCGCACAGTCACGCTGAGCGTGCCGAAATCAATAGGCTCATCTAGGGGAACGCGGAGTGTGGAAATCCGCGCGGTAATCTTGTCGAGAGCCTGGATGGTCGCCGCGCGGCCCTCGATCCAACTGGCCTCGGCACCTGCGGACAAGCTGATAAGCGTCACCGCAAGCAGAAAAATGCGACGGTCAGGAAGAATCATTGCTCCCCGCAAACACCGCCTTGCCAAGAAGATCGGTCAGGCTGACCGGATCGCGCGTGTCATAGATGATGTC